>JAXMAQ010000012.1:0-141659 GCA_046350335.1 Planctomycetota bacterium
TTTATGGGACGTGATCGGCGTCGAGGGGAAACTCGGCAGAACGCGCGCCGGGGAAGTAACGATCTTCGCGGAGAAAATCTACTTTCTCACCAAGACGGTGGCACACCCTCCCGAAAAATACCATGGGGCGCAGGACATCGAGATCCGCCTCCGCCGGCGCTACGTCGACATGATCCAAAGTCCCGAAGTGCTCGCTCGATTCGAAGCCAGGGCGAAGATCATTCAATTTGCCCGCCGTTATCTTTGCGATCAGGGGTACGTCGAGGTCGAGACGCCGACCATGCAGTCGATCGCGGGTGGCGCGGCGGCGCGGCCGTTCATTACCCATCACAACACCCTCGATCTGAAGTTGTATATGCGGATTGCCCCGGAGCTCTATTTGAAAAGGCTCCTGGTGGGCGGCATGGAAAAGGTCTTCGAGATCGGACGCGTCTGGCGCAACGAGGGAATCGACGCGAATCACAATCCAGAATTCACGTTGATGGAAGTGTATGAGGCCTTCGGCAATTACCACACCATGATGGATTTGACGGAAGGTCTCATCGCGGGTGCCGTCGAGTCGCTCGGCAAGGGGATGGTGCTTCCCTACGGAGAGAAAACGATCGACTTCACCCCTCCCTGGCGGCGCGCGACCTACGACGAACTGCTCAAGGATTATCTCGGAGTCGGCATGGACGATCACGCGGGGATACTCGCCGCCGCCAAACAGCATGGCATCGAGACCGCGCATAAACATCATGACGTGATCGTGAGCGAACTGTTCGAGACCTGCGTCGAGGACTTGCTCGAAGGACCTGTCTTCGTCATGGATTATCCCGCGTCCATCTGCCCGCTGACCAAGCGGAAGACGAGCAATCCTCGCGTCGCGGAGCGGTTCGAACTGTACGTGCACGGCATGGAACTTGCCAACGCCTATACCGAGCTCAATGATCCGCTGCTGCAGGAAGAACTCTTCACCAAGCAGTTGGAGGGTCAAAAGGAAGAAGACTCGATGGCGAAGATGGACCACGACTTCATCCTGGCGCTCAAACATGGGATGCCGCCGGCGGGCGGGCTCGGCATCGGCATTGACCGCCTGATCATGCTGTTGACGAACAGCCCGACGATTCGCGACGTCATTATTTTTCCGCTGCTGCGACCGGAAGCTCGCCGGTCGACATCAGACGCTGGCGAGGATGCCGGCGAGGTTTCTCCAACGGAACCCAACGAGCCGTAGTCTCGAACGTGCCAGCGCCCGGATCGATCGGGCTCGCGACTCGTCGCGCGAACGATCGGCCTTGGCACGGGTAGGACAGGCGGCCAAAGGACGGGGACGATGTACAAGCTATTCCTTTGCGGACGCTATTTGACGACCCGACCCATCGGCCTGGTGAGCATCATCAGCGTGATGCTCGGCGTCGGCGTCATGATTATCGTCAACAGCATCATGGGCGGTTTTCACGCGAAGACGCGCGAGCGACTGCACGGCATCCTCGCCGACATCATCGTGGAATCGACCACCATGGACGGATTTTCCGATCCAGTCGGCGTCATGCATCGGATCGAGGAACTGGTCGGCGACAAAGTCGTTGCGATGGCTCCCGATGTCGAAGTCTTCGCCATGCTGCACTATCAGAATCAGGGACGAGGGCGGCATCTCACCCGTCCGATTCGACTGGTGGGCATCCTTCCCGAGGGGCGTGCCGCGGTAGGCGAGTTCAAAAATCACTTGCTCGATCCCGAGAATCAAAAGAATCCCTCTTTCAACATCACCAAAGCCGCGCAAACGTGGCGCGACGAGCATCCGGAATACCTGGTGCCCGACACTCCAACTCCCCCGGGCGCCATCGTCGGTTATCAAATCGCCACGTTTCGGGGTCGTGGAATGTCGAGCGATCAGTTCATGATCTCCCCCGGCCAGGAGATCATCGTCACTACGGTGACGACGGGAAAGCCGCAGCCCACGGACGCCCGTTTTACCGTCACCGATTTCTTCAAATGCGACATGAGCGAATACGATAGCAACTACGTCTTCGTACCCATCGAGACGTTGCAGCGCCTTCGCGGCATGAATGACGCGGTTTCCTCCATTCAGATCAAGCTCAAAGACTACGCCGACGCTCCCTTGATCGTGGAAACACTCCAATCCGCATTACCCCGCGCCTATTTTCAGGTCGACACTTGGGAAGACAAGCAAGGCCCGTTGCTTCAGGCGGTCAAGGTGGAGGTCTTTCTCCTCAACCTGATCCTCTTTTTCATCATCGCGGTCGCCGGGTTCGGCATACTTGCCATCTTCTTCATGATCGTCGTGGAGAAGACGCACGACATCGGTACGCTCAAAGCGCTTGGGCGGCTTCCAATTCGGGAGTGATGGGCGTGTTCCTCGGCTATGGCCTCGCATTGGGATTGGTCGGTTGTGTGCTGGGTACGATATTCGGCGTCTGGTTCACGATCAAAATCAATCCGATCGAACAATTTCTCGCGGCCAAGACGGGCTACGAGATCTTTCCTCGCGACATCTATTATTTTTCGGAAATCCCGGCCTTGCTGGATCCATTCACGGTGGCGTGGATCAATGCCGGGGCCTTGGCAATCGCAGTGGCGGCAGCCGTTTTGCCGGCACGCAGGGCGGCAAGAATGCACCCCGTGGAGGCGCTCCGACATGTCTAATCCAACTTGGAGAATAGGTCCGCCCCTGCTTCGAACCGTGGGGCTCAAAAAGAGTTACTATCGCGGCGGGGAGGTCCCCGTGCTGCGAGGCGTCGATCTCGAAATCCGCGGCGGCGAATTCGTCAGCATCGTGGGCTCGTCCGGATCGGGAAAGACCACACTTCTGCACCTTTTGGGAACTCTCGATCGGCCGGAGGAAGGGGAAATCTACTGGCAAGACCAGCGGGTCGACAATCAATCCGCGCGCTTCCGCGACCATTTTCGAAACCAGGTGGTCGGCTACGTCTTCCAGTTCTACCACCTCTTGCCGGAACTTACGGCCTTGGAGAACGTGCTCCTGCCCGCAATGATTCGCCTTTCAGCAATTCGCTATTTCCCAGAAAGGCGAAAGCTTCAGCGTCAAGCCAAGGAATTACTTGCACGCGTCGGGCTTTCTCACCGCGTCCATCACAAGCCAAGCGAGATGAGCGGCGGGGAGATTCAGAGAACCGCCATCGCGCGCGCGCTCCTCGCCGATCCCAAGGTCCTGCTCGCGGACGAACCGACTGGAAACCTCGACATAGAGACCGGTGAAAGCATCATTCAACTCCTCTGCGAACTTCGCGAGGAGGCGGACCTGACCATCTTGATGGTCACGCACAATCTCGATTTGGCCCGTCGCGCCGATCGCACGCTCAGCTTGGTTCAGGGACGCATCGAAGGATCAGCGTGCGCTGCTTGATCATGGGATCGAACGGGATCGCGTGATTCAAATTCAAGAACCCTCCACTTGGAGGCGTGGGACTTAGACCTGTCCGCAAAAGATCCATTTCGCCGAGAAAGGAATCGGTGGGCTAGCTCATTTGTTCTGCAGTGACAACGAAACGCGAGTCCAATTCTGCCATGATTCGACAAGAGACGTTGAGCCACCGGCTGATTCTTCCCAGTGACGCGAATCACTATGGAACCTTGTACGCTGGCTCCTTGCTGCGGATCTCCCTGGAGGCCGCCTATGCGACCGCGTTTCGGTGGGTGGGAACGGACGCCAAGCTGGTACTCCGCCGAGTTCTGAGTGTCGAATGCATCCGACCAGTGCCACTCGGCACCGTGGTCGAAATCCGTGGTCGAGTGCTCCAGCTTCATCGCGCGTACATGGTGGTTGGCCTATTGGGGACGCCATTCGACAATAAGCCAGTTCCCTGGATGGACGGCCTCATGGGCTTTGTTCACATCGATGGGGATGGCCAGGCGACTCCTTTTTCCGACGACCTGGTTTTCGATTCCGCGCACGGGGAGGACTGGGAGGAATTGAACCTTCGTCTCGAAATGCTCGCTCGGCTTCGCTAAGCGAAAACCTTGCACGTTCCATTTGGCGAATTCCACGTAGCATCACAAAAGAGACGGGATTTCTCGCGCGAATGGATACCGTTCCGGCGCTGGCAGGATCTGGCGAAGGTACGGGACGATACCTCGATCCGGTTCCCATTGCCGAGGATAGCCGAGCGATACTTCTTCGCAACGAACGTTGTCACGCCACCGGGTCGTTCGGATATGTAGGTGACCGGAGACCACAACCTCGGCTCGGAAACGCACGTGCCAATTCTCGGTAACCTGGGTTCCACACCACACGAGGAAACGGGGCACGCGGGGCAATACCGCCAAATCGCGGCGGAGCGGAAAATGATTGATTAGCACGGTCGGCAAGCCAAGCTTTTCGACCTCTATCAATCTCCGTTCCGCGTCGTCGCAGCGGGCCCTGCACCAGTCAGCGCGGCTATTAAACGGGTCCGCGTGCAGGTAACGTTCATCGGCACATACGATGCCCGATTCCAAGGCCCAGAGAACTGCTTCCTCCGGAGACCTTCCGTCCGGCGCGAAGCTGTAATCGTAGAGCAGGAAGAGGGGCGCCAATACCAGGTCTTTGGTCCCATCGTGGAAGATGGCGTAGGGGTCTTCGGGAGTCAGGACCCCTGCTCGGCGGCACATCGCCACCATGGTTTCGTAGCGATCCACACCGCGCGGTTGGCCGTTCGACGAATCAACGCACCACAGGTCGTGATTGCCGGGAACCCAAATCATCTGCCGAAATCTAGGCCGCAGTGTATCGAGCGCCCATTGGAGGTGTTCGAGGCAATCTCCAGTGTCCCCAGCAAGAATGAGCCAATCCTCGGGATACGGTGGAAGCGCGGCGACCGCCTCTTTATTAACGTCATAGCCGAGGTGTAAGTCACTGATGGCCCAGAGTTTCATGCACCTTGTTGTATGGATTTGGATCTGTAACGAGGAAACGGCGAACCTGCCGGCGCGCACCTTGGATTTCCAAGCAAGCATTCACTGCATGCGCGACGATTTGATTTTTTTTCGTAAATTCTCCTTGCAGATGCGCGGGTGGGGCGTTAGCATGAGGTCTCGCGAAAAACCCTGCGCCCCTCATTTCTTCGTCGCGAAGGCCCACATGCCAGTTACTGTGCGAAAGTGCACGGAAGGAGGAAGGTATGCTGGTCGAAAATGACATCCGGGAGAGGATGGAGATCGAGGATAAAATCCTCTCGCATGTCCAAGCAGCGTTACTCGTGGCTCTGCAATGTCCCATCGAACGATCGACGGCCGGCCAATGGCTGGAACGTATTTGCTTCCTGGGAGATTCGTTCCGTCGTCATGTGGAACGACTCTTTGCCATTGAGGAAGACGCGGGTTACATGGATTTCATCGCGGAAGGGCAACGGCCGACGCTGGGGCACGACGCGGATGATCTCCGTAATGAACATGGTATCCTCGTGTGCGGGTTGTCGTTGGCCGTCCAGGCGGCTCGAAACACCGTTCCCGTGGATCTCACGGATCTCTACGCGGTCCAAGGTCGCTTTCTCGCGTTGCTTGAACACTTCAAACGGCATCGCGACAAAGAGCACGAACTTTGGATGGAAGCCTATCTGGTCGACATTGGTGGCGAAGGTTAAGGGGAACTTTTTCCGCCTGCGAGTTCCTCGTTTTCCCAACAATGCCGGAGCGCAACGCCACCAAACACCGGGAACGGCTGAAATTGGTCTCAGCCGCGTTTCACGCTCAAACGCGGTTCGGGGCATGCGCGCCCGTTTCAATCCCCCCACAAACGGTATAATTGCTGACGCTCAACGCTCTTTTCGTCCCGCCATGGCCACGGGTAATTGACTATCAGAGAAGAAATGCCGTATCACCCGGCCTGGTCGCTCGGAGTTCCTTGACGAAAAGCGTTCCTGGCCGAGGCATTATTTTTTCAGTGAGACGTGGTCCATGGGAAGGGACGCGCCCAATTTAGCGTAGACCAACATCAACACCTTCTGCGATCAAAGTCCGGAAAGAATGGCTGTCAAGGGAATGCGAGTCGACCGCTCATGCCAGGCAACGTGTTGCACAAAGTCTTCGGGGAGAAACCGATCGTGAACGAGGAACTTTCGCCCGGCGCGCTTCGGGCGATCGCCAATGCAAAACGTTTCGCGCATGGCAGAGACGCGGCTGAGGCGGACTTGCAAGATCTACTCGCGGGCTTGCTCGTCGAAGAAGAGAGTCAGGCCAGGCGTCGGCTGCGAGAATTGGCGGTCGATCCAATACGGCTCGCGCGCGAGCTTCGTTTGCCGCAATATTTGGGGATTGAACCTAACAATCTGCCGCTCGCTCCTCGGTTCACGTCCGCCATCAGCCGGGCGAAACAGTTAGCCGTTTCTTACAACCGGTTGGAGCCAGCATGCAGTGAGGAATTGCTGGTCAGCGTGATCGAACAATGGGACGAAGCTCAATCGGTTTTTGTGAAGAACGGGCTCGATACCGCCGCGGTGCTTGAAGAATATCATTCCCGCCGAAGGCCCGAAGTCGTCTCCCTGCGCCCCGAAGATCTCGTCGGATTGACATCATCGGCAACGGACGACGTCGACTTGGCGAGGATAGTGGACGCCAATGCCAACCGCGCCCGCGAGGCGCTGCGTGTTCTCGAGGACCACGCTCGTTTCGTGCTCGACGACGGCGCGCTATCGGGAAGAATCAAGCAGTGCAGACATCAACTCCGCGAAGCACTGGCATTTTTGCCGATCCAATGGCTCATCCTATCGCGCGAGACGGATCGCGACGTCGGCACTGGAATCTCCACTCCTGGAGAGTTTTCTCGCGTTAGCTTGACGGATGTGGTCAAGGCGAACGCCAAGCGAGCCCAAGAGGCGCTCCGAGTGCTCGAAGAGTGCGCCAAGATCGAAAGCGACCAAGCAGCCAAGATTCTCGAAAGTTCGCGATACGAACTCTATAGCATCGAGAGGCTCCTGTTCATCGCCGACCGCGCGCGCGACCGACTTCGCGGTGCGCTCCTCTACTGGTTGGTCGATCCCAGTTCTTGCGCGAGCACGCTGGACTGGATGGTGGAACGAGCCATCTCGGGGGGAGTGGACGTCGTCCAACTACGGTTCAAGACGGCGACGGACCGAGAACTGCTTGCCGTCGCTCGAAGCTTACGAGCATGGACCCGTCAGCAAAATGCGATGTTTATTGTGAACGACCGACCGGATATCGCGCGGCTGTCGGAAGCGGATGGAGTGCACGTGGGGCAAGAGGAGCTCACCGTTCGCGATGCGAGGAGAATTGTTGGCCCTGATGCGATCGTTGGCGTGAGTACGCATTCGATCGATCAGGCTCGAGCCGCGGTTCGCGACGGCGCGGATTATCTCGGCGTGGGGCCCGTTTTCCCTTCAAATACAAAGCAGTTCGAGGACTTTCCCGGACTGGCGTTTGTGCGTCAGGCGGCGGAAGAAATCTCACTACCATTCTTTTGCATCGGTGGCATTCACGGCGGAAACTTGGATCAAGTCCGCGCCGCCGGTGGTCGACGCATCGCCGTCAGTAGCGCGATTTCGGCGGAGTCGGACCCACTACTCGCTGCGCGTGGTTTGAAGGAGTCTCTCGCCGACGAGCCGTCAACGGATTGACGAATAACCCTTTCATTTTTGATTAAAGAATGACATGGACCGGACTTGAGATACTCCGACTCACGTCGGTTGATCGAGTGGCTTAAGGAGCGTTCACCATGTTTTTCCTTTCCTGCATCCGATGCGCTTCGGTGTTTGTGGTGATCGCGGCACCGAGCCGAGGTTCGGAGCCAAAAGTTCCGTCGCCGAAGAAGGTAAAGGTCGCGGGTATCGTTCTAAAGTGGATCCGGGGAAATAAAGAGGCCAACTTCAGACGTGCGGAACCTTTGATCCGTCAGGCGGCCATGAGGGGAGCGGACATTGCCTGTACCACCGAATGCTTTCTCGACGGTTACGCCATTGCGGACAAATCCATCCCACTCGACCTGTTCCGGTCGCTGGGAGAGCCCATTCCCATGGGTCCGTATTTTCGTCGCTTGTCGGCCTTGGCAGACGAACTGAATGTTCATCTCGTCGCCGGGATGGCCGAAGCGGACGGCGACTTTCGGTACAACACCGTCGTGATCATTGGACCTGACGGATCACTGCTTGGCAAATACCGCAAACAAAAGCTTGGTCACGAAAGTGTTCGGAACACGGCGGGATCGGAGTCTACCGTGTTCACTACTTCGCTGGGAAAAATCGGCGTGATGATTTGTGCGGACCGAACCGAACCAACAATCGTGAAGCGGTTTTGTGAACGGGACGCCGACTTCTTGCTTTGCCCTTCCGGAGGGATGTTTGGGCCCGTAAAAAATGATCCAATTCTTCAATCTCGGTCCCGAGAGAATGGCATTGCGATCGTCTTCGTACATCCCGCCGAGTTTCTCGTGACGGGACCCAAAGGGGAAATCCGCGATCGTCAACTGCTAGGCGATCGATTGCTCGTCGTTGGAGACGAAGTGGATTCGGCCGCGGACTCGAAGGGCCTGTTTTTCACGGAGATGACGAGCGAGCGTTGATTCGACTCATGGACCATTATCTGGATGACAGAACTCGCCTCACGAGACTCCTCGTGTATTCACTCACTTCAACAAACTCGATCACTCTCGCGGAGTTTGTTCGGTTTCTCATGCGTCTTGGGATTTGAAAGTTCTATTCCCGGCCCGGTCGCTTGGAGCACCCAATTGAAATACGACCCAGGCCACGGCACTGCTCTACTGATCGACAAAAGGAAAGGTCGATCGGGTTTCGGTTCCCCGAAGATGGCTAGTCGTCCTTCTCGTCAAACTCGTACTTCACTTTGATATGCCCGTCCCGTTTGAACTCGATTTCGATCTCGCCGTTCTCGTATTCAAGTTCGACTTCCCATTTGCCCGGATCAATTTCTTTTAATCCGCAGGCGGGAATCGGAATCATGCATTCGCAACCCGTCTTCGGGTGAACTACTTTGTATTCCGTCGTCGGCCCCTCCGGCATGACCCCTTCGAACTTTACATAGTCCGGAAGCGGAGTGACCACTTCCGTCACGGTGGCGGTGGTCGGCGCGGGCTGAGGCGTCGTCGGAACCAGTTGTAGCGGTTCCGGAGCGGGCGCAGGCTTGGCGTTGGTGGTGTTCTTCGGCGGATTGGGATCCGGAAGCACGGGTTGTAGTTGTTGAGCCTGTTGAATTGTCGGCTTGACGGTCGTTGCGGGCGCCGGCGCGACTGAGGGTTGCTCCACGACGACTTGACGCTCGACATAAACGGGCCTCTCCACGTAGACCTCACGCACCACCGTTTGTGGATAGACCCTGCGCACGTAGACGGGGCGCGGATACACGGGATAGGGGTGGTAATGATGCAAATGATATCTTGGTCGCGGGGGACCGTAGACCGCGCCAACCATGATTTCCGCGCCTGCGTAGGTTGACGAAGTCACGACGCAACAAGCCAGACACGAAATCAATACCCAGTTTCTGGCACGCATGGCAATCACCTTTCCCTTCGACGCGGAAACCCGCGCGATTATTACTTCCGCCAACTTACCCCGATGCCTCGGCCGACCTCTTGCCTACATTTCGCCAGGATCTGTTCGTTCACTCGGATATCGGGCCTCGAAGGGAGCCCCAATAGGCTGTATCGACGAAAAGGACGCGAAGAGATTGGTCCTTCCGAGTTGCATCGAGCTTGGGAAAACGCGGATGTGTATAACAGGGGTAGCCAAACCGAACAAGGGGAAGGAGAACAGCCTAAAACTCCGCCTGTTTTATCGAAACTCGCAGGATCCGGTATTTGATGAAAACGCCCCGTATCAGCTATGACTCGCACTTGTTTGGCCAAGGTATTGCTGACTCGTCTCCCATCGGAGGTGAAACTCCGGCCAATTGCCGAACTGCTCGTCGGGTTCGAACATGAATCAAAACGCCAGCGTGCTCGATACTAGCGTGCAGTTCGTGAAAGGGGTTGGGCCGAACCGAGCGACCCTGTACGAGAAGCTCGGCGTTTTCACGATCCGCGATCTGCTCTTCCTTTTCCCGCGAGAGTACCAAGACCTGCGTAATGTCACACCCCTCGCCTCTTTGGAGGAAGGGGTAGTTCTGGCGGTTGCGGGAAAGCTCGAGTACGTTCGCGAACGAGTCACGAGGAGTGGACTGCCGATTATTGATGCCGGGTTCAGCGATCCGACGGGTTACGTTTCCGTCACCTGGTTCCACAGGCCTTGGGTCGCCGACCAGATGAAACTGGAAGGCGTCTACCGGCTGGTTGGCAAAGCGAAACTCAGCGACGGTCGTTGGAAAATGGCCAATCCCCGCGTCGAGTTGATGGACGTTGACGTGGGTTCGCCGGGTCTCGTTCCCGTATATCCTTTGACCGAAGGGCTCAATATTCACAGTGTTCGTCGTGCCATTGCTCACGCCGTCGAAAAGTACGTCGAACTCGTGCAGGATCCCATGCCGGAAGGATTACGGCGGAAGCATGGATTTCCCGATCTCGCGGAGGCCCTTCGTCTCATCCATGCGCCACCGAACAATGGCGCGCTTCAGCGGGCGCGAAGCCGAATGATCTACGACGATTTTCTCCCGCTTCAAACCGCCCTGGCTGTCAAACGGTTTCATAGGCGGGAATCGAGCGCACTCTCCATCGTGACGCGAGACGAAGTGGATAGGCGCATTCGTCGGCTTTTTCCCTTTACGCTCACCGGCGATCAAAACCAGGCGATTTCCGAGATCACGAGAGACCTGGCGAGCGGCAAACCGATGTATCGATTGTTGCAAGGGGACGTCGGTACCGGCAAGACCGCAGTGGCGGCGTATGCCATGCTAGCGACGATTGCAGCCGGCTATCAAACGGCCTTGATGGCCCCCACCGAAATCCTCGCCCAGCAGCATTTTCGTACCTTTGATGGCTATCTCGCTAGGAGCCGCGTTCGACGACGATTACTCACGGGAAGCCTGAGTTCGAACGAGCGAGCAGAGCTTTTGAAATTGCTCGAGGCCGGCGAGATTGACTTGGTGGTGGGAACGCACGCTCTGGTGCAAAAGGACGTATCGTTCGCGAGACTTGGGCTCGCCGTGATCGACGAACAACACAAGTTCGGCGTTCGGCAGCGGGGAGAACTTTTGAAACAAGGTCAGCGGCCCCATCAACTGGTTATGACCGCCACCCCTATTCCTCGTTCGCTCGCCATGACATGGTTCGGCGATCTTGATCTTTCTCGATTGAAGGAGCGGCCTCCCGGCAGAAAGGAGACGCTTACCTACGTCGTTCCGTTCGAGGAAAGGGACAAGGCGTATTCATTTCTAGATCGCCAATTGCACGCCGGCTCACAAGGCCTAGTGGTCTGCCCCCGCATCGATAACGACCAGGACGAGACCTTGACGGCTGCCGTACAACGCGCGGAAGAACTTGTCGCGGGACCGTTCGCCAAGCATGGGGTTGGGGTGGTTCATGGAAGGCTCCCTGACGAGGAACGGGAGCGGGTTCTACAATCGTTTCGAAATCGCGAACTCGCCGTCCTCGTCAGCACGGTGGTGATTGAGGTCGGGCTGGATATTCCGACCGCAAACGTGGTCATCATCGAGAACGCCGAGCAGTTTGGTTTATCTCAACTTCACCAGATTCGCGGCAGAGTGGGACGTGGCGGACAAAGGGGAACCTGTTTACTCATTCATCGATCCGCGGATCCTGAAGTGAAAGATCGTCTCGCGAGTTTCGCCCGCACGAATGATGGTTTTGCCATCGCGGAACTAGATGCGAAAATCCGTGGCATCGGAGACGCGATCGGCGCCCGGCAGCATGGCTCGAACGATTTGAAAATCGGCGACTATGTTCGCGATGTTCAGATGCTGCAAAAAGCACGTCAGGATGCCGCGGAATTGGTCCGCGGCGACCCCTCGCTGGCATCGACGGAACTGCGTCCCCTTCGCCAAATCGTGCTCGAACGATATGGCAAGGATATGAACCTTGCCTTGATTGGTTGACCTGAGCTCGCTGGATCCATGCGCCCATCGACGCATGGCGTGCAATGTCTTCACCTCGCCAAGCATGGATGCGCAAGTGTGGAAATACGGAAGATGCAGACCACGAAACAATCTTGTTTGTTTCCGCTCATTTGCCCGTTTTTCCAGGGTTTTTCAGGACCGAAGCCCAAGGAATGCACGTGAAATAGGCGAGAATCCCCTCTCTCGGGCAATAGATGCAAATGCCGCCCTTGTTCAGCAGACGACAATTTCTCGCCGTGATTGGCATTTCACTCATGTTTTTCGAGCATCGATGAATGCTCCAGATTTTGACTTTCGCCGCCGGAAAGCCGCCCGCACCCCTAGCTTCGGGCTTTTTGGCCAAGAAGATCGAATTCCTAGGACTGAGCCGATGGTCGCGTGACGCCACGAAAGTCCCAGGCAATTGGCGCGCTGTTTGCCTCACTCCAATCGTGGCCGTGGGATGAAAGCTGTCTCGGGTCATGTTCGAGGTTCTTCGAAAGGGCTATGATGAAGACAGGTTTTCTTATCGACATGGACGGCGTGATTTATCGGGGAAGTCAGCTCATACCCGGCGCCGCCGATTTCATTCGTCGCCTCTTGGATCTGGATATCCCCTTCCTTTTTCTCACCAACAATAGCCAGCGCACGAAACGAGACGTGGCGACCAGACTTCAACGCATGGGAGTTCCAGCCAAAGAGCATCACATATTCACCTGTGCGATGGCAACCGCCAGGTTTTTGGCACAACAGAAGCCGGGCGGAACCGCCTATGTCATCGGTGAAGGAGGCCTACTCAACGCACTACATCGCAATGGCTACTCAATCGTCGATCACGATCCCGACTACGTCGTCGTGGGCGAGGGTCGAGCGATGACCTTGGAGATGATCGAAACGGCCGTTCGCATGATTCTTAACGGCGCCAAACTTATCGCCACCAATCTCGACCCCAATTGCCCGACGCAGAATGGACTTCGTCCAGGTTGTGGAGCGATCGTCGCCATGCTCGAGACCGCCACCGGTATAAAGGCATTCAGCGTCGGCAAGCCAAGTCCAGTCATGATGCGCGCCGCTCGAAAACAGCTCGGTTTACAGACCGCCGAGACCACCATGATCGGGGACACCATGGATACGGACATCCTCGGCGGCGTCTCGATGGGTTATCGAACGATACTCGTACTGTCCGGCGGCACCAAGGAGGAAGACCTGGTTCGATACGCCTACCGACCGGACATCGTCGTCAATTCCATTGCCGATCTCTGTAGTCCAAATTTTCTTCCGTCGTTGGAACTGGCGACCGCTTAACCCACGCCTCCCGCAGCATCGTCCCAGAAGCGACGCAACGAGGACTTGACGCCAGCCGACATGCTCCTTAGCGATGGACACACGGAACGAAGAACCGAACCCATGATCTTTGAAGATGGCCTTCGATTTTCCCGCTGGGTCACCGGATTCATTTCGTGAATACGAGTAACGGGAAAGGCGAATGCTTCTCCCAATCGGGAGTCGTGCATGAAGGTTGCGCTTCCCTCACTCGCCGGGTTGTTTTCCCGATTGCTCGATCATCTGCTGGAATTGAAGCACCCGTTCCAAGTCGATGCCATCGGGTTGATGGTCGAGAAGCCATTTGGTGTCGAGGAGAGCGGCCTGTTTGCGACCGCTTTGGAAATGCAAGAGAGCGCGCATGAGCCGTGCCGAGGAATTGGTGGGAACGAGGAGGATGATGGTGTCCAAATACCGCGCCATCGCCGCCGCATCCCCTTGGTCTTGGGCGGCGCCAAGAAGGTTCTGGGTCATCCGCGCGAGTATCGCCACCTTGGTCATCGGACGAAGGTGCTCTTCAATCGGCGGGTGTCCGGTGGCCTGAGTAACCCGTTGGGACGCTTCTTCCATGGACAGCCGCTTGCCGTGGTCGAAGACGTCGATCAAGGTGCGGGAGTCCGAGGTCGATCGAACAACAAAATGGCCGGGAAGGCCGATCCCCTCCACTTTCGCTCCCAATCGACGCGCCAGTTCCATGTAGAGCACCGAGAGGCTGATCGGCAATCCCTCACGGTCGTCGAGCACCTCGTTGAGATAGCTATTGGACTTGCTGTAATAATCGACGCGACTGCCATGATAGCCAAGCTGCTCGAAGAGGTGCTTGTCGAGCGCCACAAGCTTTGTTCGCTCGTCGGCGTCGGCGGCCAGCGAGCGTCGAATCTCCTCGGCCATCTCATCCACTTGCCGAACATACGCGTCGACGTCGACATCCTCGTTGTCCAGTTTGGCGAGCAAGAGGGCGCATCGCAGGAGGTCGGCTTTCTCCTCCCCCTGACATAACTCTTTCGCGAGCTCGTCGTGAACGCTCTTCTCGTGCACGGTTCGCGCCATTTCCTTGAGCCGGGCGGCCTTCCGCTCGAATTCCAGGGCGCGCTGGCGGATCGCGGACACGCTTGCGTCTCCATTCGCCGATAGTTCCTCCAAGAGCTTACCGGAGGCCGCTTCCGTCTCTCGCATCAAGGCGTCGATCCGTTGACCGATGGCCTCAGCGGGGGCATGCGATTGCAATTCCCGGGCGACCGAAAACTGTTTGAACTCCGCGCGCGTGTCCCGGAACTTGGCGAGCCCAACCTTGCCCGTCTTGGCATTTACCCAGGGAATCTCGACGACTTTTGCGTCGTTGACGAATGCCAGGATTCTGTCGGCCTCGACACGCACTTTCAGATAGTTCCATTCGCGTGGATGATAGTCGGGACTGGCGACTTCTTGAAGTACTCGCCAGGATGCGACATCGGGCCCCTCAAACCGGCTCAGCCGAAGTCTACCTCCACTTGGATAGAAGCCAAAATGCCGTTCATTTCCGTCGGCATCAAAGACAAGCCCAGCGGCGCCGGATTCGTCTTCGAGACGTACCGCCACGCCGATTTCAAAAGGGGGTTCCAGAGGAGGTTTCTCCGAGAGGCACAGGGAACGGCCGCCAAAACCTGAGCCGATTCCCTCGACCAATAACCGCCCCGCGCGCTGCCGCCAACGAGCGCCGAATAGTACCGTCCAGTCGGAGGGATTGAGCGCCCCGATGGTAAGCCACCGCGCCATGGGAATGGGATTAGGTTTTTCGAGCAACGGCTTGATGCTATTCGAGGTAACGGCGAAACCGAGATTCTCGGTGACCGCGGACTTCATGGTGAGCACGCCATGTACTCGGCCGCGCATGTCCAGAAGAGGTCCACCACTGTTCCCCGGCTCGATTGGAATGGCCAATTGAATCATCGGCCGTCCATCGATCTCTCGCTTGGCGGAAACGACGCCGCTGACCACGCTGTGCGCCAAGCCATGCGGATTGCCAATCGCGATTACCGCTTCCCCCTCTTTGAGATCATCCGAATTTCCCAAAGGCAATGGGGGAAGTTTCTCGTCCTTGATTTGAAGAATCGCCAGATCGCGATGGCGATCGGACGCATGGATCGAGAGGACTTCATGGCTCATACCGTCGGCGGAAGTTACCTGGATCGGTCGAGCTTCTCCGATCACATGCAGGTTGGTGGCGATGAATCCTCCTTCCTTGATGACGAACCCGGTCCCCATCCCTTCACGCCGACCGTCACGCCCTTGAAAGGAGATGATCACCACCGAACGCTTGGCGACGTCCGACAATTCATCCACCGATTGCAGCGGTGGTTCGTCCCCTCTTGCGACCAGCGGCAGCAGGAACGAGGCTAATACTAGTATCGACAGGGAACACAAATTGCGAAGTACTAACCTATCCACCGGCATGCGCAAACTCCTCAAGATGGGCAGTGGCGAAGCACCATGTTGGGAACCACCGGTATTTATCCTAGCCCAATCGTTTATCGTTCACGAAAGGAATTTGCCGACTTGTTGGGAACTCCGTGCGCGAACGACACGGGGTCTGCGAAGATCTCGCGGGAAAAGGGAACTCGACGGGAATCGGAACACAAGCGGTATTCGTTAACGGATTTCGCGAAAACGGGCCTCCTCGATTACTGCCGAGGATCCATGGTTTCCAACGCGATCTGGGTACGACCCGCGTCGACGCGAACCAAATGCACCGTGTCGGCGTGCATTTTGACCCAACCCCGCCAACTTTCCTCCACTTGCAGGCAATGAGGGAGCAGCTGCGAGTATTTCTGAAAGTCCTGATCCGTCATCGGGACCAAGAAGTCTCGTTCGGCATAACGCGCGTAACGGAGGAATTCCTTCTCCTTGTCCAGATGGAGCATGTTGAGCTTCGAGTAATACACCATGCTCGGCTCGAACAGTCGATGGGCAACCACCGAAACTTTCTCGGCTCTGGCTCGATCTCCCAGTCTTTCACCGATCGCGCGGACCACGCGCGCTTGATCCAATGCCGGCATGAGCCACGCGCTCACGAGCACCCACCCAATGACCGCACATGCCATTTGGCTGACGTTCGCCCGGACGACCTCTCCTTGAAGATTTCGTCGCACGCACCACACGGCGCCCGTGAACGTGACCGTTGCCCCGACCAATGCTGCAACGCGTGCCTCCTCGGGACCAAAAAATCCGACCGCGAGCAGTCCGCCCGGCAGGACCAACGCCGCCGCCAGACTCGTGTAGGGATAGACCCGAGAATGAATGTCCATGAACCATGCTCGTTCGCGCCGCAGAAGGCCCGCAAGATAGCCGCCCGCAAGCAAGGCAAAAGCAGGATAGGAAGGAGCATAATAGTGCGGCTGTTTCGACTTGAACAGCTCCAGCAAGATCATCGGGCCGACGATCCATGCCAGCAAAAAGGCAACTGGTCCTCTCGTCCGCCACTCCGTTCGCATTCGCAGGAATGCTAGCACGGACAAAGGAAGCCATGGAGCGAGGCCGACCGCGGTCGAGCCGAGATAGTAGCCAGGCGGCAACCAACGCCCGTCGAAGGATGAGACCGTGCGGCCCGCCAACTGCCTCCCCACCGACTCGTTGAAAAAGCCCCAGCCAGAAACCGAAAGGATGGCGATTAGCCATGGAATCGTAAGGCCCGCGAAGAGCAAGGGACCCAGCCGCCAACGGAGCGAAAAGCCAGCCGGGGAGGTTCGCGTCAATAGCCAATACACGAATAGACACGCCCCGATCATCCCCAGAACAACCGGTCCCTTGATCAAAGTGGCGGCGGCCAAGGAAACCCAGAAGAGAAAGGCCGCGCGCCGCTTGCCCGCGTCATTCTCCCCTTCCCGTTCATGAACCCAGTAAAGGGCGTAGAAGCATGCGGTGGCGAAAAGGAGTTGTGGGCCATCGGGGAGGCAAAGCTTCCCCAAAAGTAGAACTGTCGGACACGTCGCCGTCATCAATCCCGCGAACAATCCCGCAGGACGGCCGAACATGCGGTTCCCCAACCCCCACACCAGGAGGCAGCTTCCCGCCACGCAGAGCCCCGAAAAGAACCGGTGCCAGAACGGAGTCTCCGAGCCGAACTGCGTCGCCAACGCCACCAGCCAATAGGTCAAGACCGGCTTTTGAAACCGAAACTCGCCATTGAAATAGGGAACGATGTAGTCCCCCGACTGCACCATGTTCCGCGCGTCTCGACGTACCGCGGCTCGTCCCGGTCCCAAAGAGCAACCCGATCGTTCCCAAGCCAGAAGAGCGTTAAGGTAACCAGTGTTAAAAGGGCGGGCTCAAGCCATCGAGGGAACCTGTCCATGGAGAATGACGATCCAAGATCTGCCGGAACGGGGAGAAAACGCCATCCTGGCGGCTGGGGGCTTACACACGTGGATTCCGGCTTCAATCGTGGAGGGCTCCCCGCTACGGGAAAATAGGTGATTCTTGGAATCGACGGTAGCCGAGTTTCCCCAGGATCCTGAGGAGATGTTCCCCGTCCCTCGGTTCCCGTAACGGACATCTTGCTCGGCATGGACGCGTCTATTCACCTACCTCCACTGGCAGTTCCCGTCCCATCGGCTCAAAAACCTCGTGTGAAGGTCGACTTCAAATTCGAGTCGCCCTAAGCCCCTAATCCAAAAACCATTAAGACGCGAAAAAAGTTACGTCAACAGCCACCTTCACACTTTTACCCCTATTTTTCGGAGCCCCTTCGTCCAAAAACAAACTTAACCTCACTTCTTGAAATTACCCGCCCCTGATTGCTAAGATATAAGTAACTTCCCAAGAAAGCCAATTTATTGCGTCGTAACCGCTATCTGCTTCCTCAATCTTCCGTCCGGGTTACGTCGACTAGCTCTTGATAATTTTTGGCTCGACCCATAGTCCCAGGGGTAACCCAAATTAAGCCTTCCGCCTGACTGGTTTGGTACTTACGCCGATTCTTGAATTTGACAAAATGTCGTTAACTATTATTAATCAGTTGTTTGCATTGCAGGCCTGAACGCCATATTGCGTCGTAACCACTTACGTCAATTTTTACCCCCATCGATACTCGGGGTATTCGTGTGTTTATGGCGGTTTTTGTAACATCTTTTACAGTAGAGGTACGCGATCATGAAAATTCCATCGATAGTTTAGCCGACCACCCCCGTGTTGATGGCCTCGAAAAACAACACTTAGAGTTTTTACTGACGAGGCTTACGTCAACACCGCTCCCGTCCCATTTTTCAAAATTTGCACTTTTTCCCGGGAAAAACGGTCTTTTTCCCTCGAAAGCCTCGGAACCCAAACCCAGCGAGCTTCATACTCCCTCGCCGGGGCCCAGTTTTCTTCGTTTTCTTCGCTCGACTGGCCACTGACCACTGATTTTCCCGCCGGGTGCCATGTCCACGCTTGCTCCAGACATGGGAGTTCGACCTCCCAGCGTTCAACGGCTTTACCGGGGACTTCGCCCCGCTCCTTTGGTCACCGGCCACCGATCACTCCCCCGCGTGCCGGGACCGACCAAACCATTCCGAAGCCCCGGCAGGGCGAACATGATAGCCAGGGTGAAACCTGGGAACCGACACCAAGGCTTACATTCCGCAGCCCTGTAAGGGCGTCCTACGAGGCGGGCACGGAAGAAGAATTCTCCACGCGGAGGCGGCAAGGACGCGGAGGAAGAATAAACGATGAGTGATGAACGGAAGACGGGAGCAAGCTCGGCAGAATTCGAAACCCACCCGGCACGACGTTTCCATCGCCCCCGCGTCAACAGGAAAGCAACGGACGAATCGTCAAAGAGGATTGATCCACGGATTTAGCAGATTAAACAGATTTGAACTCGTAAAAGTCGCCACGCGCAAAACAAAATTCAATCAAGGTTCCTGACACCTTAAACACTCCCGCCGACCAAACCATTCCGAAGCCCCCGGCAGGGGCGAGGACATGATAGCCCAGGGTGAAGCCCTGGGAACCGGCTTAAAACACTCCCCAGCCCTGTAAGGGCGGCGTCCTACGAGGCGGGCACGGAAGAAGGAGTGCTCACGCGGAGCCGCGCTGAGGACGCGGAGGCGAAGAATAAACGATGAGAGATGAACGGAAGACAGGGGAGGAATTCCGGAACCCATCCGGCCGGGACGCTTCCATCGCCCGTGTTGATCCCTCGCTGGCTCCTTTTCAGGCATTCCAACGAAAAGCCGCCAGTTCGCAAGGAAGACACGAAAAGGATATCCCTCGAAGAACTTCCCTCACTACGGCCATAAGCGCGCCCTGTCCCCCTTCCCCCTCCCGCGTGCCGGGACCGACCAAACCATTCCGAAGCCCCGGCGGGGCGGACATGATAGCCCAGGGTGAAGTCCTGGGAACCGACACAAGAACACATTCCGCAGCCCTGTAAGGGCGATCACCACGGGCGGGCACGGAAGAAGAGATTACTCACGCGGAGGCAGCAGGCCGCCCGGGTGCCATGTCCCACGCTTGCGTGAACATGTGGTTCGTCCGGCCGACGTGGTTAACGTTGACTCCGAATGAGACGAGGAGGTTTACCGCCGAACACTCCCCAACGTATACAAGAAGAGTCGTGTTTCAATCCGCTCCCTCGAAGCTTCGAGGGGACAGCTGGATAATTGATTTGTCTCAGATGCTTCCGAGGCCCTGGCCTCTGTGAACCGATTCGCGCGGTGTCCCACCTTTGTGAATCCTATTGGTTTGAGCCGGACCCATCCGTCGCTTCCCTGCTCGGCTTTTCCTTTTGAAATCAACTCATGCATGACGGAGGTCGCCCTTCGATGCGATGCCCCATGCGGCTGAAATCCCAGCCGTTCGGAGACAGCCCTGCACAGTTCCAAGTCGCGTGTGCCGCAATGGCGGGAGAATGGCGAGCATTAAGGACGAGATCGTGGTGTCGGGAACTTCTTCAATGTCGTTGAATTGATACTCGGGAACGTCCTGCGTCTGGACTTTGGGAACGACCAGCCGCTTGGAAGTGAGCAAATCGCGGTCGCTGTCGCCTCGCTTCGGTTCGGAAGTGGATTGGAGGGCGTTGAAGACGCTACGGATTTGATCTTCGCGATTTCGAATCCAATCGGTTGACCAGATTCGGCAGATCTTCCAGCCAAGGTCTTCGAGGACCGCTTGCGGAGCCTGTCCCGATCTCTTGCCGTGGCGGAAGAATGGTATTGCGGCTCCGTCGCATTCGGTACCCAATTGATAACTACCGGGCCGATGGGGATCGACGACGGCAAGATCGATCTTATAGCCGCCGCTTCCACCTGCCGGTGCAGCCGCAGCCCCCGGCTCGTGAGTTCCTCGTACACCTGCTGTTCGAAAATCGACTCGGCTTCGGCGTCGCTGGCGTCGAGCGTGTTTAACGCTTCCTGCCCCCGTTCCGCATATTCCATGAGGAAACGACCGCAGCACGGTTGGGCCGCGCGCCTGCGTCTTTGACAGATCGATGTCACTGTAACGCATGGACGAAACCACGACCATCGCTTCCCGTGCGGTGACGGCGACATTAATCGCCGCTCCCCGCCCTGTTTGTTGAGCGGGCCGAAATTCATCGAAATTGTCCCGTTGGGCCTTCTCCCATAGCCGACGGCCAGAATGATGACGCCCGTTCATCCCCCTGGACATTCTCCAGGTTCTTCACGAAAAACCGTTCTGGACTCTCTTCGTCCAAGCAGCTTTCCAGCTCCGGATTCACCCGCCGCAGGACGTCCAGTTCGTCGAGAATTCGGTTTGTTGAGCCATTGAGAAGGCGATGACGCCAAGACTGCAGTCCGGGTACCTGCAGGAAGAAATGGGCGATCAGTTCCGCCATTCTCTTGGCTTCAATCGGGTTGATCCCACCATCGAATACGCTATCCGCGAGATGGATGAACTGGATCGGCGGATCGTCGACGTCACAGACGCTTGAAAGGTCACCAGCGAGTTCTCGTAAAAGGCCTTGTTCGAGAACGCAATGAGGCCTTCGCGCCGGCTGCGGTAATGCCATTTCAGTCGCCGGCGAACCAGCCCAAAGACAAGCAGACATCCAATAGGCTTTCGAAATCGATGGAATCGGCGTCCGTAATCGTCGAAGATCGTCAAAAACCAGTTTGCTGAAAAGTTCGTGGGCGGAAGTTGCCTGGGGTCGCCCGCCACGACCAATTGCTGGCCGCGGTAAATCGCACAGGCGGCGTCGTGCCGGACGTACCTGTGAGCTTCGTCAGAAATGACGTTGTCGGTCATGTCGGTGCCGTTCAGATACGTGCTGACGGCCAGCGGACTCATCATCAGGCAAGGCTTGAGTCGTGGAAGGACATTCGGAATCAGTCAAAACAACTTCCGCAACGGGCAGCGACGCCTCTTCTTATTGACCTCCTTAAGCAGCGTTCCCAACTCGGAATCCAGCGGCGGCTCCCTCGATCATTCGCGGACGCTGTGGGTCGGCAAGCAGGTTGGCGCTTGGGCGAGCAGGAGCGGCGGATCGACAACCGATCAATTGCCGAAACCGCTCGATCCGCATTTCATGATCTCCTGCGTCAAACGCGGCGGCGAAACGTCCTGGAAAAGCTCATCGAGCCACTGCCCCAGGAACCGCTTTCTGGCAACCTCGGAGCGTCTTCCAGAAACAACCCGGAACTTACTTCATCCACGATCGTTTCGATTCCTAGCGAGGCAACTCGCTCTCGAAGTTCCTGGTATCGAAACCATTCCGCGATTCAGTCGAGGTCATTGAGTCGTGCCTTGGACCATTCGCCGATCTCGGGGATCGGCGCCGTCGACAAGGTAATGCCGTTGGAAACAATCGTGGACCCATCGAAAAGTTCCGTCACGACATAGGACCACGAATCGTCAAAGCCACGAGCGAGGAGCGGATCGGCGAGTCCGAGCCCCGTGGTTAGATCGGATCGGAAACCACCATCGGTCAATCCCCGGACGGTCCTTTCGTCAAGCGGAACGCCCTCGCGTCGTGGAGGAAGTAGCGCACCTTCTTGGCCGCATCGACGAGGGATGACCAATCGGTTTCCATGACGGATTCGATGGTGGAGAAAACGCCAGCCGACACGGCCGACTCCCGCGGTCTTGCGTGCGTCGAGCCATTGTGAAATATGGTCGACGGCCGACGCCCAAGCTCGTTGCCTCGATGTCCTCGTCGCCCCCAGGAGTTCACCGAGAAACGCCAATCGGTCAAGCTCCCGAGCTGCGTCACTGCGCAGAGTCTCGAAGTACTCGATTAAATTCGCCGGTTGAGCGTCGAATAGTCGCTCCCATTCCGATGGAGGGAGCCAACGTTTGAATGTCTCAATCGATTGATGAAGACGGCCGGCAAGGCCGATGAGCTCCTTCGATGCCACGGACAAACGAGCGCGATCCAAGGATCCATCCGGCCCCATTACTTCCTTCAACTTCAATGGCAAACGGCGTTTTTCCAATCTCTCGACTTCTTCCAGCCGTTGTTTTGTCGACTGCCAGCGGCAGGAATCGGCCTCGACTGCCGGAACGAGATTGTCGTCATGTATTGTCTCTAATTCGCCAACAAGGAGGTCATTCGACCACTTAGTCGCCGCGAAATTTCTGCAGATCATTCTGGAGATCCGCAATCGGTGGCAGTCCGCCGACATACCAGCCTTCGAGTTGTTGTTATTGCTTCCAGCTTGGCAGTAAACGCCCTCCACCACGACTTCGACGCACGGATCATCTCGGCTAGGGGCACGGAGGGAGCGACATCGAGGGCGGAAGGACGCAGACGAAACATCAGCCTCATTGCGAATCGCGCCTTGCTTTTTGAGCTTCTTGGTGCTGAACCTTTTCGATCACGCTTTTCAATCCATCCCGAGTGGCGTTTCCCAGTATTTTGGATAGACTGCGGAGCTCGACGCGATCGTCATTCCGAAATTGGCAAACGTCCTCGCCTCCTTGATCCGCATCGCACGTTCATGGACGTGAAGCAGCTTTAAAACGCCTCGGCGACGGGATTCAACTCCCGAAGAATATCAAGGACGTCCATGATCTTGGCCAAAAATCATTGATCTCCTGGCACCTGGTTCGAAGTGTTGCGTTTGAAAGGTCACGTGTTGGCAGGTCCACTACTCACTTGCCGGAGTGTTGTGGCGGCAAGGTTCATCGGTGGGCAAACGGTCGAGATGAAACGCCAAAAAGACGATGCTTTAGCCTGCGGGCGTGGGTCGTCGATTGATGCAGCTCGATCGCCGCCTCGGCCGATCTGGGGATCTTGATGGAACCATTGGACGGGCACTTGTGGCACCGCTAACGAGTTCTCACCGCATCGATTTCGCGCTTGCCAGGCGGCGACCGACATGCCGGCAGGATCCAGTTCGAGCAATGCACAGATCCGATCCGATGCCGCGGTAACCGTATCGCAAACGACCTCCAGGTGTCGTTGAGTGTTGGAAAGCGACGTCTGCGACAAGTACTTTCAAGCGACAACCACGCCAGGGATGCGACATGGGGGAACGGAGGACCTCTTTGCAGGATGAGAGCTGGCTGAGGACGTCACGGACTTCTTCATATAGTTCATCGACTTGCTCGAGACGTCTTCGCATTCCAGCCAGAGTTGGCATATCGAGACAGCGAAGCAAGCTTCCCGTGAACGTCGCAGGCGGACTTCTTTAGCGGATTTCGGCAAAGATGAAGCTCGCGCGTGTATCGATTCAATCGAGGACCTTAGATCCGCTAATTCTTCAAGATCCGTGCTGATGTCGTGGTACCGCCCGGGAAAAGGGACAAGAGCATCGCCGAGTTCATTCAGGACCTCTTTCTTGTTGGCCTTGTGGCTGTGGAGTTCCAAGCAAGAAATCTCCCAACCCCAAGTTGTCGAGCCGGCGGCTGACCACTTCGAGTGCGGCCATCTTTTCGCTCACGAACAGGACTCGCTTCTTCATGGCGAGGAGTTCGGCGATGCAGTTGGCGATCGTTTGACTCTTGCCGGTTCCAGGCGGGCCATCTATGACGACATGCGCCCCTCGGCTTTACCGCTTCAATGACCTCGTGCTGGCTGCTGTCCGCGTCGAGGATATGCGTTACTTCCTTGGGCGACACGCAGTCGTCGAATATTCGCACCGATGAAATCGATGATGCTACGCTTTAAGTCGGGCGGACCTCCCTCCGCAACGGCCCGGCAGAGCGGGTGGTCCTTGATTTGTTCATGGTGCTGCTTCATGTCCTCGTACATGGCGAGCTTTTAAAGCTGAAGGTTCCAATGGCGACGTCCTCCGTAACTTTCCATCGCGTCATCGGGCCGATGCATTTGCGAATCGACGCGAAATACGATGAAGCGCGTCGGTCGGCTCGGATCCAAGCCGTCATCGAATGATGGCATCGAGAGCCCTGAATCGATTCTTTAAGTCTATCGCCAGGCATTCGTTGACCCTGATGTCCTCGTCTTGAAACGAAAGGGACCAAGGGCATCGATGGTTACCGTGCAGCTCCACCGGGGCAAGACCAATGGTGACTTGAGCAACTCGTCGCTATCGTCCAGATGTTACCACTGGAGGAACCCAGATACGACGTACAGCGTGGATACGCCATGTTCCGTTCGGATTCGAGAGCCGTGCGATGGAGGCGTAACAGGCTGGACGCCAGGGCTTTGTCCGTAAGGTCGGACAAGATCCTTCGGAATAAGGTGACGGGACGACAGGCAACGCTCGGTGTGGTTGACGATTCGAGCGGGTGCCTGTTGCTCCTTATCATGTTTTGCTCCGGCCGCTTCGGGAGCGGATGCTGCTTGTCTTTGCGGGTCAGGCAGGGGTATTGCGCCGTTGTCAGGCTCGGCCGATGCGTCACTCTTACGGCGATCGATTCCGTCAATCGCGGCGGCTGGTACCTCGAGAATGTCTCTTTTCCAGCGAAAGGTGAGCGTCTTCGATTCACCGACGAGGAGCTTCCAAAGATCATGGCAATCCGGGTGGACGATGTTCACGCCGCCGCCGCGTCCCGTCGAGAATTTGATCAATCGGTTGCGTTTGGTGGTATCGAGAAGTTGATTTTGCCACTCGACAATTTTGACGCTGAAATCTGGCGACATGGAGCGAACATCCCTCGGAAAGCGCGGTTCTTCCCACCGCGGACGATGCGACGGTGACTAATGGAACCGCACGGTCAATGCGAACGGCTTTTTGACTCTCAATCAAAAAAGCGGCGGTTGTAGTTTCACTGTCCCGTGAAGCTACTGAGTCGGTGGGCCCTTATCAAGTCCGTATCTCCGCCAAAACTGATGAATCCTTGGAACCGTTCGTGCCAGTTATCCATGGGGGGCGCAGTCCGCAAACTCGCCCGTCAGGTTCGAGCAGGGCTGTCTATCGTTCCGATTTGAATAAAGCCTCGATCCTACTTCCTTTTCGGTGGCGTCGGTATTTGCCCAGATCGTGGAGAAGGCCTGCACAATAGGCGGCCTTCGCGAACGGCTCGTTTGCCGGCCAGGCATTCTCGGCGAATTGCTTGGCAAATACAGCGACCTGGCGAAGGTGGTCCCTGAGCGGTTGCCAAGGGGCAACCTTCGATGTGTGTGCGAAATAGGCAGTCACGGGCGCCTCTCTCCTGTCGTGAATGAGCGAATATTCCGTGGCCGAGAGGCGTAAAGAAGCCAGATCTGCACTCTTGAATGGAGAATCGAGGCAAACGATGGCGAAAACGTCCTGTCGGTCGTCGACATTTCAAAGTCGATGCCATCGTAATTTGTGAATTTCAGTGGTCAAGAACGCGGTTTCCAGAACGTCGATAACTCGACGCCAACCAGGAAGCTCAATCGGGAAAATCGTTGGAATTGGCACATCGGCGGGTCGCGTTCGCGTCGCCGGTGCGGTTTCTCGCGCTTGTCACCGCGTGACATTGTTCACCGGCAGTGGAGAGAGACGGTTGGGCATAATGGCGCCCAGAGACCTAAATCGGCGAATCCGTAACCTACATACCCACTCCCACTGGGAGGCGGAAGGGCGAGGGTTCATTGTTCGGACGGCAAACATGCGCGCACGGAGCGCTTCCTGTGCTCTAACAACCTAATGTCGGGGACCGGTGCCAATTCATGGACGCCGCGAATCGCGGCTTGCGGAAAGGTTCTCGAAGCGACGGGGCGGGGGAATAGGACATTACTCCTCTGATGCTCATTAATGGGTCGAGCCCCGCGCCGCGGGAGTGGGGGCGGGGGGGGGGTGTCTATGGTATGTCACTAGGCGGCGGATTTTTCGATGTTGGGCCGAGCGCGGTGTTGCCGTTGGCGCTGTTCGAGGCGGGGAACAATGTCGGAGACCAGGCCAAGGCGCTCCAAGAGGCGAAGTTCCAAATAGGTGATGTCGAGTTCCCACCATTGATGCCGGGTCGTCGCGCAGGTGGGATCGTGATGATGATTGTTATGCCATCCCTCTCCCACGGTGAGCAACGCGACCAGCCAGTTGTTTCGGCTGTCGTCGGAGGTCGCATAGTTGCGGTACCCCCACAGGTGACTGAGTGAGTTCACCGACCAGGTAATGTGCCAGACGACGACGGTCCGCACGAGGACTCCCCACACCACCAGACTGGTTCCGAATTGCAACCCGGCGGCCAGGCCATCGTCGGCGGTCCACCCGCCGATCGCGAAGCCGGCCATGAAAAAGAGCAGGACGTGCGCCACGAAAATCCAGATCCAGTTCCCCCGCCGTTCCAGCCAGAAGTAGAAGGGATCTTCCAGAATGTCGCGGGAATAACCGAAAAGCGCGGCGAGGGAATGCGTGCTCGGATTCTTGACGAAGAGCCAGCCCATGTGCGCCCAGAAGCCGCCCCGATTCGGGCTATGGGGATCGTCCACGTCGTCGGAGTGTTGATGGTGACGGCGGTGGTGGGCCACCCATTGCGCCGGCGTGTCTTGCATGCAACAGACGGCAAGGATCACGAAACATCGTTCCAGCCAAGGGGCCATGTGAAAGCTGCGGTGCGTCAATCCCCGGTGGTAGCAGAGGTTGATGCCCTGTCCAAAAACGTGGACGCCAAGGAACGCGACTGCGACCCCCGTCCAGCTAAAGGCGTAGGGAAAGAGCGCGCACAACGCGAGGAGGTGGACGGCGAGAATGGGCAGCAAATAGATCCAGCGAATCCGCGGATTCAACCACCCTTGAAGGAGGCGAGTCGTGAGAAGGGCAAGGCGACGTTTCGTATTCGAAGCAATAAGTTGTAACACGCGACATTCCTAGTTAGCCGATGACCGGTAAGAACAGCGGCAATATCCATGGACCTTAAATAACCCCGAACGAGGGATTCGCACGCTAGACCAACTTTGGCGGGTACTGCATAACAGGAATCGAGGATCTCGCGAAGGGGAGAATTGCAAAAGGTCGTGAAAATGCGCAAGTTCCGCCTGATCTGGCTTCTACACCATTTCCAGTCTTACAAAAGAAACTGAGCCACGAACGGAGAATGCACGAAGAGTGGAGAACGAAGCAGGCCCGGCAATCGATCCGCGTCCTTCGCGGTTGGAGTTCCTTGGCTCCGCTGGGAAGAGGGAGGGAATCAATGGAGTTCTAGGTTTCAAAAGCGGGGGGGGGGAAAGCCACGAGTCGTCCTTGCGTCCGGCCTTTCGCCCGGACTAATGGCTTAAATAACCGGAGACGCAGGAGTCACGGAATGCACGGCTGGAGAGGCGGGTGGATGCTTCGATACTAGACGTGGCGAGATACGTGATCGCGGGTGTCGAGATCGCGATCATCCGAATCCAGCGTCGGGGATTTCTTGCCCCGCCAACGTGCGCGAATAAATTGAGTGGAAATCCGGGAAACGCCGGGGACGGAGGTCCGCGACGCGGCTTATGGAAGTCGCTGTTTGGAAACTTGCCCGAGAATCGAGCGAGAACACCAAGGTTCCTGGGGAGAAACAGTTGCGGCTTTGACCCGGGCGGCATTGGGATCTCGAAGCCGAACGATTTCCGTCGACGCTTTCGCGGGTAGCGAACAGTTTCGCCGGCGAGGCGTCCTTTTGTTAAGGGGCGGTTTGCTGGACGCGAGGCGAGCAGAACGAATGAAGGGATGAAGGCGTGCGATTCACGAAGATGCATGGCGCGGGGAACGACTATATTTACGTCGATTGTTTTTCGGAATCGGCGCCCTCGGACCCCGCGGGGCTCAGCCAGAAGATCAGTGACCGGCATTTCGGAATCGGCGGCGACGGGCTGGTGCTCATCGTTCCTCCGGAGTCCGGCGAACATGACGCGAAGATGCGCATGTTCAACGCGGATGGGAGCGAAGCGGAGATGTGCGGCAACGCCATCCGCTGCGTCGCAAAGTACCTTTACGATCATCGGATCGCCCCCAAGGAACGTTTGACGATCGAAACCGGCCGCGGGCCACTCACGCTCGAACTCGAGATCGAGAAAGGGAAGATGCAGCGGGCGACGGTGAACATGCGGCAGCCGATCCTCAAGAGCGCCGAGATTCCCACCACGCTGCCGGGCGACCCACCCTTGAACGCGCCGGTCCAGATTGGCGGCCGGTCGTTTCAAGTGACCTGCGTCTCGATGGGGAACCCGCACGCGATCACCTACGTCGACGAACCGACGGACGATTGGGTCCACGGCATCGGCCCACAGGTCGAAGTCTCGCCGTTGTTTCCCCGAAGGATTAACGCGGAGTTCGTTCAGGTCCTGGGCCCTGCTGAAATCCGCATGCGCGTCTGGGAACGGGGCTCTGGGGAAACGCTCGCCTGCGGCACCGGCGCGTGCGCCGTCGCTGTCGCGGGAGTTCTCACGGGACGGACCGAACGACGAATCGTGGCCCATTTGCCCGGCGGGGATCTCGAACTGGTTTGGTCCGAAGCGGACAACTGCGTCTACATGACCGGGCCCGCCACCGAAGTTTTCTCCGGCGAATGGCGGAATTGATTTCACCGGGAATCGGGGCGGAACGACCCTCGCGTTAACGCCGCCGTCATTCGAGGGACTCGTCGAAGTCCACGACCCGCATAATGCAGTCGAGCGATTGTCTTCGGGCCTTCTCGATGCGCGAATAACGGCTCTGGAACTGCGACATCGCGTATTCGACGAACATTTCCGCTCGCAAGTCAAACGGCAAGACGTCGTACTTGGCGAGCCCCTCGCCGATGATCGCGACGCTCGGCGCGAGCAACTCGTTGATGCGCGCGTCGATCACCTTCCAGATCGGATCTCCATGCTCCGCCACCAGCCGAGAAAGAAGATAGATTCCAAAGGCGATATGCCGGGACTCGTCCCGCTTGGTCAGCGAGATCAACTCCTGCATCCCGGGCATGATGTTCGCCCCCTTGAGCATCCAGTAATAGCCGTGATAGCCCGTTTCCGCCAGGATCCCCTCGACCACCAGGTTGTAGGTCACTGCGGCATCGGCGAGCGCCTCGGGAGTTCGTTCGACGCGCAAGCGGCCGAGTGAACGAGGGAGCTCTTCGTAGAAGATCCGGCGATAACTCGGCAAATGGTATTCCGTGAGGTCCCGTTCCACCCCCGCGACTTCGTCGAGAAAACGGTGGAAGGTCTCGACGTGCTTGGCCTCTTCCCAAAGAAAGGAAGTCAGGTAGATTTCTTCCTCGATCCGATGCTCCTCCGCCACCGCTTGAACGAGGGGAAGTAGATCGAGCGTGACCGCTTCTTCCCCTGCTTGAAACAGGGACGTCAGGTTGAGCAACACGTCCTGTTCTGTCGCCGATAGTTTGAGCCAATCCTCGCGATCCTTTCGCAAGTCGACGGCACAAGGATCCCAGGTCCCCAATCTCTTGGCTTTCTGAAATAGTCGCATGGCGGGGTGGTTCACCTCAAGGCCACGAGCGCTGGTGGTTTGATAACCGGTTCTCTGGATCATTTCCGCGTGCTCCTGTTCCTTTTCCGAAATTCTGATTCCCACATTCTCCGAACGGGTTCGAGTGCATCCGTCAAAAGCTCGAGCAGCACCTTTCGCGAGAGATGTCGCTCGACGGACCAGCGATACATGATGAACTCGACGAGTCCAATCCAGCCGTAGATCGCCAAGCGCAGCGCGGGGGACGAATGCGTGATTCCCAAGACGGCGGCGACCCGATCGATGGAGACGGACCGGACTTGTTCGACCAGCGTCTCGACCTCTCGATCCGACCCGATTCCCCCACGAACGACGGCGCGAAAAAGCGCGTCGTTCTCCTCGACGAAGGCGACGAAGGCGCCGAGAGCCTCGCGGATCACCTTTTCGCGCGGGACATCGGTTCTTGGCTCGGTGTCCCTAACGAGCTGTTCGCATGCAGCTCGAATCGTCGCGACGTAGAAGGGCCTCTTCCCTGGAAAGTAGTGGTAGAGGAGCCCCTTGGAGATGCCGACGCGGCGCGTGATCTCCTCGGTGGAGACCTCGTCGTACGGCTTCTCGCTAAAGATCCGCTTCCCCCATTCGAGCAACTGTTGCCGTCGCTCTTCGACCACGAGTCGCTTCCTGGTGTTCCGCGCCATGTCTCCATTGGAATCACTATTGAGAAAAAGTCAATAAGAACGTTTCAAATGGGCCAAGGCAAATTCGCATTTCGAAACACTCCTCCCCTTCGCGAGGATCGCCACGGACTTCGCGGATGAACACGGGTGATCGATCGCGGCTCCGAAGGTTTATGCCGCGACTCGCCAACGCATGCACGCCACTACTCACAGCTAGCCTCAAGGACCGCCAGGCGACCGGACCGCAAATGACGCCATTAGTTTTCTTTTGCTCAATCGCGAGACGTCGACGCCAGCGGCAGATTTGCCTGTTTTCCTGGGAGATTAACCGAGAAATCCGTTGTCTGCGTCGCCATGCCGACTACAGTTCTGCACTGATCCACACGCGTCGGCCGACGAACGGTGGTACCCCGAGCCGAGTGGACCTCTCCGCGTTAACTTTCGCAATCTTTGGAGAGTTCGCTTTGGAAGGTCGCCTCGCCGGGCTTTAAGGGAATCCGAATCGCCCAACTGTCAGAGAGTCGTCTTCAGCAACTTAACAAGAATTCGGAGTGGAAGAATGTTCAAGAGATTTGCCATTGTTTCCTTCGCCGCCCTCTTCGTTACCTCGCTCGCGGGAACCGTGGAAGCGGGGAAGAAATGCAATGGATCCCGACAGGTAACGCACGTTTCTGAAACGCCCACGGCGGTCGCGGCACCGGCCTCTAAGGACATCGTGGATGTGGCGGTGGGCGCGGGATCCTTCAAAACTCTGGTCACTGCGGTGCAAGCAGCCGGGCTGGTGGATACGCTCAAGAGTCCCGGGCCGTTCACGGTTTTCGCGCCGACGGATGAAGCCTTCGCGGCCTTGCCGGCGGGGACGCTCGACAGCTTACTCAAAGACAAGGAGAAGCTGAAACAAGTACTCCTCTATCACGTCGTCCCTGGCAAGGTCATGGCGGCGGACGTTGTGAAACTGAAGAGCGCCAAGACGGCTGAAGGAGCATTGGCAACCGTTTCGGTCCAAGGAGACGTGGTCAAGATCGATGACGCTAAAGTCGTCAAAACCGACATTCCCGCGTCGAACGGCGTCATTCACGTCATCGACAAGGTCATTTTGCCACCGGCGAAGTAAGTTGAAAGTCTTAAGAAACAGGGCCCGGCGCGATTTCGCCCGGGCCCTTTTTTTATCCCTATAGCAACGCGACCCATCTCCTCGATCGAGACGGGGTATATCATTCCCCGTGATGCAATAAAGCATTCGGCACGAAGGCCGTTACCGATCGGATTTCTCCTTCGCCTCGGTGCTTCCGCTTAACTCCTTGGAAGAGTTCGCGGCGAGAAACGCGCGTAGAGACCGGAAAAACTCGGGCTTGAGGAAAGTGGTCATGTGATCCGCGTTCTCGACCACCACTAACTCGAGATTCTTCATCTTGCCGATCATGGGGTCGACGTTCTTTGCCTTGAGAGGATCCTGATCGCCGACGATGGCAAGGGTGGGAACCTGATTATTGGCGAGCGACGATTCGGATACGATCAAACCGTTCATTCCGCGAACGACCCCGACGAGTGCTTTGACGTCGTTCGTCGCCGTCATCACGAGGCTGACCGCTCGAATCCGTTCCTCGCTGGGGGGCGGTTCGTTGGTCGCGTTTAGTTCGACGATCAAGGGGCGAAAGCCTTTTCCCGACTCGAGGGAATGAGCCAATTCCTCGCCGAGTTTCCAATTCTCATCCCCCTCGCGTAGCCAGCCTGCCCCCCCGAGCACGGCGGAACGCACGCGGTCGGGATGGGCGGTGATCAACTTCAAGGTGATCCACGCTCCCATGGAATAGCCGACGACATGTGCCTTGTCGATCTTGAGGTGATCGAGCAATCGGACCGCGTCCTCCGCCATGTTGGCACCATAGTCGGCCGGTTCGTGTGGCTTGCCGCTCTTGCCGTGTCCCCGATTGTCGAAAGCAATGACCCGGTATTCTTTCGACAGGGAGCCAATTACTCCGGGCCCACCCCACTGGATGGGAATGTTGACGGCAAAGCCGTGAATGAGAAGCACGGGCTCGCCTTCTCCGACGTCCGTGTAATGAATCTTGACGCCGTTGGAGTCGAAATAACGATCTGCCTGCTTTTCCTGAGCCAGGCTGGTTGTCGCGAGAACGGCGAGCAGGCACCACGCCATCCATGTCCCTACCCAGTTCCTCGCGCGCGTCGGCATCTTGAGTTCCCCACGGGCGACTTCCAACTCCTGGGACCGTTCGAAGCACAAGACATGCCCAAACGCTCGTTTACTTCGCATGATTTCCCCTCCGTTAGTCGTTTTCGAACCACCCTGTCGGCACCGTACGTTATTCCGCCTGGGCACGAGCAACGAGAATCGTAAACCGGCGACCAAGGTTTCGAATGGATTTCATGTGTTTCTGACTTCCCGACGATCATCCGGGAAGACACCCGCGTGCCGAATCCGTTAACGGGAACCGGAATCCCATGAAATTTTGAAATATTTTATCGTGTTCACGCGAAGAAACGAAGAAGGAGATAGGGCGCGCCCTACTCATGACCCCGCCTTGCAGGGATGCGGTCGTTTGCCGTCCGTGGGCATGGGGTGGGATCGAGACCTGATGCCTTGGGCGTGGTGGGGAGCATAGAATGAACTAATGGTCCAGGAGACAAGAGCCGTTGCCCCCGGGGAACACCCTGGTGTTGATCTTCAGGAAAGTAATGGTGTGTTTCCCGGTCCCCTGGACGGCCTTGACGTTAGCCGCGAGTAGTGGCGTCCATGAAATGGCGAGCCGGGCCACGGCGTTACTTATGTTTGGGAGGAGAGGTTGCCCTGAACCTTCGAACTTCCGTTCGAAAGAATCTTCGAATCCGTGAGGTTATCCGGTCCACGAAATTAGGACGAAAGCGCATCTTCGGAGAGACGCCACAAGATGTTGAATGTCTGGATCCCAGCCGGCACTTAAGGTTGTGGCTTGTTTGCCTTCGTTCACTGTCGTGTTAGACGTCGAGGTTCTGGTGATTGGCTTGGCAGTTCGCGTCGTCTTCCGAAATGTCATCGGCTACAGCCTGGTGATCCTTGGTGCCTTATTGTCCGTGCCGGGAATCCCTGGCCCCGGTAACGCCATCATTCTTCTCGGCCTTGCTCTCGCGGACTGGCCCGGCAAGCAGCGATTCTTTCGCTGGTTGCGGTCGTTTCATTGGTTTGAGGTCGTGGACGGCTGGATCCATCGAAAGTTCGGCTTCCGAATGCCGGAACATTCACCTACCAATTCACCTGCCAAAAACCACGAACAAAAATAGTCGCAAAAGGCATTCCCTAAACACTTTAAACCAAAACCTCTTGCTTTTCGCAAACAGGTTTGCCGCACGGCCGTTTTTCCGATTCCCTCGCCGACGAATTGAGCCTCAGAAGTGCGATAGTGCATTACCCGACGATCGAGAAATCTTGACGTAACACAAGCCAGGATAATACATTACTGTCCATTTTTCATTACAGACAAAGGGGAAAGCCTTGAGACCATTCAAACTTGTATTTCCGCCCGGTTCTCCAAGGGAAATTCACTCTTTTCGCAACAACCTCGATTCACGCTTCTGGGATTATCGCGACATGAGCCGAGCGGGTGTAAGCATACTTCGGCGCTTACCGAGTTCCCCTCAATGGCCTTACTCGGCGAAAAGGTGGTTCCGTTTCCCGAGAGACCAGCTCCTTTTAAACATTCCGCTCCCACCCAGAGGACGGCATACGCGCCTATTTTTTGGCACCCGCCAACAAGCGCTCCCACAGGGAGAGTTCGTCTCGCGAAGCGAGACGGGTACGAGGAACTCCATTTCCCCAAGATTCTCCCTTTCGCCATCCCAATGTCCCTCACCCCGACCCACTCCCGAGGGAGAGGGAGCACGCCGTAACGTTTGGCTACTACGATGTCAAAGAATGGGCGCGCAATCCGGCGGTAGTGGGTCCCCGAATCCCTCTTGTCCGATTTGAAGGGTCGATTACAGTACCGTCGCCTAAGGGCGATGGAGAAACCGTGAAAATACTGCTTTTCTGTCCGAATTGGATCGGCGACGTGGTGATGGCGACACCGGCAATCCGGGCGATTCGCCGACTACATCCCGACGGGCGTCTCGTGGGTATCATGCGCCCGTACGTATCTGAGACACTGGCAGGAAATCCCTGGCTCGACGACGTGATCCTCTACGATCACAAGAGCGCGGACCGGCAACGAGGTACCTGGGCCGTGCTGTCCAGGCTCCGCGAGGAGCAGTATGACGTCGGCGTGCTGTTCACGAACAGCCTCCGCTCGGCATTACTCGCGTGGGGGGGAGCGATTCGCCAGCGCGTCGGCTACGCGCGCGAAGGACGCGGCATCTTACTCAACGATTCCCTCAAAATCCGTCGTTCCTGGCACGGCTATCAACCTTCGCCAGTAATCGACTATTACCTTGCACTCGCTTATCACCTGGGGGCGGCGAGCGAGTCCTACCAGATGGAACTCTTCACTCGTCCCGAGGACGAGTCACGCGCCGACGAGATTTGGAAAAAGTTTGGTTTCCAAGATTCGGAGCGGGTTATCGCCTTGAACCCCGGAGCAGCGTTCGGTTCCGCCAAGCGTTGGCCAAGCACTTACTTTGCCGAACTGGCGCGCATGCTCGTGGATCAGGCGGGCGTGAAAGTGCTGGTGCTCTGTGGGCCTTCGGAACGGGGCTTCGCGCGTTTTATTTCCGACGGCGCTTGTCGTCCGCGAATGGTCAAAAGCCTCGCGGAAGAAGACGTATCCATCGGACTCACGAAGGCCATTATGCGCCGCATGAGCCTGCTGGTGACCACGGACTCTGGCCCTCGTCATTTTGGAGCCGCGTTCGGGATTCCCGTGGTGAGCCTGTTTGGTCCAACGCATATCGAATGGACGGACACGCATTACGCGGGGGAAAAGATGTTGCAAAAGAAGCTGGATTGCGGGCCCTGCCAGCAACGGGTCTGCCCGCTTGGCCATCTTCAATGCATGAAAGAGCTGACGGTCGACCAGGTTTTCGCCGCCGCCATGGCGTCCCTTTCCACTTCACTTCCGATCTTACGCAGCGCGTAAAGCTTTACGCTTTGTTCTCGGCGCGCGAGATGGGTTCCAGAACGACGCGGCCGGTCACGCGGATCGCCGAATCGTCGGGTCCGCCTTGTCCAATGAGGCGTCCGCCAATACTTCGCGGATGGTGGGGCGATCGAGAAACTCATGAATCCTTTGGGTCCCGTCCCGCGCGGTCTTTCTGCAGACTCCCAATTCCGACACAAGCACCATCGTGCCATGATTCAAGTGAACCACGCGTTTGGCTGTCTCTGCCGCGGAGATCAGCTTGGCTTGATATCCTTGTGCTTCCAAGGCAAAGTGAATGGACCGGCCCGCGCTCTGTGCGGAACCGTCCACGAAGTGTAGCCCAAGTCTATCGAGCGCGTCCCTGCGATAGAGTGCACAGTGGCTTCGAATGTACGGGATATGGTCCCCTTCCTCGCGCTGTTTCCGCGGCCGAAACCAGCTTTCCAGACCCTTAAGCACTTGGCGGAAACCCGATTTGAACTCCAACTTGTAGGTCCCGACGGCGGCGACCTCCGGATGGAACTCCATGTGCGAGAGCAACCACGTCAACCAGTCGTCCCGGAGTGGAATCGTGTCGGTATGAAACGACAGGATGTAGGGGGCCAGGCTCGCCGCCATCCCTATGTCCAAGGCTTCCTTGTGGGATTCCCCCGGCGTCGACGCCACGCCACTGCGCCTTTCAATCAAGCGAATCCATTCCACTTGCCGCAAGTACTGCAGCGAAGCGCCATCCTTGGACGCGTTGTCCACGACAATAACTTCATACGGAACCGACGCCGTGTGCTTCCGAATGGAGCGAAGACAGAGGCGCGCCAATATCTCGGTCTGAAAATGCGGAACGACAATCGAAACGCGTGGCGGTTGCATATCGTCGATATCGACGACGCGGACTTCGCGGCTTTAGAAAAACGCCCTAGCATGGAAAATCAGGGGGATTAGCTAAAGTTCAAAACGGGCGTCAGCTGGGAAACTCTGGAAGTGGGTCTCATTGTTCATCGTCCGGAGATGGCGCGATATTCGGCACGGTATGCAGCCCGACCAATCGAGCAACCAGGACGGCGAGGTAGAATTGCCCCGTCATGGCTTCAATCCAAGTGAGCGTTCCCGCGATTCGGGAAGCGGGCATGACGCTCCCATAGCCGAGCGTCGTGAGCGTCATGAAGCTGTAGTAGATCCATTCGTTAATGTTCGCGGTCTGGTCGAAGTCGGAATCCATCGGCGAACCTTTCATGAGGAACGAGCCGGGCTTCCCCACCTCGATCGCGGAAAAGCTCATTCCGAAGGTCGCGGCGATGAGCAAATAAGCACATACCGAACCCATCAACGTGTCGATGGTCACGCGCGTTTCCAGAATGACCCTTCGAATCACGAGGACGGCAGTGACGCCGAGGAATACCACCGCCAGAACTCGATCCGCGAGAATCAGTTCACGCGCCGCGTCCGTTCCCAACGACGAAACGGACCAAGTGCCCGACAACGCAAGCACGCCAAGGATGACAAGAAACCAGCGCAATCGAGGCTCGCGCGCGAAACCGATGACGGTCGCGATCAGGACGAACGAGTAGAGCACACTGAAGAGTTGTTGATGAAATGCAGCGTCTTCAAAAAGTGCCTGCACGACCAGAAGACCCACCATGGTCCCGAACAGGAACGTGAACTTCCAGCGTAAATACCATTCGATCATGCTCGCCCCAAGGTCTTCAACGTCTTCGGCCCGAACCCTAGGTTAATTTATGAAGAGACATGGACTCTCGACGACCAATGGTCCGTGCACGCGCTGATGCTGGCGGCGTTTTCGGATGAATAAACCTTTCAGCGGCAGCACGCCAACAAGGGTGGGCACCGCCACTTCTGCTCGGTCGAGCACGGGTCACCATTCACGATTTTTCCGTGGTGGCATCTGCCCGAATTATAGGGTAAGTGATGTATGCGGGCACGGCCGACAATGATTCCCTCGGTGCAATTGCCCGGTTCCGTGAGCATGCTCGGGTGCCGGACAAGAATGGTAGGCGATGTCCTGCAGGACTCAATCCCTGGAAAGTTTGGCCGCCCGTCTCCTTTCGCGAGTGGATCCAGAGAAAGGATCGGGACGGGTGTCAGAAAAGGGGGGGCACCTAGGTTCGAGGCGTGGTTTTATCCAATCGAACCCGGCGCCCTCAAGTCATATACTGAATTTCGGAATTTCCACGGGTCCACCGTGGCGACGCGCGATCGTTCGCGGCGGCGGGGTGCCAAGCGGTCCACTTCGGACACTTGAACGTGGAATCCACAGTGGTGGGAGCGCCGATGTCTCAGGTCCGTGTCCTCGTCCTTCGATCTCCTGGCACGAATTGCGACGAAGAAACGGCGTTCGCCTTTGAAATGGCCGGTGCCCAAACGGAACGGATCCACGTCAATCGGGTGCTCGAAACCCCCGCGATCCTGGATCGCTTTCAAATTCTCTGCGTGCCGGGGGGGTTCAGCTACGGCGACGACTTGGCAGCAGGACGCATTTTGGGGAGCCTGCTACGTTTTAAGCTGGGCGACTCTCTCGCCTCGTTCCGCGACTCTGGCCGGCTCATTCTTGGGATCTGCAATGGATTTCAAGTGCTGATGAAGACCGGTCTTCTGATCGAGAATGACCCTGCCACCGGCCACCCCCAGGCGACCCTCGCGTTCAATCGACAAGGACGCTACGAGGACCGTTGGGTGCACATTCGCATGAATCCAGGCAAGTGTGCCTTCGTACGCCGGGACGAAGTCCTAACCATGCCGATCGCACATGCGGAAGGGAACTTCATCGTCTCCGATCCCTCATTTCTGGCGACGCTCAAGGGGGCGGGGCGCGTGAACGCAACCTACGTCGATCAAGACGGGAAGCCGGGACCTTTTCCCATCAACCCGAACGGCTCGATGGGGGATGTCGCCGGGGTTTGCGATGCGACGGGGCGGGTTTTTGCCATGATGCCGCACCCGGAAAGACACCTCCTCGCGATCCAGCATCCCCGGTGGACACGCAGGGCCGACAAGCCCAAGGCCAGTGACCCGGGCGATGGATTGGCGATCTTCCGAAACGGCGTGGACTACTTCCGCTAATTTAAGTTTTCCCTTTCGGCGCCCCCGAATATCCTTCCGATTGCGCCGATTGCGCCGAGGATGCCGATGGCAGGGCCCGCGCTTGGTCATTCGATGTCGCGGATTCCTTGCGGATAGGGGTTTGTGGCCTTTAGACTTGATCTAAATGCCGATACCACCGCTCCCATCGGCGAAAACACGATGCGGCCATGGCGATTATCAAAGTCATCAACAAGTTCCGTTTGCGTTCCATCGGCTACCTCGGCTACGGGTTTCTCGTGGTCGTGATCGCTGGTAGTCTCGCCGTGCTCCAATCCATCCAGACCGATTATGAGAAGGAACTGTTTGAATCGACGGCGGCGATCCGCCGATTGACGGAATCCTTCGCGGAGTTTCGCGTTCTGGCCGCCCGGCGCGAATCGGACTTGTACGAGTACCTGTTAAAGGGGAATGGAGAGAGCCTACGCCGATATCGAAACGCGGCGGGTAAGCTCGTCGAGGACTCTCTCAAGCTGGTCGCGGTGGCGGGCACGTTCCGGGATCACGACCTGAGCGCTCGGCTTGCAGAGATCATTCGAATCGAAGATCAATGGACCAAGCAATTCGCCGAGCCCGCCATTGCCTGGCGCATGGCCCACGACAAAGATATCGTCCCGGCGGAATTACTCGATGAACATTCCGACTATGCCGAGCAACTCGATTTGGCGATCGCTCGTCTGGATAACGATATCGTCAGTCGTTGGGAAGACTTCGTGGTCACGGGGGAAGTCTCGCTGCAGAAACGGCAGCTGTGGCTCATTGGCATCATCACGGCGATCCTGTTTTCCGGCGGGATTCTGGTCTGGTTTCTCATCCGCGCCATCGTCCAGCCCATCGCGGAGTTAAACCGGGTGACGCAACGGGTGGTCCGTAACGGACCCGTCGATCCTCCCAAGCCTAAAGGGGTATTCGAACTGAGACAGTTGTTCGCCAATTTTTCCGCGATGGTGCGGTCGCTCAAGGAGCGCGAAGCGCAACTACTGGAGAGCCAGGCGGACACCGCGCGGACCAACCAGGAATTGCTCGTCGTCAACGAATACGCCAAGTATCTCCAGCAGGTCCAGAACGAAGAAGACATCGGGCATGCATTGATCAGGCAAATCCGTCGAATCAGCCGCGTGAATCAAGTGGGGCTGTACCTTCGGCATCGAATGCATCCCACGTTCGAACTGGTCGCGTCCTATCCCCCGATCGACAGCAACGAGCTCAAGTTGGAACGATCCCTCACGTCCGAGTCTTGCAGCGTGGTCCAGAGCCACAAGCGAGTCCACGTGCTGGACAGTCATAAGGAGCTTTCGGCATCCTGCCAGCTGGGATGCTCGAACTTTCGGAGCGAGTTTTGCGTTCCCCTGGCTTCGCATGGCGAAGTTATTGGCATGCTCCATCTATCGAGCGAAGTGCCGGTGGGATGGTCGAAGCACGTGATCCAATTGGTGACGTCGCTGGCCAATTTCACCGCCCCCGCCGTGAGCAATTTACGTTCCCTGGAAAACATGTGGGAACGAGCGACTCGCGATCCACTCACCACGCTTTACAATCGTCGGTACTTGGAAGAGTTCCTGCCGATGCTCTTGGAGGGTGCCCGCCGACAACGTTCGGCAACCAGCTTGCTCCTCTGCGATATCGACCATTTCAAGGGGATCAACGACACGCAAGGACACGACGCGGGGGATCGGGTATTACGAACGTTGGCGCAGACTTTACGCGATTCGGTGCGTGCCAGCGACGTCGTTTGCCGTTATGGGGGAGAGGAGTTCGTCATTCTTCTTCCACAGACGGATGAGTCGGGCGCCATGATCATTGCCGACAAACTTCGCCAGCGGGTAGCCGAGCGATGTCAACGTGGCGACGCGCGGGAACCGGTGACGATCAGCATCGGAGTATCGGTATTTCCCCATCATGGTGAAGAGTACGCGGAATTGATCAAGGCGGCGGATCTTGCGCTGTATCGCGCGAAGGCTCGCGGTCGAAACTGCTGCGAGCTTTTCCAGGCGCCTCCCTCGGCGGCGAACGCCGCGCCCATTTTGAACATCCGTCCATGATGGACTTGGGGCTCGGCGCGAGCGTGAAGTCGTCGTAGAATGCCTCCTGAGCAAAAAATGTTTAGCCCGATTTCGGGCCGTCCCAAATCCCAAGGGTAGCGGCATTGCGTATTGAAATCGGCAGCCGATAGTCAAGCATCCATAAAACTCCACGGAGCAGAAGTTTACCATCGGCCACAGGAAAATGTCCCAGATGGCGACTGTAACCACGAGTCAAGACAAGGCGGCAACGACGGATGCCCCGGACCTTCGCGCCGTCGATTTGTTCATCAACCGCGAATTGAGTTGGTTGGAGTTCAATCGGCGGGTCCTCGAAGAGGCACAGGATTCGAGCGTGCCCCTTTTGGAGCGGCTCAAGTTCATCGCCATTTTCGCCTCGAATCTCGATGAGTTCTTCATGGTTCGGGTCGCGAACCTCAAGCAAAAGATCGCCAACGACATCACCACCGTCTCCGGCGGCGATCAATTGCTCCCCCGCGATCAACTCGATCGCATCAGCAAGGTCACTCACGAGTTGACCGCGGAAGCGTACCGGTGCCTCCGCCGAGACATCCTCGTACCCCTTGCCGAAGAGGGGATTCAGATCCTCAAGCGGAAGGAATTGACGGCGGACGAAAAGAACTATATCGACGACTTGTTCGCCCGCGAGATCTTTCCCGTTCTCACGCCCCTCGCGATCGATCCGAGTCATCCGTTTCCTCATTTGTCCAACAATTCGCTGAACCTGGCAATTCGTTTGCGCCGGCCTAAACATGCGCCAATGCTCTTGGCGATCGTTCAGGTTCCCGCCGTTCTCCCCCGATTCGTCCTCCTTCCGGAGCGGCGTGGACACAGCTTCCTTCCTCTCGAGCTGGTGATCCGCAAGTATTTGCAGAATCTGTTTCCTGGCATGGATATTGTCGACAGCCATGTGTTTCGCATCACTCGCGACAGTGACTTCGACCTCGACGACTACGAGGAGATCAAGGACCTGATCGAGACGATCGAGCGCCAGATTCGCGAACGGCGGCTCGGAGCGGCGACCCGCCTGGAAATCGAGGAAGGAACACCGATCGAGCTGGTGGAGTACCTGCGCGACGCCCTCGATCTCGAGGAGCAGGACGTTTACGAGTTTCCTGGGCCGCTGGAGCTCAAAGGACTGTTCGAGATCTACGCGCTTCCCGGCTACGAGCGGCTTCGCGATCCGGACTTCGTGCCGCAATTGGTCCCCGCCGTCGCGCGCGCCAAGAACCTTTTTTCCGCGATTCGGGACGGCGACATTCTCTTGCATCACCCCTACGATTCGTTCAAGCCGGTCGTCGACTTCGTGAGCAGCGCGGCGGACGATCCCGACGTGCTTGCGATCAAGCAGACTTTGTATCGAACGAGTAGCAACAGCCCGATCATCCGGGCGCTCCAGCGCGCCGCCGACCGGGGTAAGCAAGTGACCGCGCTCGTCGAGCTTCAGGCGCGTCTGGACGAAGAGCGGAATATCGCCTGGGCGCGCGAACTAGAGCAAGCGGGCGTGCATGTCGTCTACGGCTTCGTGGGCTTGAAAACGCATTGCAAAGTCGCCTTGGTCGTTCGAAGGGACGTGGACGGCATCCGTCGTTACGTTCACCTCTCCACCGGCAACTACAATCCCCAAACCGCGAGGGTCTACACGGACATCGGAATATTCACCTGCGACGTGGGATTCGCCGACGACGCGAGCGCGCTTTTCAATTATCTGACCGGCTACAGCGAATTGCCGGCGTGGAAGAAACTGATCTTGGCGCCCAGTCAACTACGTACCTTCTTCATCGACAGCATCGCGCAGGAGGCGGCGTTGGGGAGCAAGGGGCGCATCGTCGCCAAGGTAAACGCGATCTTGGAACCGAGCGTCATCCAAGCCCTGTACCGCGCGTCGCAGGCGGGGGTGAAAATCGATATTATTTGCCGCGGCATCTGCGGTCTTCGTCCGGGAATCCCGGGCATCAGCGAAAACATCCGCGTGGTCTCGGTGGTCGATCGATTCCTGGAGCATAGTCGCATTTACTATTTCGGAAATCAGGGCAAGCCGAACGTCTACATCGGGTCCGCCGACTGGATGGACCGTAACCTGCTCCGCCGGGTCGAGGTCGTTTTCCCTGTGGAAGATCCCTCGCTTAAGGCGCGATTGATTCAATATTTGAGCATTTCCCTCAACGACAACGTCAAGGCTCGACTGCTCAAATCGGACGGAAGCTGGATTCGGGTCAAACCCGGTCCGCAAGATCCTCAGCTTCGCAGTCAGCAGTACTTCCTGGACATGGCGCTTCAGGATGACGAGGCGGTTCCACTCGTGCCGCCCCTCGACTCCATTCCCCTTCTCGACGCGAACTTGAGCCGGTCCGACGTTAAAAACATGCTATCCACCAAGTCGAAGGGAAGTAAGAAGGGTACTTAAAGGGACGGCGATGCCGTTCATCCCTTCGCATTCCAAGGTGGCAATCGCGACCGCGCGGTTCGCGTTGGCGTTTCGTCCTCCCCTTGCCTTCCGCGACCGGGAAATGATTCCGGGGCCCTCGTGTGACCTTGGGGGTGTTCTCATGGACCGAAAAATCGGTTCAAGATTGGCTTGAGACTGATTTCGGCCCCCTTTACAATCGCGAACTCAAACATTGAGCCGATGGGGGAGCCCGCGCGATAGCGAGGGGAAACTCTCGCGGTTCCGGGAAATCGCATCGACCAGAAAGGGGTCTGGAGTCATGAATGACCCGAATGAAAGCGTTGGCGGCGTAAGCCGGCGTTCCTTTTTGAAAGGGACGAGTGCCGTGGCGGCGGCAACGCTCGCCACCACCACTGCCCAAGAACAAGCAGCGTTGGCCCGGGAGGGAGGAAGCGCAGCCGGACCGGGAGCGGTTCCCGTTACCCTTCTCGTCAATGGCAAGGAACTCAAGACCGAGCTCGAACCGCGCGTCACCTTGCTCGACGCGCTGCGGGATTATCTCGACGTCACCGGATGCAAGCGGGTCTGTGACCGCGGAACCTGCGGTGCTTGCACCGTCCTCTTGGACGGCAAACCCATCTATTCCTGCTCGACGCTCGCCATCGAGGCCCAGGGGGCCAAGATCACGACCGACGAAGGGTTGATGAAGGGGGACGAACTGCACCCGGTGCAGCAGGCGTTCTGGAACCGGGACGCGTCGCAATGCGGGTTCTGTACCCCGGGGTTCGTTGTCGCCTGCACCGCCGTGCTCCAGAAAAATCCCAAAGCAAGCGTCGAGGAGATCAAGCGGGGCCTGGACGGCAACATTTGCCGGTGTGGCACCTATGAGCAAATGGCTCAGGCGCTCGAGGACCTGGTGGGAGGGAAGAGCTAATGGCAGCGACATGGCCCAAGGAACCAAAGGTCATCGGCACGAAGGTCAAACGGCTGGACGGGCCGTTGAAAACCTCCGGCCGAGCGAAGTACAGCTATGACATCAACCGGCCAAAGTTAATCTACGGCGTGTTTCTCCCCAGCGCTCAGGCCCACGCCAAGCTGATCTCGGTGGATGTCTCGGCGGCGGAAAAAATGCCGGGCGTCAAAGCGATTCACCGGATCAAAAAGGACGGCGATGAGCTGACCTACGCCGGGGATCCCATTCTCGCATTGGCTGCCGAAACGGAAGTGCAGGCCTACGACGCGCTCCGCGCGATCAAGGTGAACTACGAGACCCTTCCTCATTTCGTTCACGAGTCGGCATCCATGGCCGAGGGGGCCGCGATGGTCTCCAAGGACAGCGATAACGTGATCACCGGACGACAATCGGAAAAGGGTTCCCCCGCCGACGCGCTCACCAAGGCGGCGGCGACCGTCGAACAAACCTACAGTTGCCCGGCCATTAGTCATTCCTGCCTGGAGTCTCATGGTTCGGTCGCGGAATGGGACGGCGATAAGCTGACCGTCTGGTCTTCGACCCAAGCGACGCAAAACGTCGCCAATGACTTGGCGAAGGAATTCAAACTCGACGTGACCAATGTGCGCTGCATCACGCACGTCATGGGCGGCGGATTTGGCAGTAAATTCAACGCGGGAACGGAGGGGCTTGCGGCGGCCCACCTCGCCAAGATTGCCGGCCGGCCCGTCAAGCTGATGCTCGATCGCAAAGAAGAGCACTCCGCCGGCATCCGCCCCTCCGCCAAGGCTCACGTCAAGGCGGGAGTGGACAAGGACGGCAAGCTCATCGCGTTCGTCTCCAAGCAACAAGGCTCTCCGGGACTAGGTTCGTCGGCGAATTTTCCCGTTCCCTACGTCTATGAAGACATTCCGAACGTTTCGACGCAGATGACGACCGTGCGTCTGAATATTCATCCGACGCGGGCCTACCGGGCGCCCGGCCACCCGCAAGGCTGCTACGTCATGGAGTCCGTCATGGACGACCTGGCGGGCAAGCTCGGCATGGATCCGATCGAAATGCGGTTGGCGAATCTTCCCGGCGGATTGGTCGGCGACATCTACCGCAAGGAACTCGCCATCGGCGCCGAGATGTTCGGCTGGAAATCGAAGTATCATCCCCCTGGGAAATCCGGCGATGGCCCGATCAAACGGGGCGTCGGCATGGGTTGTCACAAGTGGGGCGGAACCGGCGTGCCGCGCGAGCAGATGCTCGTCGAGATCAATGCCGACGGTTCGGTGCTCGTGCAAAGTTCGACCCAGGATTTGGGAACCGGAAACCGCACCGTGCTCGCGATCGTCGCGGCGGAGGTTCTCGGCCTCAAGCCGGAACAGATCAACGCCCAGGTTGGTGAAAGCCAGTGGGCTCGTTCCCATGGTTCCGGCGGTAGCACGACGTGCCCCTCGACGGCTCCAGCGACCTTGATTGCCGCCACCAAGGCACGGGACGAGCTCTTCGCGAAGATCGCCCCCGCGTTCGACGCCAAGCCGGAGGATCTGGTGGCGATGGATGGCACGATCTCCGTCAAGGGAGGGGGCAAGTCCATGCCCTGGAAAGAAGCCGTTCGCAAACTGGGGATGGACAAGATCTCCGCCTTGGGAACCTATGGCTTGCTCAATCTTTCCAGCAACGGCGTCGGCGGTTGCCAGTTCGCCGAGGTCGAGGTTGATAGCGAAACCGGTTTCGTCCGCGTGATCGAGGTGGTTGCCGTCCAGGATTGCGGGCTCATCATCAACAAGCTGGCGTGCGAAAGCCAGGTGGCCGGCGGGGTCATCATGGGGGTCAACGCCGCCTTGTTCGAAGAGCGGGTCATGGACCAGGCAACCGGTCGCATGCTCAACCCGGACATGGAGTTCTACAAGCTGGGCACGATTTCGGACATGCCGAAGATCAAGGTACACATGTTCGACGATCCCATCTCGCAAAGTCGTGGCGTGATCGGCATCGGCGAACCGCCGACCATCTCCACCATGGGAGCGATCGGGAACGCGGTGTACAACGCCTTGGGGGTTCGCGTGCCGCACGCCCCCTTCGTGCCTCGAAACGTGCTCGCGGCAATCGCGCAGTCGAAAGGTGGTGCAGCATGATGAGTGCGTTTGCCTATAAGGCGCCTCATTCGCTTCAAAACGCGGTGAGCGATCTCGACGCCGAATGGGGCGTTACCGACATCCTTGCGGGAGGAACCGACCTGCTCGCATTGATGAAAGAGGGGATCGAAACCCCCAAGACGGTGGTCAGCCTCAAGAAGATTCCCGGCTTGGCGGAGATTAAGGTCACGGACACGGGGGTCGAAATCGGCGCTCTCGCGACGCTGGACCAGATCGCGACCCATGCGGGAATCGCCAAGCATCTTCCGGCGCTCTCGGCGGCCGCGGAAGTAATCGGCGGTCCGCAGATTCGCAACATGGGAACCCTGGGCGGGAACCTTTGTCAGCGGAATCGGGATTGGTACTTTCGCAATCAGCTCGATCCCGAGGTGAAAGCGGAAACACAGTACGCGGCCATCTTCAGTGATCAGGCCACCTACGTCCATCCGTCGACCCTGGCTCCCCCGTTGATCGCTTATGGTGCCACGGTGGAGATCGCCGGCCCGAAAGGGAACAAGACTTTGCCCGTCGAAAAGCTTTTTCAAGTCGCGGTTGGCGGCAAGCGGGAAACCGTGTTGGCTCCCAACGAAATCGTCACCAAAGTGACGATTCCCGTGAAGGCTGGCGTACAGAGCGCGGACTATGAGGTTCGCGAGCGTGATTCCCATGACTGGCCACTGGTGCAAGCTTCGGTTGCCTTGACGAGCAACGGAGGAAAGGTCACATCGGCTTCGATCCTCTTGGGTCACGTGGGTCCGCTTCCCGTGCGAGCAACGGCCGCGGAGAAGAGCCTGATCGGCAAGGCAGTGACTGCGGAAACAGCTGCGGCCGCCGCCAAGGCCGCCGTTGCAGGAGCCAAGCCGCTCGAGAAAAATGCGTACAAGGTCACCTTGGCCGAAGTGGCCGTCAAGCGAGCCTTGCTTGCCGCCGTCGGCAACGCTTATTGGAGGAACGGAGCATGAGCGACTATAAGCCGGCAATGGTCCCAATGCCCATGAAACGCTGCCAGCATATCACCTGCAAGGGAATGCAGGTGTTTGGCAACGATTACCGGACCCCGGAAGACGAATCGGCGCGCACCAACAGCTTTTGGTGCACGCGCACCCATACCGTCCTCGGGCCGGACGGTGGGCTCGTCATGCTGTCGAAGTGCACGGACGGCCGGTCCTGCTACGACGAACTGTAGTCGATTCGCGCGGACCATTTCGTTCGGTAAAGTCCCAATGGCGCCTCTTCGTTCCCGAGGCACCGCGTCGATCCGCGGCCATTCCACGCTCCGCGGTTGTGTTCGTGGAGTCCCTTTCCTCACGCTGATCTCTGCGCTTAAAAGGGGAACGGGGCCAACGGGTCCCGATCCTTTCCAGCCGATCCCTTCGTACCGTCGCAGGATGTCTTGAAGTGGAAACGCTTAACCCGCCAAGCGGCGTTCGAGGGTTTGCCGAAGGGAAAGGATTTGCCGGGCGCGGGTGGTGGCGTCCGCTTGCGGCTCGAAAGGAAGTCGGGAACCGACGATCTCGCAGAGGACGACGTACGCGCGTACGCGAAGATTGGGGTCGTTCCTCTCCAAGGCGGCGAGCAATGCAGGTATGGCTTGCCGGCCTCGCTGTTTGAGTTTCGCAAGGATCTCCGGATTGCCGTCGATCAGCCGCTCGACCAGCTCGTGTGTTTCCTCCGTGTCGAGGAGGGATCGAATCGAGCTCTTGGCGGGTTGAATGAATTCTTCTCCCAATGCCGCCGCGCTGAAGTTTTTACCCAAGTACACTTCGCGCGCCTTGGCGTCGTTGACGATGTCCATCGGGGAGCCGTGAGTCAGCATTCGCCCGTCGGCGACCAGGTAGCTACGGTCGGTGATTCGAAGCGTTTCCGCGACGTGATGGTCAGTAATCAACACGCCGATCCCCGCGTTGCGGAGGTCCCGGACGATCTCTTGGATATCGCCGACCGTTTTCGGATCGATGCCGGTAAAGGGCTCGTCGAGCATGATGAGCATGGGTTCGGAAACGAGACAGCGGGCGATCTCCAATCGTCGCCGTTCACCGCCGGATAAGGTCATGGCGATGCTTTTTCGCAACCTCGTCAGGCCGAACTGGGCCAGTAACTCGTCGACCCGTTCGCGTCTCTGTTTGCGCGTGGAGCGAAAGGGCTGGCCGCGGCGGGTGGTCATCAGTTCCAAAATAGCGTACAAGTTCTGCTCGACGGTCAGCTTTCGGAAAACGCTCGACTCCTGCGCGAGATAGCCGAGCCCCAATTGGGCACGCTTGTACATCGGCATGTGCGTGACGTCGTGATTGTCGAAGTGAACGCTGCCGGCCTTGGGAGAAATCATGCCGACGACCATGCGGAACGAAGTGGTTTTGCCCGCGCCGTTTGGCCCGAGGAGCCCGACGATTTCGCCTTGGTTGACCTCGAGGTCCACGCCGTTGACGACCGTTCGCCGTCCATACTGCTTGACCAGGCCACGCGCTTCGAGCAGCGCCATCTGGGTCTCCTTCCCGGGTTCACGTCCCTGTCGTCATGACGGACCGTTTGTCCTGCAATATCGCGAGCGTCGTCCGATGGCGTTCTAGTGGATTCGGCCGAAGCGATAGCCGCGAAAGGGCCATAACAGAAACTCGGCTCTCCCGAGGATCATCCCGTCCTTAACTTTCGGACCGTATCGCCAGTGGCGACTATCGTTGCTCTGTTGGCTGTTATCCCCCAGGGCCACGTATTCCCCCGGTCCGAGAGTCCACGGTTCGCTTTGCGGTCGAATGTCGCGAAGCCTTTTCCAACGCGAAGGCTCGGCAAGGAAGCGGTCCATTTCGGAAACATCCGCCGCCGGCCGGAAAAAGTCCGAGGCTTGCGACTGTCGCGTATAGTAGATGTCACGCAAGAGGACAAGATCACTTATCGTCGTTCCCAAGCCAGCTGCCTCGATCGTCGCGGGATGTAAATCATTCTCTGAAGGTCCCTTGTGAATCCCTGCCTGCGACTCAACGCTCACCCGAGCCAATAGCTCTCCATCCATCCAAAGCAATAACTGCTTATCCACATTGCCCAAAACAAACTCATGTTTGACAGGCAAAAACGGTAGGGACGCGGTGTACACCACCTTGCCATTCCAGGTCATTTGAAACGCGTTATTGTCCTTCGACCATTCCCAGCGGGCGGTATCGATCGAGGCATGCAATTCCGCGGCGAACCGTTCACTTTTGTCCGTCAGTTCGAGGTGAAACGAAAGCAGGAGATCTCCGACGGGATGCCCTGGCGAGCTTCGGAGCAGTTGCCGGCTCGCCCATTCGGATTGCGTAAGCGCGGAATTGAATCCCAGGTCGTCCGTTATCAAGCGGGGCGGAGACCCGGGATGCGGAACATGGCGGTAGACGAGTGAGCCACTTCCTTCAGGGATGGACAGGACATGAGCATTCCCCTTGCGCTCCCAACTTCCCTGGGGATTCGAGACCCAACGAGGCGGTTCACCTTTGGGCGCGTGCCGGTCGTCATAGACCGGAATGGCGGTTGCAAGAATCTGTTCCGGACACTTGCGGCAAATTTGCCAATGACCGGTTTGGGGATCGCGGACTTCAACTTCCCCACGAGAAACGCGAACCGTCTCACCGGGAAGACCCACGAGGCGTTTGACGTAGTAGACCCGCGGGGAATCGACGTGCTTGAAAACCACCACGTCGAAACGTCGATACTCTCCCGGCGGATTCTTGAGAACGACGATACGATCCCCGGCGTGCGACCCGGTTCGCGAGACATCCAACTCGGCTCCACAATTGGGGCATTGGGCGCTGACGATTCTAGCGCGGGCTTCCCCGGTGTGATGATCGATCTCGTCGCTGCTGGAGACCACGACGTTGTAGCCGCAATGAGGGCATGGAAGTTCTTTATGCCGGCCGAGCAAGGTGGGTCCCATCGAGCCCGTGGGTATCTCGAAAGGTTCCGCCACGAAGACGCGGAATAGGAAGATCAGGCAAAGCGAAAACGCCAGAAAATCACAATGTTCGCGGTGTCTACCGAACAAACTTCCAGTTCCACACGGGCCAATAGAGAATCAACGCGCGTCCCAAGAGTAAGTGCCTTGGAACGAAATGGGTCCTGGTCCATTCACGGCTATCGGAGCTTTTGGGGCTGTTGTCGCCAAGCATGAAATACGAATCTTCGGGAACCTCGAACTCCTCCAGCGGCAATTTCGAGAGCGTTTCCCGCCACTGGTCCAGGAGTTCCTCGGCGGTGATATTCGTCCATCGCCGCAAGGGGGCGTCCCCCTGACGCGCCGTTTGCGTGTAATAAAGATCGCGAAACAACCTTACTCCCGAGAAGGTCGTACCAGATGCCGTGCTTCCAAGCCAGGCCGGCTCAAGGTCATTTACCGTCGGCCCTATTTCGTCATTCCCGAGCGCCGTCACTTCCACGCCGTCGCCGAATACCAGCTTTTCGTCGATCCAAACCGTTAGCCGATCGTCAAAATTCGCAAAGCGGACGCGATGACGACTGGAACTCAGACTCCAAGCCATCTTGGCGAGTTCAACGTCGTTTTGCTCCAAGGAGACGGTACCCTTGCCGTGATCCAAGATCAGCCGATACTTTCGTCCCCCTTCGCGAAGCTCTAGCATGGACTTGCCGTCACCGTTCGCCGGCGTCACGTCGCATTCGAGCATGAGATCGCCGACCCAGTTGAGGTCTCGCTGCGGGCTTGGGGGACCGGAATTGTACGCTTCAAAGTCGGTAACCAATTGCGGTCCGGATTCGATTCCCCAGCGTTCTTCAAAACTCCGCCGCAACGTGGGATTATATCCCACCCATGCCAACTCGTTTTTCTCGGAAGTAAAACTGGTGCCGTCCCCGGAGACTTTCCACGCACTTGCCTCGCGCGGTTTCCATCTCGGGGAGAAACCCGCGGCTCGCAGATCCCTTGCCTGTAGATCGGCGTCATGGACCAAACGACGCACGGCGAGCATGACTTGCGGCGGCTTGCGCGCGATGGTCGGGCTGCTGGGAGAATCCGCTTGGGCGTTTCCCCGACGAATGAAGATATCGCCGTTGCGTATGCCGACCGTATCCCCAGGCCGGCCGATCAGACGCTTAATGAAATTGATTTGGGTTTTGAGCGTGTCGGGACACTTAAATACCACGACGTCCCAACGCTGAGGTTCTCCGAACCCCTCGTAGAGGAACTTGGAGACGAGGACTCGGTCCCCGCCCGAGGGACGGGTTTTCGCCACGTCCAGCTTTCGCTGGCAATTCTGGCAATACCCTTCGTAGACATGGACGCCGTTTTCCACTTCATCGCTGGCGTTGATTTCGGAAACGTAGCCGCATTCCGGGCAGGTCGCCGACTTGTGCGCTCCCATGAGCGTGGTCGCCATCGAGCCGGTCGGAATGACGAATGCCTCGCAACCGAACATCCGCAATAGACTGACGAGAACGAAGACGAAGACGACTGTTTCGACGAACTCGCGCGCATAGTTGATCGAAAAACGCGCCAACGATTCGGCGGCCGGTTTGGGCTCCGGGCGGGCCTTCGTTGCCGAACGTTGGGTTTTGGACGTGCTCAACGGTTCGCCTCTATTCGCTTGTCCCTGGGATCCACGATTTCATGATGCTAGGCGGTTGATGATACCATTCCCGGCAAGGAAACTCCAAGAACCACTCCTGGGCGAACGCTTCCCCTTGGAACCGCGACGATAAAACAATTCAGCGCACGCGGCGCACGTTACCAAGATCGGGGAGCGAGATGGGAATCTGTCGCCCGAAAACGCGCCCCTGCCATGTTTGCGACGGCAGGTGTACCACGATCGGTTTTCCGATGAATAGAGAACGCCGGACCGCGGGGTTCTCCCAAATGCGACTGTCATTCGATATCGGGCTGTTGTCGCCGAGCACGAAATACTCATCTTTTCCCAATGCGAACGGCTTGCGCACTCCCGCGGGGTTGTAGGACTCCAATACCTGCGACCCATAGAAGATGTCTCGATCAATGCGAAGATCGTGTATCTCGACTCCGAGATCGCTGACGCCGACCGCGAAGGGCTGCGACGTCGGAGAGGTTGCTTCCTCCCGGCTCGACAAATCGTCCTCGATGTCGAAATCGGCGAACGGTGCCTCATCCCCGAAGCGAACCGAAAGTCGCTGATCGAAGAATCCCACGCTGACCGGTTGATCCAGTCGTTGCCAGCGACTGATTTTTCCTTCGCGCACGAGCCGTTCATTGGAAAAAAGCCGAACGCTGCCGTCGTTGGGGTCGGCGTCGATGACGAACGAATGGGAGGACGGGGTACGAACGCTGACGCGCAAGAACCCGTTTCCCGCTTTGTAGGTCACCAAGAACCGGAGCAAGAGGTCGCCGACAACGTCATGGTGCCAAACCGAGCGGGATGCATTGTAGCCGTAATCGTCGCGAACGGACGTTTCAAAACCGTCCGGGTCATGATGCCGGTAAACGATCTCGTCCACCGCCATCTTGCCTACGGCGTTGATCTCGAGGTGATCGTCCACCGACGTCCATTCACTGCCCCCCGTCAAGGGGACCCAGCGGTCGCTATTTCGCGTACCGGTGGGGAGGCGGCATTGATGATAGACAGGCAGGCAAAGCTCGAGAAATTGTTCGTAACTCTTCCGGGCGATTCGGCCGTTGATGTATATATCCCCCTGGAAGATGCGAACCTTTTCGCCCGGCAGGCCGACGACCCGCTTGACGTAGGCTTGCATCCCGTCGTTGGGATTGCGGAAGACCACCGTCTCCCAACGCGCGGGCGGGTCGAAAATCATAGACCCACTTATGCACCAATACGGTCCCCCGCGTTCACGGGGAGTTGAGAGACTTCGATGTGGTCGTGGCCGCAGTTGTTGCACACCACTGGCGCGCGAAGGGATGGTTTTCTTCCACTCCGACCGCGAAATCATGGCCACAATTCGGGCAGCGCACGCGCTTGTGGAATCCCAAGAGCGTCGGGGCCATCGATCCGCTGGGAACCAGGTACGCTTCCGCGACGAAATTGCGAAACAAAATCCCCGCCAAGGTGAGCAAAACCACGAACTCGAGGACATGGCGAGGAGATGGCGCATGATCGGTGACAACATCCTGTCCGGGCGCCGGCTTCGCGGCGTCTTCGGAAAGGTTTTCGGTAGTCACCGCGTTCGGGTTCATTCGTCGTCCACCTTAAGCACGGCGAGAAACGCGCCTTGCGGTATCTCCACCTTGCCAATCTGTTTCATGCGCTTTTTGCCTTCTTTCTGCTTTTCGAGCAGCTTCCTTTTGCGCGTGATGTCGCCGCCATAGCATTTGGCGGTGACGTTCTTTCGCATCGCGGAGATCGTTTCCCGCGCGATGATCTTGCCCCCGATCGCCGCTTGAATCGCGACGACGAACATATGCCGATCGATCTCCTTCTTGAGACGCTCGACGAGTTTTCGGCCCCGTTTCTGCGCGAAGTCCCGATGCACGATACAAGACAAGGCGTCGACCTTGTCTCCCGCCACCAGAATGTCCATTTTCACGAGGTCCGCCGCACGAAAACCGAGAATCTCATAGTCCATGGTTCCGTAGCCGCGGGTCATCGACTTCAGCCGATCGTGCACGTCAATAATGATTTCCGCGAGGGGCAATTCGTAAACCAGGATGGTGCGGTCCTTGCTCAGGTAATCCGTCTTGATGTACTTCCCTCGGCGGTCCTGGCACATCTGCATCACGGGACCAATCGAATCGGTGGGCACGATGAAATTGACGGTGGCGATCGGCTCGCGCCATTCCTGAATCGTCGAGGGATCGGGAACCTTGTCCGGACTATTGATCAGGAACGTGGTTCCGTCGCGAAGCAAGAGCTCGTAGGTGACGCTCGGCGCGGTCTGAACCAGATCGATGTCGCTCTCCCGCTCGAGCCGTTGCCCCACGATTTCCATGTGCAACAGACCCAGAAAGCCGCAGCGGAACCCGAACCCCAAACCTTCGTTCGATTCCGGCTCGTAGCTGAAACTGGAGTCATTGAGGCTCAGTTTGGCGAGCGCAATGCGTAGATCCTCGAAATTCTTGTTGTCCGTCGGGTAGATGCCGCAATAGACCATGGGCTTGGGCTCTTTGTACCCGGGAAGCGGCTTGTCCGTCGGTTGAGACGCGTCAGTGACCGTATCGCCGACGTGCACGTCCTTGAGGTCCTTGATGTTTGCGATCAGGTAACCGACCTGGCCCGCGGACAACGAATGGACGGGAACGCGACCCGGCCGGAACTGGCCAAGCTCGATGACGTCATACGTCCCGCGCGTGCTGACCATCTGGATCCGCTGGCCCTTCTTGATCTCGCCATCGACCAAGCGAATGTACACCACGACCCCGCGGTACTCATCGAAATGGCTGTCGAACACGAGCGCGCGAAGCGTGTTCTCCGGCTTGCCGGGCGGGGGAGGGATCTGGTCCACCACCGCGCGTAGTATCTCCGGAACGCCGACGCCGGTCTTCGCGCTGCAGGTGAGACACTCTTCCTCCTTGAAGCCGAAGGTCGTATGCATCTCTTCCCGCACCGCGTCCGGGCGGGCCGCGGGCATGTCGATCTTATTGATCACTGGGATGATCGAGAGATCATGTTCCAATGCCAGGTACGCGTTGGCGACGGTCTGGGCCTGTACCCTTGCGCGTCCACCAACAGGATCGCCCCTTCGCATGCCGCCAGGCTCCGGGACACTTCATAATGAAAGTCGACGTGACCAGGGGTGTCGATCAGGTTGATCTCGTAATCGACGCCATCTTGTTTGTACGTGATGGCGACGGCACGTGCCTTGATCGTGATGCCCCGTTCGCGTTCGAGATCCATGTCGTCCAGGACCTGCGCGCGGAACTCGCGCTCGGAAATCGTTCCGGTCTGGAGAAGTAACTGATCGGCCAACGTGCTTTTGCCGTGGTCGATGTGTGCAATTATGGAGAAATTCCGAATCTGCTGCGTGCGCATCCAGCCGCTCCAATGAAACCGGCGTCGTTGCCAAGTTCCGCGTAAATGACTTTGGTTTTTTCTGCGGGAACGGGGAGGGCATTCTCGCGGACGTACTTACGAATCTTGTCCAAAAAAGGTTGGCCCGCGGCGATCATGCCGCCACTGAAGACCACGATGTCGGGGTCGATGATATGCATAAGGTTCACCGCCCCGATCGCCAAATAAAAGGCGGTCTCGTCCACGATCCGCTGCGCGAGTGGGTCCCCCGCCGCCGCCACGTCGAAAATCAACTTCGCCGTCAGCTTCTCCCCTGACGCCAATAAGTCATGTAACTTCGACGCCTCCCCCGCGAGGAGCGCCTCTCTTGTCCGTTCCGCCACTGCCGAGGCACTCGCGTACGCCTCCAGGGAACCGTACAGCCCCGTCGCATTGCGACGCGCATTCTCCAAGGCGATCCGCTGATGCCCCGCCTCCGCGCCGTGGCTATGCTCGCCTTCGAGAATCCTTCCGTGGATCACGATCCCGCAACCAATTCCCGTACCTAAAGTAAATTGTACCATGCTGTTGCAGCCTCGTCCCGCGCCGACCCAATATTCCCCGTAGGCGGCGGCGTTGGCGTCGTTCTGCAGTACTGCGGGCAGCCCAAGATGTTCCCCCACCATGCTCGCCAGCGGCATGTTCAGCCAGCCGGGCAAATTATGCGGATTAATGATGATCTGTTCCTTCAGATCCATCGGGCCCGGGGAACCCACGCCCACCGCCTTGATATCCTGAAGCGTTAGTTTCGCCTCGAGCACCGCGGCACGCGCCGTTTGGCAGATTCTCTGAACCCCTTCCTCCGGGCCGTTTTGCGCTTCCGTGGGCCGGCTTACGTTGCTGACGGCTCGACCGGATTCGTCGACGACCCCGGCCTTTATGTTCGTCCCTCCCAGGTCAATTCCCAGGTAATACGGGCCTTTCGAACTCGGCTGATGCGACATTCACGATTCTCCGCCAACGGTCTGGCTGATACAGCGAAACACGAAATACGGCATAGGTTAACGTCGGACCGTCCGTCTCTCTTTGTAGAAAAAACCGAACCGGTTTGGGACGGCGAGGAAGGAACTATCTCCGAGGCGGAAGAGATGAGCACGATCCAATCCGACTCCTCCGCGGTTCCGCGACGCAACCTCTGGACGTTTGGGAAATTCTAGCGATCTTTCGATTCCTGAGAATGGGAATCGGATCCCTTCCGCCCCATCGCTGAAAATCGCCCCTCTGTCAAGTCCCCCGCCCTTTGGTTTGCTCCCCCAATCGCACTTCAGAATATTGAGGCGGCGAAGGCGCATTGAACTCCCTCTCCCTTTGGGAGTGCGCCGGGGTGAGGGGTCTTCCGGCTTTTTCTCCCTCTCCCGCCGGGCGAGGGCCGGGGTGAGGGGTTTCTTTTTCGCATGGCAAACATGCGCGCATCACGCGCCCTAACAACGTAATGCCGTATCCCCGGGCCCGTTCGTTTGGATCGCCTCGGGCCAAGTTCCACGCGTGCCATGGCCATGCGTGATCGATCAACCGCCCGACGTAGGCGAAGATCGCTCCGAGAGATTTCGCACGTTACTATCCAGTTCGCGACGAACGCGAACCCATGCTCACTCCTTGACGGTCTTGGTGCTTCGTGGTTCAAATACCGGCTCCTTTTCACCGTCGATGGCTTGTGTTTCGATGGGACGAGCGTAAATGAAACGCCGATCCGCCCGATCGCGAAGACGTCAAGAGGCGTACCCAACTTCTTCATTCCTCCCGCACACCCTTCGCCTCGCCGATTTTGAGTTTCATTCTCCTGCCGATGACGAGCGTCGGTATTCTCGCGCCGGGTGCCAAGAACACCACTTTCACAACAACCTGCGGCATGCGATGAGAAAGCAGCCTGTCCGTGAAAAACGAACGACCTTCAAGCCAGGCGACGAAGTTCAATGTGGAGACGCGACGGTAATCTGTTCTGCCATTGGATCGGCAGATCGTATCTTTCGAACCATGCGGCTGGTCTTCGAGGAGCTAAAGATCCTGCGAGTAAACTCGTCGGAGGCTATTGCAATTCGCGCGGCGGGGAGGATGACGTCGGCAAGCTTTCCGGAGGGTTCCGGAGAAGCGATGCCCAAGTCCAACGCGGGACAATTTTCCCGACGGGCGCGGTCGGACCTTGTTCGTTGGGTGTTAAAACTCAACAGTAGAAAATAGCCGAGACGCGCCACCGGCAACGAAACGTGACGAATACGAGGAGCCACGGATGAACATTATGGGCAGGTGGGGGGCAGTCGTAGCGTTCTTGATCGGATGGGCCAGCCCGAGTCATGCCGAACAGGTAACTATCCGTCTGTCCATGCTCAAAGGAATCGATCTCACGGGGAAAGTCTGTCGCCCGGGCGAGTCCGAGGGATGCAAAGGAGTGGTATTCGTCTTCCTGTCCCCCGAGTGCCCCATCTCGAATCAATACATCGCCAAGCTAGGGGAGATTCGTCCCGTCTGCGAGGACCTTGGAATCGAGTTTTATGGCGTGATCGCGGATCCGTCCCTGACCCGCGTTCAGGCGGTCAAGTTCGCCGAAGAGTTCAAGGCAGGATTTCCAATCCTATTCGACGGCAATTTGACCATCGCGGGCTCGCTCCGTCCGAGCCATGTTCCCGAAACCTTTCTTTTGAGTGGCGCTGGGAAAATCCAATACCGCGGCCGCATCGACGATCAGTTCTCGGAAAATCTGAAACGTCGCGTCAAGGTCACTGACGAGAGCCTTCTAATTGCCGTCAAGGCCGTGGCCGAGGGGAAACGGCCACCGGTGGGTAGTACGTCCCCGGTCGGATGCAAACTGAACCAGGCGGGATTCGAACGTCCCGCCCATGCGGTGACCTTCAATCGGGACGTTGCGCCCATCCTTTACGCAAACTGCACGGAGTGTCATCGAGCGGGCGAAGTGGCTCCTTTCGAGCTGCTCACGTACGAACACGCGTCCAAGCGTGCCGACTTTCTGGCGGAAGTAACGTCCGCACGGAGGATGCCGCCATGGAAGGCGGACTTGAGCGTGGGACACTTCCTGGGAGAACGGATGCTCCATCCCAACGAAATCCGCGTCCTCAAGGCTTGGGCGGAACAGGGAATGCCTCAGGGTTCTCCCGACGATCTTCCTCCCGTTCCTAAGTTCGCGGAAGGTTGGCAACTCGGCGAGCCGGACCTCGTTCTCAAGATGGTCGAGCCTTATGCCGTGCCCGCGGTGGGACCGGATCAGAATCGGTTCTTTGTAATTCCGATCGAAATCCCCGAGGACAAGGTGGTCGTAGGCGTTGAGTTCCGACCGGGCAATCCGCGCGTGGTGCACCATGCGATTCTCTACCTGGATCGAAGCGGTACTGCCCGCAAAAGGGACGCCGAGACTCCGGAACCTGGTTTCGAAGGCTTCGTCGCGACTGGATTTCGTGGCGGGGGAGCACTCGGATTTTGGGCGCCGGGATACACGCCGCGAAAGTACCCCGATGGAGTTGGCCAGAATCTTCTGACCAAGACGGACCTGGCGCTACAACTTCACTACCATCCGTCGGGCAAGGAGGAAATCGATCAGTCGCAGGTCGGCGTGCATTTCGCGGACAAGCCGCTCCCTAAACGGATCGGAGGAGTGGCACTCATCGATTTTGACGTGGATATCCCTCCCAACGAGGCCAACCACCGGATGTTCCATTCCTTCACCACGCCCACGGACCTCGCGGTCATCGACATCGTGCCTCACATGCACATGATTGGGAAGCAAATGAAGGTGACGGCAACCAAACCGGACGGCGAGGTCGTTCCGCTCATCTGGTCCCAATGGGATTTCAATTGGCAGGACGTCTATCGCTTTCGCGAGGTGGTGCATCTGCCCAAGGGAACGAGAATCGACATGGAGGCGTTCTTCGACAACTCGACCAACAACCCTTACAATCCCAGCACGCCGCCCCAGCGGGTGACGTTTGGGGAGGAAACCACCGACGAGATGTGCATCTGCGCCTTCCGGCTGATCGAGTCGATCGATTCACCAGCGTCGCGGCAAGCGTTGCAGTCCGCCGTCAGGGAGAGCATGCTGCAGCAGATGAAGGATCCGAAGGTGTTCACCAACGTGACCCGCTTCATGATGAGCGGCAACGGCCAGCGGACTCCTAAAACGCCGCAATAGCCGACATTCCTCTGGGAACGGGTTCAACGGTGGCGTCGTTCCCTGTTCCCGAACGCCCTCTTTCGAATGGTTGCTTCCGTTTTTTGGAGTGCGATCCAGCCGATCCTGCAAACGTGCTAGTCGTTCATGATGAATCCGATCTGCACCATGAGGTCACCGATGTCGCTGGTGAACGGGATGCAGATTGGCGTGACGTTGCTGGGGAACTCGATGAGGTGATCCTTCCCGCGCACGATCGAGGGGAGCGAAATCGACAGGTGATACTGTTCCATTTGGGCCTTTGCATTACCGGCGACCATGTTGATGACTTCGCCGATACAATCGACGACGTCTTCATTCACGTCCGCAATGTCCATGCCGAGGAAACGTTCGGTGATCTTGATCGCCGTCGAGTCACTGACGATGATCGCAGCGGTTCCGAGTGCCTGGCCGGAGAGCCCGATCACGCCGCTGACTCCGCCATGGGATTGATCCGGCTTGCGCAGGTAGACTTGACCACGTTTCAACTCGGTGGAGAACATTGTTTTGAATACGTGTACCGTGGCAGAGACAAACGGATTGATGAGCTCGACTTTCATTGTCGTTGCCATGCGTCACCCATCTCCTGAATGAAATTGGCGTGTCCTTGCCCGAGATTGAACGCGGACTGGCAAGGGGTTGAATGCTCGCGTCGTTTTCCGATCTCATTGAAAGGAGTCTAGCATGCACATTCTGGCCGTGACCGGGAGTATTTTCCGCGTTCAAAACTCGCCTTGACTCAAAGGAACGCCCGAGCTATCGCCTCATCCACTTCAACGTGAACGCAAAATTCAAAGGACCACGCCGAGGCGGAATCCGTCCCCTCCCGCTAGCTGTCGCGGGACAGGACCACGGAGACTTCCTTCGACGAAAACCGTTTACTCGAAAACACTTATGAGACGGACCAGGGACAACACATTGACTTTCAACCGTGCATTCGCAATCTTAGGAACGTTGGACCTCCGGGTCCTTCCCAGCGGGGATCCCGGGTGCATCACTCGGAACGTTTCACCCGGGTCCTCTTTTTTTCCTGGGATCATTTGACGAGATCCCTCTGAATTTGCCACTCGGAATTGCACACCAAAAGAATCCATTAGAATCGCGGATGGCGTTTGCCGATTGCGCGGCGAAACGCCTCTTTTGAGACCGTTTGAGCTCTGCTGTGTGCCGGTTCGAATTGCGGGAAACCGGCGCTACCCGCCCTCCCGGGTAGAGGCAAACCTACGGATCGGACCCCGTGGCTTCTGGGTCAGCCACACCGATTTGGGCTTCGCAGCGGGGCTTATTATGACCGAGGACCGGGTCCCTTGGACCCGGTCCTCGGGGGATCACCTTGCCATTTAGAAGTGAATCTCGAGGCCCGTCGTCGGGCCGTGAAACCAGAAAGCAAGTTCGTTGTTTTGCTTGCTCTGATTGAGAGGATTGAAGCTCATCACGTCCGGCACGCTCGTCAGGTTCCAAAATAGAATGCGAAGTATCCGACGCGAAACTCCAGCCACCGGTTGCATTTCCACGTTCCGTACAATCCCATTTCAATCAACCCGCTGATTCGGTCCTCGCCGGTGCTTGCGCGAAAATACTCCAGGCCGCTCTCGAGACGGTAACGATTCGTCGCATCCGTGACGTTTTGAAAACCGGCCCAATTGGTTTCCGAGAGAATGGTGATTGTCGAAGTCGGTCTCCATTCGAGAAGACCACCTAGCTGTCCTCCAATCATCTTGTTGGGTACAAGCGTCTCATACACCGAGTCATTGAGTTCCGCGGCTCGAACGCCGGTTTTCGAGTCGTGGTCTTGGAACTGTTCCTCTTAGAGGAGGTATCGAGGACCTGCCAGGATTCCCAGACGAAAGGTGTCGCCTAAGAGTGAGCCCCACCAGTACCTCAGGGAACATTCCACGCTTTAGCTCTGGCTCTGATAGGCAAATTCGACCAAGGCGGATTGACTGCCGATCGTCGGGACCGGCGGTCCGTACGAAGCATGGTTGAAAAACGGCTGCCGAATGGTGGGCGGAGCCGCCGCGATGGACGCCAGGTCTTCAATACCATCGAGCCAGAAGCCGGACGCTTCAAGGGCCGTCTTGTCGGTAAACTGCCTACCTAGAGTAAACCGTGCGCCCGGTTCGAACGGCGTCGTTCAGGATCCGGTGTCCAATGGGCGTAGATTTTTGTCCCCGCCGACGACCATGGTTCTTTTGTCCACTCGGCGCCGCTTGAGCACCAAGGCCTCGCCTCGCGCATACCAGAAACGGTCCGTCTCCATGGCCAAGCTGTTCGAACGCAGGATCGTAACCGTGGAAATGTCCGGTGTGGATCGTCGTTCGAATCGATCCGCGACTCCGTGGGTTTTTCGATGTCCTGAGCGGTGCTTTGGCCGCAAAGCATCGAGCATGTAAGGAAAAGGACAAAAGTCGGTTTGAAGTTGGTTTTGGGCATCTTCCAACCATGAATGTCGAGAGTCCCCAATTTCCCAGAGAAATCGGTTCGTCCGAAAGCCGTGGAATCGCCGTAATCTCCCTAATTTCGATCTTTCCCGTCGCAGTTTCACAGTCGTAACGATTGCGCAAGTTTTCCCGAATATCTGGGCTTGATTTTTGTTCCCCGTGAAGGAAGGGAAGCGAAATTCTGATGAAGAGCCGAGGCAAGTTCGTCCGATATTTCCGTTGGCAGCGAATTTGCCGGTTGTAGCGATGGCACCGACGCCTTTCGGGCTCGCCACGGTGCCGCAGGAAAGATGGGAGATTCTTCCATGCAGGGCGATGTCGCCAATTCGAGACAGGCCGACGTTGACCAGGTTACCATTCCGCGAGGACAGCTCGAACAGCTGCAGCGGATCGCCAGTATCGGCGCCGTCTCCAGCAGCGTCGCCCACGAGTTCAACAACATCCTGACGACGATCCTCAATCACGCGAAATTAGGGCTTCGTTGCGCCGACATGGAGTCCGCGCAAAAGTCCTTTGAAAAGATACTGAGTTCCGCGAGGCGCGCGTCGAAGATCACGACCGGCGTACTCGCCTTGTCGCACAATCGAACGGCGCGGGCACAATCGACCGACATCGTCGAAATGGTCGAGGAAGTGCTCGCCATCATCGAAAAAGACCTGATGAAACATCATGTCCGATTGGAGCGAGACTATCAAAGCGCGCCGATCATCGATTGTGTCGCGGCGCAGTTGGAACAGGTTCTCATGAACTTGATCATCAACGCGCGGCAGGCGATGCCCAAAGGCGGAACCGTTAAAGTTGGCGTCGCCTATCAACATGCCACCGATATGGTCGAGATCAGTGTTAAAGACACTGGTTGCGGCATCGAGCCAGACAAACTCGCCAAGATCTTCGAACCCTTCTATTCCACCAAGGATGGTCCAGATCAGGAAGGGCAAGGTGGATCCGGGCTCGGCTTGGCGATTTGTAGAGAAATCGTCGAGCGTCACGAGGGACGCATTCGCGTCGAAAGCATGCTTGGGAAGGGAACCACCTTTACGATCAAGCTACCCGCGGTCGGTCTACGACAAAACAAAGCCGCCTAAATCACCGCGTCGAATGTCGAAGTCTCGCCTTGCCCGCATGCTGATGCGCCAAACGCAAGGGCTCGGGAAGGCGATATCCCCGGCAGGCATCGAGGACCCACTTCGTGGCGTCCTCGAGTGATATCCGGTGTCCTACCGACACAAACAAGGGATTGACCTTGTCCTTGGTTCGCAAGACCTTTCCGATCACTTCACCATCATCCAGCAGTCGCGTCGCGGAACCTCGTTTCTCACCCGGCGCCCGGTAGGTTCCCAAGAGTCGACTCTTTGCACAACCGACAGTGGGGAGGTCCCAAAGAAGTCCCAAATGAGCCGCGATGCCGAGACGCCGCGGATGGGCCACGCCGTTCCCGTCCACGAAAACCAGGTCCGGACGTCGCTGCAACCGATCAAAGGAAGCGAGGATCCCGGGGGCCTCACGAAAAGATAATAGGCCGGGAATGTAGGGAAACGAGACCTCCTCGCTTGTGTCGGCGGCTTCGACCAATCGTTCCTCGATTCGATCCCAAACAACGATCGCCGCATGAAGCCATTTCGAGAACCGTGAGCAGGAAGCATCCACGCCCGCAATCCATCGGGGAGAGAAATCGGACGGGGTGCGCGCAATAACCCGCCCCGCCAACTCCCGTTGAATCGCAACCGCTTCCTTGGCGTTCGTTGTCCATCGATGACCGTCGTTCGACATCATTCCAACATGGTAACACATCCTTCCGCGCGACGGACCGCTCCCCAAGCGATCGGGCCGGGAAATACGACGTTGCTTTTCCGATGCTCGATGAGTGATCGCGCCGGGCGTTGAACATCGAGATTCCATAAAATGAAAGCGATGGGAAATCAGGTTGAAAAAAATCCGGGAGCCTCCCCGCCTCGTCCGCGCCCCCGCGTGGCCATCACCCTTGGCGACGTCGCCGGCATTGGACCGGAACTGGTGGTCAAAGGTTGGTCGAACGCGGAGCTTCACGACCTTTGCACGCCGACGGTGATCGGCGACCCGGAATTTTTGCGCCGCGCGGCGTCCGACCTTGGCACTCCCTGCGACGTTGTCGAAATCCGCGAAGTCGGCTTGGCGGACCCTTCGTCTGGCGTGATTCCCTGTCTCCGTGCCAGTACAACTCGCCTGGACCACGTGACGCCCGGCAAGTGTGATGCGCACGCGGGGCGCGCCGCTTATGACTACCTGGTCCAGGGAATCGATCTCGCGCTCGCCGGCCGCGTGGATGCGATCGTTACCATGCCACTCAACAAGGAAGGACTCCATTCGGCGGGGTTGAACTATCCGGGGCATACGGAAATCCTCGCGGAACGCACCGGCACGTCGCGCTATGGAATGATGCTGTATCGTCGGGGTCTCGGCGTGGTCCATGTAACGCTGCACATGGCGCTGCGCGACATTTTTCGAGCGATTTCCATTCCGGCGATCGAAGAGAAGATTCAACTCATCGACCGCATGCTCCGCCGACTGGGCGTGGATCGTCCTCGCCTGGCGGTGGCGGCACTTAATCCACACGCGGGGGACGGTGGCATTTTCGGCGACGAGGAGGCAACTCTCATCGCGCCCGCCGTGGATCGAGCGCGCGCCGAGGGACTGGAAGTTGTCGGCCCCTTGCCCGCGGACACCCTCTTCGTGCGCGCCCGGGAGGGAGCATTTGATGGCGTGGTCGCCATGTATCACGATCAAGGACATATCGCGCTAAAGTTGCTCGGATGGCGCGAGGCCGTCAACATCACCGTGGGACTTCCCATCGTGCGCACCAGCGTGGCGCATGGCACGGGTTACGACATCGTCGGCAAGGGAATCGCCGACCCCACCAGCTTTTTCGAAGCTACCCGGGTCGCCGTCCAACTTGCCAGTTCCGCCGCGGGCACTCCTTGAGACCTGGGAACTCGCGGGCCGGCAATTCCCGATTGCCCGGGCGTACTTGTTTCTGCCGGCAAACTGCGGATAAAGTGTACTTCGATTTTCCCTCGAGGAAGAAAGGCATCAAGGAATGGCGTTCGATCCCTACGATTCCTGCCCATGCGGCAGCGGCAAGAAGCTGAAATGGTGCAGTCCCAAGGCATTTCTCCAAGTGCAAAAGATCGAGGAAATGGTGCAGAACGGCCAGGAAACCCTCGCCATGCGCGCCATCGAAAAGCTGGAGGAACCGGCGGACAATCCTCGATGCCTGCAAATGTATCTCAAGACTTTTCGTTTCCAGGCCTTGGTCAATTTTGATCACGCCGAGGAAGCCAGCAATCTTCTGGACGAAATCTGCAGGGAATACACCGAGTTCGGACTCCCCGTGGAAATGCGCGGCGACCTGGCGCTCGTGATGCACGACTACGCGCAGGCCCTCGATATCCTCGCCGAGGCGTTAAAGCTCTTTCCCCCCGAGGCAACGCGACACGCCGTTCGCACGTTGTTGAAAATGGGCACCTGCCACAATTACCAGGGGCGACCCTTGGCGGCATGGGCCACTTGGCGCCGGGCGCTCCAGGTGGATCCGACCTTCGCCCCCGCGAAGGAAGCGATCGATCAGTTCATCACGCAAAATCAGCTACTTCCCAATCAGGCTCGACTGGGCCTCAGTCTACGTTCTCCCGACGAACTCGCCGTCTTCAACGAGGACCGCCGCGAGAAATGGAACGCGGCGTTCGAGCAGATGAAGGGATTGAACGTCGACGAATTGGCTTCGGTTTTCGAGTTCCTGGCCCACGATGACTCGTACGATCTTGCCGCCTGGTACAACCTCGCGATCGCGTATGCCTGGTCCGGCCAGAACGCTAAAGCTCTCGAAGCGCTCGACCACTATGTCAAACAAGAGACGAATTTCGAAGCGGCCGCCGACGCCTGGGACCTTGGAGAGATCTTGCGGCTCGGCGCCGGCGCGGAGGAATCTTGCGACAATCGCAATTACGTCGCGACCTACGAGTTTTCCGATTTGCAGGCGTTCATGGAACGCTTGAAAACGTCCCGTCACGTCCTCGTCATGTCGTCCCCGAACGGCGCCCGCAGCCTCCATTGGATGGACAAGGAATTGGCGGATGATCGCGGGGGCGTGCCACTCATCGGTGGACCGCCACGCCAAATTGCGCAAATCAACATGTCGCCGGAAGGCTTGCATCTGGTGGCGACCACCAGCCATCATCTCTTCGAAGCCCGCGCGAAATTCGACCTCGTTGCCGGCGACACCGTCCGTCTCGTGCGCACGGACGATCTTCCCGGCGATCCGCAAACGTTGGACTCGGAGCCCTTCCTGATCTTCCCCGGTTCGAACGTGACCGAAGAGAAACAAGCGGAGCTGGTTCTGCAATCCGTCCAACGCTACTTCGAGTCGGAATGGATTCAGCGGCCGTTGCGCTCGCTTTCCGGTTTGACGCCGATCGACGCGGCGCAAAGCAAGGCATTTCGCGCCAAGCTCGAAGGGGTCATCCGGTTCCGCGAACGCAACTTCGCGCGTTTCGAGATCCCCTATAAATTCGACCGTCTTCGAAACAAACTGGGACTGGAAACGCATACGCCGCCCGAGGAAATTGAGTCGGCGGACGTGACGGCATACTCGGCAAGCCAACTCGCGGCCCTGGTTCCCAAGGATCTTTCGGACGAAGTGCTCCAAAGCGCGTTCCAGGCGGCGAGCGCGATGGACGCCATGGCGACCGCGATCGGCTTCGCCACGGAAATGTTCTCGCGGGACTCGCTCGCGTCCACGCGTGATCTCTTTCCCGTTTTCCGCCGCGTCATTCAATATCGGCTGGATCACGACGACACGAAGGCCGCCGCGGAACTTCTCGAACAAGCCGCGGACTACGATCGGAAGCACCAGTCGGAAAAGAATTGGAGCGAGATTCAATCGCTATCCGCAAAGGCCCTTCTATCGCGGGGTGAAGTGGACGCTGCCTGCGAACGGTACCGCGAAATCTTCTCGCGCGAGCGGGAGAAACCCGAATTGGTCGCCGCCGCGGTCGAACGCTTGCTCAGCGCCGGTAAGTACGCCGTGGCTCGAGAATTTGCCGAGCTGGGGCTAAAACAGGCAGAGCAGCGGAGAAATCGGGATCTCCAGGAACAGTTCCGCGAATACCTCGATGCGCTCAAAGGCCGCTAACTTCCTCGGAATTCTAGGTTTCCTCTCCCGTTGGGTCTGGGCGAGCCCCTGGACCATCGTCGGGTTAGGCATCGGCGGCATCGGGCTTTTGACCGGCGGGCATGTGCAAAGGAAGGGAAGAGTTCTCGAATTTTGGGGGGGCACCGTCTCCTGGTTCCTGGAACGGGCTCCTTTCGTCGAGGGAGGCGCAATCGCCATGACCCTCGGCCACGTGGTACTCGGCCAATCCTTGATCGGGTTGGAATGGTCCCGCAACCACGAACGGGTACATGTCCGCCAATACGAGCGGTGGGGTCCCGCCTTCATTCCCGCCTATCTGCTCTCGTCTGCTTGGCAGTGGTACCGTGGAAGGGATCCCTACCGCGACAATTACTTCGAACGCGAGGCCTTCGAGCGTGAAAACGATTGCGGAGCTTAAAGCCAGCTTCAGCAGGCCAGGTCGACTCGAATGGATCGGTCTAAGTCCCGCGCGCAGACAACCCTTGGTCGTCGTTGACCAAGCGGTCGTGGCGGAAGGTACGGGGCTCGACGGTGACCATCACGCGCGCTCCGGGAAATCCCAGCGACAAGTGACGTTGATTCAACAGGAGCATTTCGCCGCCATCGCCTCCCTTGCGGGACTCGACGAAGTTAGGCCAGAGCAACTGCGAAGAAACCTCGTGGTCTCGGGCATCAACTTGCTCATGCTCAAAGAAAAAAGGTTTTGCATTGGCGGAGCGTGGTTCGAGGGAGCCGGCATCTGCGCCCCCTGCTCGCGAATGGAAGAGACGATTGGACCCGGGGGCTACAACGCGGCGCGTGGACACGGGGGCATCACCGCCAAGGTAATTCGCGGCGGGGTGATTCGGATTCATGACGCCGTGGTCCCGATCGACGATATTACCCACGAACCTGCCGACTGATTCAGGCTTCTCGGGGACGGACCGTCATTCGCGCCGCTTGGAACGCGCCCACCACCGACAAGGCGAGCGAAAGAACGAGATCCCAGGCCCGTCCCTCGAGCGTCCGTCGATAAAGCTCAAAAACCAGTTCTCTCGATGCGCTCCGTTCTTCGGAATATTTTTCGGGGGCGATGGGCGTGGGGGGAGCGGGGCTTTCGTCGGCAAAGATCTTTTCCGGATTCGCCTCGAGTTGCTGTTGAAGTTTCGCGGCGCCGACCTGAACAGCTGCATCGCGGTTCGCTTGCCTCTCGCGCTCGGCGGCATGCTGGAATTGCCGATCAATCCCAGCGGAGAAGAATAGCCAATCCCCGACGAGCGCACTCGCCGAGGCGCCAACCGCCAACGACAAAGCAAGACTCCACGTCCAACGCCGCGCGGTCCATGCGCCACAGAATCCGAGAAAGGCAGCGGGTAGAATTGCAAGCTGCCAGGCCGCGAGCTGCGTGCGACCCGCCAGCAGCCACCAAAAGCCGAAAACCAGGGGCACAGCGACCAGCAGCCGTGGAACGAGACTCGTCACGATGGGATCCCTACGACGTCGGGGCCGAGTGATGGATGAATCACGAACGTCACGTCTCGCGGGCGGCCACTTTGCGGCGTGAATCACGCACTACAGTTTCCATTGCCAATCCCGCATCTGACGCAGTTTTTCGCGCGCGGTTAAATCGAAATGGAGCGGCGTGATGGATACCTGACGATTCGCCAGGGCGGCAAGATCCGTCTCCGTGGTATCGCCCGCGCGCAAACGATCGGGGAGTAGCCAATAGTAGTGCCTGCCGCGGGGATCCGTTCGTAGTTCATAACTTTCGCGGTAGCAGTCGAGTCCCTGTTCGGTAACGCGAATGCCAACCGGATCGTGCTTCGACAGTTCGGGAATGTTGATATTGAAGAGGTCCCCGGGCTGAGGATCTTGTTCGAGTATCTGCCGAATCAATTTGACGGCGATCGCGGCGGCTCGGTCGTAATGCGAATCTTCGGGTAGTTCGAGAGAAACCGCGATGGCGGGTACTTTGAAGAACGCCGCCTCGATCGCCGCCGCCACGGTCCCGCTGTAAAGCACGTTGATGCCGGCATTGGAGCCCGAGTTGATCCCACTGACCACCAGGTCCGGCATCCCGGGCAAGAGTTGCACCAGACCAAGTTTCACGCAGTCCGCCGGCTTTCCCTCCACCGCGAAACCGACAAAGTCCCCTTGTTCGCGGATTTCCTGAACGATCAAGGGATAAAGCAAAGTGATGCTGTGACCCGCGGCACTCTGCTCCGACGCAGGCGCGACGACGGTAACATCCGCGAACTCTTTGAGGTGACGGCGCAAGGCGCGCAGCCCCGGCGCATAGATGCCATCGTCATTGGTAAGTAAGATTTTCACTCGAACCGGTCCTCCCTCATTCGGTCACGTGACGTCGACGAACGGACCCCCTACCGCGCGGGGACCGGCAAAAAGTCTCTCTTCGGCCATGGTTCCGGGAATTTCCCCCGCATGGGCCATCGAGTGCCGATGAGCCGGGAAGAATGGAATCAACTTCGAGCCCGGCGATTCTTGCTCGCCTGGGTCAACGTACGTCGCTCTTCGCGGGTGAGACTTTCGATCCCCTGACCGTGGATCTTTTCCAGAATGCGGTCCAGTTCCGCTTCAAGACGAGCGGCTTCCCGCTTGCGCCGTCGCTCCAGCCAAGCTTGGAAACGGCTCCGCAACGACGGACTTCCTTCTCGCTTCCGCACGGGACCCATGCTCTTTTCCAGGCTCGTATAGCCCTGGGAAAAATCATAGCCAAACTCGTTCTCGGGCATCTGCCCCAGGATCTCCATCTGCCGACGGGTCATCATGCAGTAATACAACCCGAAGAATCCGACGAAGGAAAGCAAGACGTAGTCGTGTGCCCACGCCCCGGCGAGATACATGCCCAAAAGGACCATGCCGGTGGCTCCCACCAAGCCGATGCTCGTCGCGATCATCGTCGCGTGATAGTGACTGAGTTTGAACCAGAGGGACTCTTGAACGATTCTCCCGCCATCCATGGGAAAGAAGGGAAGGAGGTTGAAGAGCAAGAGCCAGTAGCTCACCTTCGCCACCATGTTGGTATAAAACGCCACCCCGACATAGGGGTAGACCCCCACGAAGGGATTAAAAAATGATCCCTCCAAGACACCTTGGAAATAGAGCACGGGGATCAGGATCACCAGCAGCGCCACGTTGACCGCGGGCCCCGCGAGGGTCGTGATCAAATGTTCGTAGGGACGGTGGGGTGGATTGACGTAGGCAAGTCCTCCCAACGGCCAAAGGAGCACGTCGTCCGCCTGCCCTCCCATGAGTCGGCAGCCAAAGCAATGGCCGAACTCGTGCAACAGGACGACCACGAACAACGTCGTGACCATCGGCAGATAGAAATCGAGGTTATCCAGGTGCGCCAGGATCTCGGCAACAATATAAACGATGAACATCAGATGCATCCGGACTCGGATGCCAAAGACGTGACCTAGCGTAAAGGACCACGTCTGACTGTCCCAGCGTCGAGAACTACCAGCGGCGTAATCGGCCATAAGGGGTCACTCCCTCATTGCTACGCCCCGAAGGGTCGCAGAGTTCGCCTGCCGACCACGGTCCTTTACGCGCCCTCGTCGCCATCCCATGCCCGGAAAAGCCCTGGAGGAAAAGCGAACACATTTCGATGGGCGCCTACTCCCACTCGATCGTCGCCGGCGGCTTCGTGCTTATATCATACACGACGCGGTTCACGCCGCGAACCTCGTTGATGATTCGAGTCGAAATCTTCGCCAGGATCGCCGGGTCGATCACTGCCCAATCCGCCGTCATGAAATCCGTCGTGGTCACTGCCCGCAACGCGATCACGTGATCGTACGTGCGACCATCCCCCATGACGCCGACGGACCGGACGGGGAGCAAGACGGCGAATGCCTGGCCGATGCCATGATAAAGCTCCGCGGCATGAAGCTCTTCCAGAAATATGGCATCCGCGTGGCGAAGAATCTCCAAACGGTCCTCGGAAACTCCTCCCAGGCAACGGACCGCGAGCCCCGGACCAGGAAACGGATGCCGCCAAACGATAGGGTCGGGAAGACCGAGTTCCGTTCCCAGTCGCCGAACCTCGTCCTTGAATAAATCTCGGAGCGGCTCAATCAAGTCGAATCCCAATTCGGCGGGCAAACCTCCCACGTTATGGTGAAGTTTGATCGTAGCGGCGGGCCCATCAACGGAAGAGCCGCTCTCGATCACGTCCGGATACAACGTTCCTTGGGCCAGGAATTTCGCGCCATGGATTCGCTTGGCTTCCGCCTTGAATACGTCGACGAACGTGTGCCCTATGATCTCCCGCTTCCGCTGCGGATCCACCACCCCCTTGAGGCGGGAGAGAAAAACCTCTCGAGCATCGACCACGTGCAAGTCGGTCGTGAAGTGCTCCCGAAACGTTTCCTCCACGGTCCGGCGCTCGTCGCGGCGAAGCAGGCCGTTGTCCACGAAAATACAGGTGAGCTGATCCCCGATCGATCGATGGAGAAGTGCCGCCGTCACGGACGAATCAACTCCACCCGAAAGCCCGCAGATAACCCTTTCTTTTCCCACCCGTTCCTTGAGGAAACTGACCTGTTCGTCAAGAAACGAGCGGATCTGCCAGGTCCCTTTACAATGGCAGATCTTGTGGAGAAAGTTATGCAAAACCGTGAGGCCGTAGTTGGTGTGCGAGACTTCCGGATGAAACTGGAGGCCGTAAATTTCCTTTGCACGATGCTTGACGGCGGCGTGGGAGCAGTTCTCCGTCCGCGCTAAAGGGATGAAGTCCTCGTTCAATTGTCGAACCTGGTCCCCGTGACTCATCCAAACGATCGAGTCCGCGGGCACCCCCTCAAACAACATGCTCGAGTCGCTCAGCCGCAGATTCGTTCGGCCGAACTCACCACTGGAGTAGGGGCGAACTTCGGCTCCCAGCGTCTGACAAGTCAGTTGCATCCCATAACAAATGCCCAGGACGGGAATACCCAATTCGAAGATCGCCGGGTCACATTTCGGGGCCCCTTCCGCGTAAACGCTCGATGGCCCGCCCGAAAGGATGATTCCCCGTGGCGCGAGCTCTCGAACCCGCGATGCCGGCAGATCGTGGCGAACCAGTTCGCAATAGACATGCTGTTCGCGAACGCGGCGAGCAATGAGCTGCGCGTACTGCGAACCAAAGTCAAACACCAAGACGCGTTCCTCGGCGGACACCGAAGCCTGACCGCTGACCACTAAAACGCCCCCAATTCACGGCTCAAGGGATAAGTCCCAGGGAAATCAAACCGTAGAGTATAGTCTCGCGGATGTGACGGTGGTAGTGGCGCGGTGCAAGCCAGCATGAAATGCTTTCGCAAACCTATCTGCAAGTCGACGTTCCGCCCCCAGGACTGAACATCACCTGCAGACAAATCAGGACCGCATTTCCAGGATTCCGTGAAAGCGCATCTGGCCGAGAAGGCTTAAGCGATTCCGCTGAAGTGATTTAACCCAAGACCAAACTGGCGAGAAAGTTGCGGAAGGTCCGCGTTAAACGGAGTCCGTTGGTACCGGTTTTTCCACGACGGGCCTCACGATAAAGAGGCGTTTCCTTCTCGGGTTAAGGATCGATGCCAAGGCCAAAGAACCGATCTTGCGAGGCTCTGCTCGACCCTGTTGATCAGCATCCAGACCCATCCGGAGGCAAACCATCCAAAGAGAGCGCCCACCATGCAGTCGGAGAAATAGTGCCTTTGTTCGTGCATTCTCGAGACAGCCGTGCCGGTTGCCGCCACGAGACAAAGGGGTTTAAGACTGGGAACCAGGAGCGATAAACCGCGTCCGAACGCGAAAGCAGTCGCAGTGTGTCCCGAGGGGAAAGAAGAGTTCCTTCCCGATCGGAATTGCCAATTCCCCTCCGCGGGATTGACTCGGGCCTCGCTTGGACGCATGCGGCCAAAGTGGGGCTTAACTCCTTCGACGATCGACGCGCAAACGAGCGTGGCAGCGAGCACCGTGACGATGCCCCGGAGTTGTCTGGGTTGCGCCAGAGCAATGCCGATGGAGATTATCAGGAGCGTGGCTCCCTCTCCCCAAATGCGAAGATTGGTGAGTACGGCCCGGACCTGGCCAGAGCGGATTGGCTTGGCGAATTGGTCCGCGACCCAACCATCCAGCAGGAAGGACAAAGCAATTGCGACGGCACAGATCAGGAATGTGGCGAGTCCGCGCGCGCGGATGGCCATCCCCCAGAACCCGTGCTTTTGCGTCTTTTCCACCGCCCGGCTAGCAATTTGGTCCATGTCGCGGGCGATAGCGGCAAATGGAAGTTCGTGCAAGGCAAACTTGCTGGGGAAGTAGACAACAGCCCGCCTCCGACGGGCCAGAGTGTCCGTTCGAAGAGAAAATGGGCCACTTTTTTCTACAAATCCAGCGACAAATGTAAGAATCGCCGGGGATTCAAAAGTTGGCGCGTTGTCGATTCCAACCCCAATCGCTAGACTCATTTCCGTGACCGAGGGGCCTCGGTTCCCGATGGGCAATCAAGATGTCGGTACAAAGTGAAGAGGTTTGGTTTTCCGAGGGACTCCGGTTTACTTGCACGCAATGCGGAGATTGCTGCACTGGTGAACCCGGGTATGTTTGGGTCGACGACGAAGAAATCGCGGCTCTAGCCTTGGCCGTGGGGGAAACGGTCGAGAGGTTCGAACGTAAGTACGTTAAACGTGCTCACGGCGACCGAAGTTTGCGGGAACGGGAAGACGGTTCGTGTGTTTTTTATCAATCGGGGGTGGGTTGCACCGTATATGCAGATCGGCCCATGCAATGTCGCACATGGCCGTTTTGGAAGAGTAATTTACGGTCGCCATCGACGTGGCAGGAGACCTGCAAAAAGTGCCTGGGCTCCGGTCAGGGGCGACTTTTCACGACCGATGAGATTCTCGCAAAATCCGTTGTTATTGAGCTTTAATGAGACGTTTACGAATCGTTATGGAGCATCGGATGAGCAATGCCGTAACGATATGGCCGGTCGCTTGGAGTGCTTTGGTGCAAAAGCGGATTGGCCCATGACATTAGGATTCTAAACGGCAATAAAGGACTTCATGCTCCGGTCACCGATCAAGGCCGGTGCTTTCAGGGATAGAACACGAATGGGCGAGACCTCGGAACCTCTGGAGCGCTTGCGGGAAACTTACGCCCGCCTCGACGCCGAGGTCGCTGTCTACCAACCCCGCTGCGACGCTAGTGGGCGTTGCTGCCGATTCGAAGAGTATGGCCACACGCTCTTCCTGAGCGAGTTGGAGGCAGAACTACTTTTCGAGCCAGGAATTCCGCTAGATTTACCGATTACTCGCGCCAACTGTCCGTATCAGGTGGAACGATTTTGCACCGCCCGGGAGCGACGTCCGATGGGATGTCGCGTCTATTTTTGCGATCCGGCATTCGCGGAAAAACAGGTCGAGCTCTCGGAAAAATACATCCGCGAGCTCAAGGATCTGCACGTGAATCTCGGACGACCGTGGCGCTATGCGCCTCTTCATGACTTCGCAGCAACTGCTCCCAGGACAGAGTTGTCACGGACGGTCGCTGGAGAGTCGCCAGCACCGCTGTTGGAATTGACTTGACATTAGGTATTGGTACTTATACAGTTGAATCGAAATGCTCGTTCGTGGCGTCGCCCGCCAATTACCGGCAAGCATGTCCGTTAAGGAGAGAGTTCTCGTGACCAAAAAAGAGATCGTCAAAACCATCTCCGAGGAACTTGGGCTGACCCAGCTTCGAACCAAGGAGATCGTCCAAAAGACGTTTGACGCGATCGTGGATACCCTCGTCGAGGAGCGTCGGATCGAACTTCGCAACTTCGGCGTCTTCGAAGTCAAGCAGCGGGCCCCACGCAAGGCACGCAATCCGCGCACTGGCGAAAAGGTCTTTGTTCCCGAAAAGTACGTTGTCACGTTCAAGCCGGGCAAGGAAATGGAAGAGCGCGTTCGCCGCATGATCGAGGATCAATTGGCGGCGAAAGCAGGATTGGCTGCGGGGCACGCCGGCAACAGCTTTGCCGAACCGGGCTTGGCGGAACAGGATACGGAAGCGGATGCGGTTGCGGCCGGAAACACCTCCTATGCGGACGGTGGCTCGCATCACTCAGAAGGATAATCGACATCCGTTCATTTCGAGCCCTCCCCAATGTGGAAACGGGCTCGAATGGAGTAGAAGGAATCATTCCCTTGAAGCGTTTCCCCCGGACTTGTTCCGCGGGGACGCGCTATCGGCCAAGGGTTTGCTTTCGCAGCTTCTTCTTTCCCCCCCTCCCCAGGGTTGCACAATTCCTACAGACCGCTCACTTGAATCTAAGCCTTTTCCGACCCCAATCTGTTCTCTCAATGGTTCTGAAGAACTACGGAAGGCATTTTCCCCCTTCGACTTATTACCGATTCGAGACGCAGTACGGGGCTCGGCACGCTTTGCGCCAAGACCCGCAGGGCGACGGGTTTGCGACCTTCAAGGATTGGTGCTCGCTACGGATAAACGTCGACTGGAAACCGGCCAAGAGCAGCAGCGAACCTTAGAGCTCGCTATAATCCACGACGCAACTTATTCTGCATTTCACGTTTCACACGGAATTTTGTGAACAGTCTGTTTTTTCGTCAAAATCCCTCAAGCCAATGGTTCGACGCCGACGATACCACCGATAGCTCCGTGATAATCGATCGCGGCGCGGTCGTTTTGTTGGTCTCTCGGCCCAAGTTCTCGGGGGAGATGGGTAGTCAGGGACCATCCGACGATCAACGGCATTCGCTCGACGCATGGATAGTCACGGGTTGCGGATCGGCGATAGGAAACAGGGAGGTTTCCCATGTATAGAACCTGCATGTTGGGGCTGCTGGCGCTTTTGGCCACCACCTCCTCGGGTTGTTTTATCAACGAATATTCGGCCGATCCGATCCGCCGTTATCGTCAGCTTTTTTTCCAATCGGAAGACTTACGCCTCATCGAGGACGACATGGAACGGTTCTGGATGCTTGACAATCCGTCGAACCTGTCGCCCAAACGTTATCACGGCTTGGGAGAGCCGGCGGCCCGTACCCGCTGGTAAGCAATCGTAGAACCACGATTCCAAAAGGTGGTATTCCAGGCCGCCAGGCACTCGAAAGATGTGCCCGGCGGCTTTACTTTTGACGTGACCGCGACCGACGCGATCGCTTCTTCGCGTTCGGACGAACCGCTGTGGTTAGTGGCTCGCTGATTGGCAATCTCTGCCGCTGAGGTCGGCGTTTCCCAACCGATCCGATAGAATCACGCCATCATGAATCTTGACCACGACGCTAGGTAGACTGGCTCTCAAAAACCCTATTCTGGTGGCATCCGGCACGTTCGGTTATGCGCGCGAGGCATCGGGCTTCGTCGAGATCGCCCGTCTCGGTGGAGTGGTTCCAAAGACCGTCACCATGAATCCGCGCGCTGGCAATAAACCCCCGCGGATCGTCGAAACGGCTTCGGGCATGCTGAACGCCATCGGCCTGGACAATGATGGAATCGTTCATTTCCTGCACCATCATTTGCCCTACCTTCGCTCGCTTGGCACCTCCGTGATTGTCAATATCGCGGGCAAAACCGAAGCAGAGTTCCCCGAAATGGCCGCCATGCTCGCCGACGCGGCCGGCGTGGACGCCGTCGAACTTAATCTTTCGTGTCCCAATGTCGCGGGAGGAACCGATTTCGCGACGAACCCGGCAACGACCGAACGAGTGATTGCCGCCGTTCGAAAGCAATGTCCTCACCCGATCCTGGCGAAACTAACTCCCAATGTCACCGACATCGTCGCCGTCGCGCGCGCCGCGGAAGCGGGGGGCGCGGATGCTGTTACCCTCATCAACACGCTGTTCGGCACGGCAATCGACTGGCGGCGGAAAAAGCCCCTTTTGGGGAATGTGTTCGGCGGACTCAGTGGACCGGCGATCAAACCGGTTGCTCTTCGAATGGTACTCCAGGTCGCCTCCGCCTCCAAAATTCCCATTATCGGTGTCGGCGGCATTGGGACGATTGACGACGTAATGGAGTTCCTTGTGGCCGGCGCCCGCGCTGTCCAAGTGGGGACCGCCAATTTCTATGACCCCACTTCCTCCATGCGAATCCTGGATCAGTTGCCCCAATCCCTCGCTTCCATCGGCGCGCAATCGGTCTCCGAAGTCGTTGGAACCGTCCGCCTTGGGGGATGATTCGGGAGCCAGTCGGAACCATCCCACCAGTAAACCTTGCTTTCTTGCTCGTTTGTGGCAAGTTTTCCGCAGGTTGCGTTTCCTCCAGGTATCATTTACATTTGAGTGAACCGCGAGGAGCGGCGCACGTTTGTTCCGCACCCCTCCGGTCGTGCTTAGCTGAAAACGCCATGATCGTTCCCGGGCTTCTCCGATTTAGAGGTCTTTAATGCAACAGGTCTTCGTCGTGGGTGATGAGCCCGTCCCGGGGTACAAGCTTGTCGCCGATCTTGGAGGCTCCGCCTTCTACAAGATGTGGCAAGTCGCCTGCCCCGACGGCTCGAAAAAATTATGGAAGGTGATCGACCTGGTGGTTGGCAACGCCGCCATCGAAACGCGGACCCTTGGGTTGCTCGTGCAGCTGCGCCATCCGAACCTGAATACGCTCACCAATTTCTGGCAGCTCGATGACGGAAAAACGTTGATCGTCGAGACCGACGTACCCCTCTTTTCACTGCGCGAACACCTGAACTCCTACAAGCAGCGCGAGGAAACGATCCCGCGCGACGAAGTGCTTAACTTCATCGAACAAGCCGCCGAGGGACTCGATTTTCTCAACAGTCCGCGACACGAGTTCCAAGGTTCCCGGGTGGCGATTTATCACCGGGCCCTTCGTCCGGAGTGTTTGCTGGTTTTCGAGGAAGGGGGACGAAGGCTCTGTAAAGTCTCCGACTTCGGTCTTTCCAAACCCGTCACGGAAGAGGTCGCCCAGCACTCGCAGGGCCTGTTGCATTACGACTACGATCCACCGGAGTTTTTTGAGGGGCAAACCGCTCCAACGAGCGATCAATACGCGTTGGCGATCAACTACTACGAATTGCGGACGGGAGTGCTTCCGTTTACCGGCAGCATGCTTCAGCAGCTTCAGGCCCGACTGAGCGACGCGCCCGATTTGAGTAAACTCGCCGAACCCGAACGCTCCATCGTGCGCAAGGCGCTCGCGCGCGATCCTTCGGGCCGATTCGATTGCTGCTCGACGTTCGCGCGGCAGTTACGCCAGTGCTTTGCCATGGGAAACGCGCCGGCCAACCGCGATTTGGGAAGCGTGGCTTCCGGAAGCTTCAATGCACCGCCGGGCGCTCCCACGGGCAACGCGACGAGCGGACCGCGGATTCCCACGCCCGCGTCCCGATCCGGATCGCTCGCCTCCTTCGGCATCGACCCGGCGTCTCGCTCGGGCTCGATTCCTTCGCTCCGTCCGACCGCGGCTAGTGAACGGCCCGCCACGTCCCCCGCGTCCGACTCGGTCGCGGTGCGCGCGTCCACTCCGGATGCCAACCCGCAGCGCCCGACTCCCCCCTCGGCCATCTTCAATTCGCAAGGGGGAACTGGTTCGCTGTTGGATCGATCGCGCTTGACCCCGTTGACTCCACCTTCCGCCCCCGCGACGTCGGCGGGTCTTTCGGCGACCGCGGCACCGGCCGTCGCCCCCCTGGAACCCGCGGGCGGCAAGGGACTCAAGGACCTTTCCAAGACGAATTTGCAGATGCTCCGCATGCAGGTCACGCAAAAAAAGCATGCGGACGACGACGACTCCCACGTTGGGGACGTCAATTTCGGCGACGAGAAGAAAATCCCGATCGTTTGGGTGGTGGTGACGTTGGTCGCGGTTGCCGGCGTCGTGACGCTGGTGATGAATCTGCTCCCCTAATTTTCAAGGAAGTGGCGCTTGCCCCTGGCGTTCGCATGGGTATGATGCAGGAGTCCAGGCTATTCAAGCCTGCCCCCATGGTTCCATCTGATCTTGGAAGCCCATTGGCGCGCGAGCCCCGCCTCGAGCAATGACATCTCGCAGTCATCGCCGCACGGAGGGCTCTCCGGAGCGCGACGTTTCTCGAAACGGACTCAGGGGGTACCTGGCTGTTCCTGAGCAGCGGAGAACGGAATAGTTGCTGTTCGGAAAAGTAATGTCGGGGCCTGGCGCGATTGATGCCAACGCCCTCTAGGCAACCAGGCCGGGCGTTACGACATTATTTCTCTGATGCACAATACTTCGAACGTTCTCGCGATTAATGGCGTCTCTAGCTTCCACGGGCCTGGTTCACTAGGATTGCTACGGGGAACCACGCAGAGATCCTGCATCGTCTCACGGACGCGCCCCCTGGACCGCAATCAATGAATGCCGGCGCCAAGTTCGCCGGCAAGATTGGCTCGTCGCCCGATTTCTTTGATATCCCGTTTCTTCGTGACCACGCGGTTCCGAGCCCGAAACGTCTGCCCGTCGGCAAGGGCTCCCGAGCAAGTGAACGGCCATGGAGATTCGCATACCCAAAATGGAGTCTCGGATGGGCACGGTGCCCTCTCCTTCGCAAGAGAATGACGTCAAAATTGTGCGCCGCCCGACGGTTTACCTCGTTGGCATGCAGGTCATGCGCGAGGAGGCAGTCGATCAGTTTCTCGAAGACCATGGCGCCACTTGGTCCACCGATGCCGAGGACGGCGCCGAGCGGCTTTGCGAAGTCGCCGGGAGACTCTGCTACATGTCGTTCGGCAAAGGACGAAAGACGAATCAGGAATATCTCGGCCACATCATCGGCGTGGGCCACGGTAGCGTTCTTGAACACGCGGTGTATAATTTCATTATCACGGGCGTTAGTCGAAGTTTTACCCACGAACTGATTCGCCATCGCGCCGGGTTCGGTTATTCACAACTCAGCCAACGCTACGTCGACGAGTCGACCGCCGACTATGTGGAGCCCGACTGCATCGCGGAAGATCCCCGACTGCACGAAATTTGGGCAAACGCGGTCCGGGTCGCCCAAGAGGCGTATCGGCAACTCGTGGACGGGCTCGCCGAAAAAATGGCGGATCATCCCGACCGGACTCTCCGTCGAAAAATGGCTCGCCAGGCGGCCCGGAGCGTGCTCCCCAATGCCTGCGAAACCAAGATTTTCGTGACGGCAAACGCGCGCGCCATTCGCCATTTTCTCGAACTGCGTGGAAGCGAACACGCGGACGTCGAGATTCGTGAAGTCGCCGTGCAATTGCTGCGGATCATGCAAACGGCGGCGCCCAATATTTTTGGCGATTACACAATCCTTCGCCACCCGGACGGCACGGAAGTCATCACCACGCCGAACCAGAAGGTATGAACAAACGGTACCGAAACCCATTGACTTCATTGTCGCGGAATCCCGGGAGCATCCGTGAGAGGGGCTCGATTCTTGCCGAGCGATCTCGCCACGCAGGACCCGTGCCGTTGGATGCCTCGGATGTTTCCATCCTTTGCAGCCAAGTCCCATGCGCGAAGTGAGTCCGCGGCGCGAATGAGGTTTCTGTCCCGATGCCTGGGACCCACCAGCCGGCAAGCTCGTCGCCCCGGCGGTATCTGTCTCGACGTGCCCGGATCCGCCGTCGTCCTGAATCCGCGGCATGCCCTCTTATATGGTGTCAACTTGTAGTCACCATTGGGCCTGACGCCTCCTCGCGTCGCTCAGCGTTTCGGAAACGGAGTGTTTGCGGGCCCAGGGAGACGACCTTGCTTCGCAGATGCCCGAAAGTAGAGAGTCACCGGATTTTTCATTGGTATTTGGACCGAATAGAGGCGTTTCCGATCGTTCGAGACAACGCCAAGAAGGAAAGGGGTTGACCTTGTCAACGCACACGGCCAATGGTGATAGCACGAGGGGAATCCTCGAATTGCATCCCGACGGCTACGGTTTTCTACGGAACATCACGCAGCATTATGAAGTCCGGCCGGGAGACGCCTACGTTTCTTCGGACATGATTCGACGCTTCGAATTACGCGAGGGAATCTACCTGGCGGGTCCGGTGCAGGCGGCCAGCGCCGAGCCGGAAATGCAAGATCGCAGACCCCCACCGCACCGCCGCAACCAACGTTTCCAACGCGGAAATCAACGGAATAATCAACAGCGCGGAGGAGGCCGCAGGCAAGGGCCAAGACTCAGCGCCATCACCGAGATCGAAGGAGTCGAACCCGACCAGTACAAGGGAAGACCGAGCTTCGATCGGCTTACTCCCGTCGATCCCCATGCCTGGCTTCGACTCGAGACGACCGCGGAACGACTCACGACTCGAGTCATCGACATGTTCACGCCCATCGGCAAGGGGCAACGCGGCTTGATCGTCGCCCCGCCCCGCACCGGCAAGACGATTCTCATGCAACATCTCGCCGAAGGGATCAGCACGAATCACCCGGAAGTCGAACTCATCGTGCTTCTCGTCGACGAACGGCCCGAAGAAGTCACCGAGATGCGGCGAAGCATCAAAGGCACGGTATATGCCTCCTCCAACGACCGCGAGACCTCCAGCCACGTCCGCCTCGCCCAACTCGTGATCGAGCGATCCAAGCGACTCGTCGAAATGGGCAAGGACGTCGTCGTACTGCTCGATAGCATCACGCGGCTCGCGCGGGCGTACAACAAGCACGTCGGAACGACCGGTCGAACCATGAGCGGCGGCCTCGACGTCAAGGCACTCGACGTGCCCAAACGCCTCTTCGGCAGCGCTCGCGCCAGCGATGAAGGAGGCTCACTCACCGTGATGGCGACCGCCCTCATCGAGACCGGTTCGAGAATGGACGACGTCATCTTTCAGGAGTTCAAGGGAACCGGCAACATGGAGCTGGTTCTGGACCGCAAGCTCGCCGATCGACGGGTCTTTCCCGCCATCGACATTCTGCAATCCGGCACGCGGAAAGAAGAGAGACTCTTGCCCGCGGAAATGCTCGAACGAATCACCCTCTTGCGGCGAAGTCTGACGCAGATGAACGACGTCGAGGCCATGGAGTCCCTGTTGACCCAATTGCGGAAATTCCCCTCCAACACCGAGTTCCTCGCCAGCATCGGCCGGTTTTTGAAGTGATCGCGTAACTTGCCGTTTCGAGGACGCCATCGGCTTCGCGCCCAAGCCACAATCTCGATCGCTCTCTGGTTCTCGTCCCGCCGAACAACCTTCTGATGGACAAAACTTCCGTGACGATCGAGCGCGTGGAGGATAGTCTTCCGTTGCATCTCGATTCCTGGCCGTCGGACCTGTTGAAGATCTTGAGAACCTCCCTCATGCCCGGCGCCAGAACGAGAGGCACCTTTTCCCTCGCGCCGATTCGCCGACAAGTCGAAGGCCGGATCGGCTGGGGAGACGCCAAGCCCTGCAGTCACTCGCCTCTCAGGGTGGCCTTCGGGGCCCAGACGAGCCGGCCGTCCATCGCCAGAAACCGCCCGCTTGCGCCACGGATTTTGGAGAAGGGCCAAAAACTGAAGACACTTCGACGGCGACCACCTCCTCACCAGATTCGCGCTCACGATGTTCTGTCGCTGGCAATCACGCATTGCTCCATCCTTTCGGGGTGGTGAATGTGTGTCGGTGCGACTCTTCCCCTGGGCTGCGACCGCGCGCTCACGCGTCGCTGGCACTCCGGGCTGGAATGAAGGATGCCCTTTCTTCGCGGGCCGGAGAAAGCAGACCGGCTCTTCTGCTCCAGTAAGGGGCGACACATGTCAGCCCAGGCCAGCGGCCTGGGGAAGGAGAAATCCTCCCATCTCTCAGAACCCCGTAGCGGGCGACACAAACTACTCCAACAGCGAACGGCTCACTGGGGGGCGAAGAAAGCCAAAGAAGGGAGACAGTCGCGCCAATGGCTTCGTCTGCGGATACTTCCGGCGAGGGCGAGCTCGAAAGGGAGGTCGCGGGGGCCAGCGGCCTTAAGGCCGGTTCGATTCCGGTCTTAGCCCCATCGTTTATGGTGGGGGGAACGGGTCGAAAGGCACGGCCTTTCAAGCTCCCTTCGAGGGAGCTTCTCGCTGTTCGTTTGCCCGACGGATGATTCGCTGGATTGGATGGATTGGCTCCCTGAGCCAGAGGTTTACCCCGGCCCTGGGGCGCGTCAATGGTCCGATGGCGTTTCCCGTTGATCCCGCGTACCCCTGCGCGGCGAAGGGACAAAAGCGAGAGGACGACAAATTGGTGGCCCCTCACCCTGCCCTCTCCTGGAGGGAAAGGGTTTAAGGCGTGCCCCCTGGCATGAATGCCAGGGCTAATCCCGCTGCGCGGCAAAGTCCCATCGAATGGGGCTGAAGATCATGTCGCCGACTTGGCGTGGTCGCGGCGGGGGTAGGAACGGTGGCCGTTGCCGTTGGATTTGTTGTTCGTGCGAAGCGGAGGAGCGATCGTGACCCTGCCGTTGCCAACGATCGCCTCCGCCTGGCGCGCAATGTCGGGATCGCAGACGACGGAGAACTCGTCCGAGACTCGAAGCTGCGCGCGAAGGCCGTCGCCGGTGTGGATTTCGAGAAAGATCGGGGAGTTTCCCGGCCGGCTTTTGAACAGCCGAACCAATGTTTCCAGGCATTCGGGGCCATGATTCTGTTCGTCCAGGCGGATGAGCAACGTACCGGTGAGAACGGTCGGCGCCTTCTCCAGGTCGATCAACTCGTTGATGATCAGGCCCACTTCTTCCCGGCTGGTATCCACCTCGGCCCGGAAAAACCAAATACTATCCGCCTTCAGCTGGTTCGAGTACTCCGCGTACGAGTCGGCGAACATGACGCAGGGGATCGAGCCGCTGAGATCTTCGATGAAAAACCGGGCGTAGCGCTGATTGGCGTTGCGTCCCTTCTGCTGGGTCATGGTGCGCAAATTCGTCACCATGCCCCCGACGACGATCTCCAATCGGCCGGGAAGACCTTGGATCTGCGAGATCTCGTGCGTCCGATACAACCTCAGTTTGGGTTCGTGCTCCGAGAGGGGATGGCTGGACAAATAGATGCCGAGGAGCGCTTTTTCGTAGCCAAGCTTTTCCTGGTCGGTCCATTCGGGAAGATCGGGAAGCGACTGATTGACCTCCTCGGCGGACTCTTCCGCGACGTCGTCGAACAAAAGTCCCTGGCCGCTTTCACGAGCCGAGCGTGCCTGCGCCCCGGCTTGAAAAGCGGTGGGAAGCACGGCGACCAGTTGCGACCTGCGCGCCTTCAAGCTGTCGAACGCGCCCGCCTTAATGAGACTTTCAACGCAGGATTTATTCACCAGCTTGGAATCGATGCGCTCGCAGAAATCGAAGATGCTTCTGTACGGTCCGCGCGCCTTGCGTTCCTCGACGATGGAATCGATCGCCTTTTCTCCCACTCCCTTGATGGCGAGCAAGCCGAAACGAATGACGCCGTCGACGACGGAGAAATTCACTTCCCCTTCGTTCACGTCGGGGGGCCGGACGTCGATGTTCATCCGCCGGCAGTCGTCGATGTGTTCGACCAACAGGTCGGTCTTGTCCACTTCGCTCGACATGAGGGCGGCCATGAACTCCGCGGGATAATGCGCCTTGAGGTACGCCGTCTGGAAGGCCACGAGCGCGTAGGCCGCGGAATGGCTTTTGTTGAACCCATAGCCCGCGAAGAACTCGATCAAGGAGAAGATCTCTTCCGCTTTCGACTTGGAAAGCCCGAGTTTCTCCGCGCCGGCGACGAATTGAGACTGGTACTTGGCGATCGTCTCCATCTTCTTTTTGCTGATCGCCTTGATGCACTTGTACGCGTCGGCAAGTTCAATGCCGCCAAGCCGATTGAGAATGCGCATGATCTGCTCTTGGTAGACCATGACGCCGTAGGTTTCCTCGAGCACGTCCTTCATGACGGCATGGGCGTACTCGGCTTCTTCCCTCCGGTGCTTGACGTTGATGTACTTGTCGACCATGCCGCCGCCGAGCGGACCGGGACGATACAGCGCGCAAGTGGCGATCACGTCCTCGAACCGGTCGGGTTTCATCCGCATGAGCAGATTGCGAATCCCTTCACTTTCGAGCTGGAAGACCCCTTTCGTCTCGCCGCGTTGGAGCAACGCGAAGGTTTCGGGATCGTCGAGCGGAATGGCCAAGAGATCGATTTCGATGCCGCGAACCCTGCGAATGACGTCGACCGCCGCCGTCAAAATCGTCAGGTTTCGCAGGCCGAGGAAGTCGAACTTGAGCATCCCCACCTTTTCCAGAATGCTCATTTCCCACTGCGTGGTGACGACGTCCCCGTTCTTTTGCAGTGGGATGTAGTTGTGCAGAGGCTGGTCGGCGACGACGACGCCGGCGGCGTGCGTTCCGGGATTCCGCGCCAAACCCTCGAGCCTCTGGCCGATGTCGATCAGCCGCGTGACCTCGGGATCGGTGTCGTAGGCTCGTTTGAGGTCCGGCGATTGCTCCAGCGCGTCCTTCAGCGTGATCTTCAGGACCTGGGGGACCATCTTGGCGATTTGATCGACCCGGCTGAGGGGGATTTCCAAAGCCCTGCCCACGTCTCGAATCACGGCCCGGGCGGCCATCGTGCCGAACGTGATGATCTGGCAGACGTTCTCCGCGCCGTACTTTTCACGGACATACTCGATCACCTCTTCCCGCCGATGTTGGCAGAAGTCGATGTCGATATCGGGCGCCTCGGCACGGCTAGGGTCCAAAAACCGTTCGAAAAGGAGGTCGTACTTGAGCGGATCGACGTTCGAGAAGCCAAGCAGGTAGGAGACCAACGCGCCGCAGGCGCTACCGCGAGCACCACAGGGAATCCCCTTCTCGGTCGCGAAGTTGACGAAGTCCCAGACGATCAGGAAATAGCTCGCGAAGCCGAGTTTATAAATGACGGCAAGCTCGATCTCGAGTCGTTCGAGTCGATCGGCGGGAACTCCGTCCGGATAGCGGCGTTTGAGTCCCACCTCGCATAATTCGCGGAGATACTGCTTGTCGTCGCGACCAGGAGGAGGACTGAACACGGGGAAATGCCGGGTGCTGAAATCGAGATCGATATGCACGCCATCCGCGATCTGCTGCGACCGCTGCACCGCTTCCGCGAGATCCGGAAAGCTGGCGTACATCTCCTCGGGGGGCTTGAGATAGAACTGATCCGAACCGTACTTCATCCGTTTCGGATCACTCATCGTCTTGCCGGTGTTGATGCAGAGCAAGACTTCATGGGCGGCAGCGTCGGCGGAACAAAGGTAATGAGTGTCGCAGGTCGCGACGAGCGGAAGGCCCACTCGTTTCGCCACTTCGACGGCTCCCCGAGCACACTCCCGTTGCAAATCGAGACCGTTATCCTGGATCTCGAGGTAAAAGTCCTCGCCAAACATCTTGGCGAACCATTCCGCGAGCCGGACCGCTTCGTCGAGCTTATCTCCCAGGATCATGCTCGAGAACTCGCTCGAGGCGCACCCCGAAAGAACGACCAGGCCTTCCTTGTGAGCTTCAATCAGTTCCTTGTCGATACGCGGCTTGTAATAGAACCCTTCGAGATAGGCATAGGTCGCCAGTTTGATCAGGTTCTGCACGCCGATGCGGTTTTTTGCGAGCATGGTGAGGTGATAACTAGCCTCGCCGCCAAACCCACCCCGGGTTTGCCGATCGTCGCGGCGCGCGGGCGCGACATACGCTTCGTAGCCGACGATCGGATTGAGGCCCGCGGATTTGCACGCGGAATAGAACTCGACGGCGCCGAACAAGTTGCCGTGATCGGTGAGCGCCAACGCGTTCATGCCGAGCGATTTCGCCTGGTCGACGAGGGCTTCGACCGTCGCAGCGCCGTCCAAAAGGCTGTAGTGGCTGTGGCAATGCAGATGAACGAAGGACCGCGAACTCATCCTGAGCTCCTCCGGGTGATCCGTACCGACGGGGATCGTTTGAGAACCATGAACTTCACGCCTCCATGCTACCGAACCACGACTCGATCCGCCAGCCTTCAACTCGACCAAGGGACCGATAGTACGTTCGAGAAGAAGGGTGCATGATTGAGCGGCATGAGATAATATCCGTCAAGTTTCAAATACCCCTGTATTGAGAAAGGTATGGTACGCCCATGCTTGGCCCAGCAGTAATTCGGAGCAGCAAAGCAAGTTTCGCCGCGCGTTTTCGTTTCCTTCCGGTCGGATTGTTGGCGTGCACGCTCGCAGGTTGTTACGAACGCGTGATGGACGGCGACGAAGCCGTCTACAAGTTCTCCTTGTGGATTCCTATCGCGGTCATGCTCGGGAGCGCGATCGCGTTTCCCGTGGGATGGGCCGTCCGAAGCACGAGTCAGCGGTTCGGCTGGGGATTGATGATCGCCTCTCCCGTGCTTCTTTTTGTGATCTCTCCCGGCTTGTTCTTGAATCGCGTGACCGTGGACAAGGATCATTTCACGTGCGAACGGGGTTTCTGGTTCAGTCCCGCGCAAGACGATATCCGGTTCGACGAACTCAGCGACATTCGGCTTGTGGAGAAGTCCGGGCGCCGTGGGCGAAAGAGCTACGAACTTCATTGCCGGAAAAAGGATGGCCAGGTGACCGTGGTTCCACTCGGGGATCTGATCCAGAACGCTTGGCCGGAAATCGCCGAACGGGCGCACGAGCGGAACATTACTTTGATCGACGGCACGAACTAACCCATTCACGCCCGAGGAGTCGACAACCGGCACCATTGGACGTCCCCGCGCGGGAACGGGTTACTTTGGCCATGGGGTTTTCCATTACCAAATGGAATTCCACGCCGACCGGACAGCGAGAAGCGGGAGCAACCGTTTCAACGCTACGGGCTGCGCTTGGAAACACAAAAAACCCGCGAAGGAGATTGAATCGGCAGCGAGTTTTGTCGAGTATATGTTGGGTCGGGAGCGACGCGCCCTTGGCGCCGTCGCCCCGATCGGCAATACTGGAGTTGTAACCTTCGAAATGGTTGACCTTTGAGTTGACCAACCGGGAAGCGGAAAAGGTTCCCGGCGAATTCGAAGGGACAGGGAGACATGGTGTTCCGTGAGCCTCAACCGGCGTCCCTGCCGGGCCTGCTGAGGGCTTCTGGATCTACGTGCCCGGCATAGGATGCCGCTCCCCCGCCGATTTTGACTTGCCTCGAGCCTTGCCCGTGAACTCCTCTACCTGACCGTAGCGAAAGTGACGATGATTCCATTTCGTTTGATAATGCTGGCTGTCGTAGTGGCCTGTTGCGCGATGTGGCGGGATCGCGCTATCGCGGACGGTCCGGGGGAGAAGCCCCTCACCCCAACCCTCTCCCAGGGGGAGAGGGAGGAAAAAGATCCATCGCGCGAGACTCTCAAGTCCGAGGAAGGGAAACCCGAGGAAGGGAAGCCCCAAGAGAAGAAAGAGAACTCCGAGGAAAAAAAGGAAATTGCGGAGCAGAAGAAGGAGGACAAACCGGCGGAACCGACGTCCGCCGAGCCGTTCGAGGCAAAAGTCCGTCCATTCCTGCAAAAGCATTGCTTGGAATGCCATGGCGAGAAAGAACCCGCGGGAGGGCTTGCATTACACAAGTTCAAGGAAAAGGACTCCATCACCAAGCACCGCAAGGTTTGGAAGAAGGTGGCGCACAACATACGCACCCACGCCATGCCGCCGGAAGAAAAACCACGACCGGATGCCGACGAAGTGGAATCCATAGCCGCCTGGATCACGACGGAACTCAATAACTTCGACTGCAGCGGACAACATGATCCCGGTCGCGTTACGATCCGCAGGCTCAACCGCGAAGAGTACAACAACACGATCCGCGATCTGGTGGGAATCGCTTTCCGACCGGCGGACGATTTCCCTTCCGACGACGTCGGGTACGGTTTCGACAACATCGGCGACGTTCTTTCCCTTTCGCCTTTGCTTCTCGAAAAGTATCTCTCGGCAGCCGAACAGATCGTCAACAAGGCGATCGTGACGGACGATCCGCGCCGGTCGAAGCTTGTCCGCGTTCCGGGCGACAAGCTGGCGATGACGGAAACGGTTCGCGGGCTCGACGACGGTACTCGATTGATTACGGGGCTCGGAGCGGTGCACTGTGAGTACTTTGCGCGGACCGAAGGGGATTACATTCTTCGGGTAAAGGCGTATGGGGAGCAGGCGGGAACCGAACCGGTAAAAATGTCGATCTCGGTGGATGGGAGATTCGTCCATTTCGCGAACGTGACCGCGACCCGCGACGAGCCGAAAATTTTCGAGAAACGGATAAAACTCGCCGAAGGTGGCCGCAAGATCGCCGCGACCTTCCTCAACGATTACAGCCGTCCGACGGATCCGGATCCCACGAAGCGGGACCGCAATCTCGCGGTCAGTCATATCGAAATCGAAGGGCCGATCGGCCTGGAGCCGACCCCACTGCCCGAATCGCACACGCGGATCATCTTTCGTCAGCCGACCCTGGAAACGGAAGGAGAATGCGCTCGCGAAATCGTCGAGCGGTTCGCGACCCGCGCGTTTCGCCGGCCGGTTCCCCCGGAAGAGGTCGCTCGTTATTTGAAGCTCTACGACCTGGCGAGAACGGAAGGGGACGGTTTCGAACAAGGAATTCAACTCGCGTTGCAAGGAATACTCGTCTCTCCCCATTTCCTTTTCCGCATCGAAGTGGACAAGGACCCCAAAGACCCGAAAGCCATTCACCCGATCACGGATTTCGAGTTGGCGACCAGGCTCAGCTACTTCCTTTGGAGCACGATGCCTGACGAAGAACTCTTCGCGCTCGCCCGCGAGGGAAAACTTCGCGAAGGGGATAATCTTGCGTCACAGATCAAGCGCATGCTCGCGGATCCAAAATCCAAAGAGTTCGTCGAGAATTTCGCCGGGCAATGGCTGCAGCTCCGTTCGCTCATGCTGCTCGCTCCGGACACGAAGCGGTTTCCTGAGTTCGACGATTCCCTCCGCGCCGCGATGCGCGAAGAGACGCTCCTCTTCTTTGAAACGGTGATGAAGGAAGACCGGAGCATCCTGGATTTTATCGACGCGGATTTCACTTACCTTAATGGCCGGCTCGCCAAACACTACGGGATCCCGGGGGTGGACGGGAGCGAGTTTCGTCGCGTCGCCTTGCCACCCGGCCCGCGGGGCGGGATCCTGACCCAAGCGAGCATCCTGACGGTGACCTCGAATCCGACGCGAACCTCACCGGTAAAACGTGGGAAGTGGATTCTGGAGGAACTGTTGGGCGAGCCCCCCCCTCCCCCGCCGCCAAACGTTCCGGAACTTGAAGCGCAAGGCCAATCGCTTACCGGCACGCTGCGTCAAAAAATGGAGCAGCACCGCTCGAATCCCAGTTGCGCGTCTTGCCATGCCCGACTCGATCCGCTCGGTTTCGGTCTGGAAAACTTCAACGCGATCGGCGGTTGGCGGGACAAGGAAGGAGATTTTCCCATCGACGCCTCGGGCGAATTGCCGGACGGAAGCCGGTTCCAGGGCCCCGCGGAACTCAAGCAAATCCTAAAATCGAAGCAGGCGGAGTTCCGCAGGTGCCTGACGGAGAAAATGCTGACCTATGCCTTGGGACGCGGGCTTGAGTATTATGATCAATGCGCGGTCGACGAGATTGTCGAAGCGTTGGCCGCGGACGGAAACCGATTTTCGCGCCTGATTCTCGAAGTGGCGTCGAGTGAACCCTTCCAGCAAAGACGCGGGAAAGGAAAGGACGAATGATGTATCGACGGATCTCCCGGCGGACAATGTTGCGCGGCGTGGGTACGACGATGGCACTGCCGTTTCTCGACGCGATGGTTCCCGGCTCGGCATTGGCGGCGCCCAGCAAGGGAGCCCTGCCCAAACGCATGGCCTTCTTCTACGTCCCCAATGGCGTGCATATGCAGGATTGGACTCCCGCGGAAGAAGGCGTTAACTACAAGCTTCCCATGATCCTCGAGTCCCTGGCGCCGGTGCAAAAGGAACTCCTCGTCCTCACCGGTTTGACGCAGGCCAAGGCGCGCGCCAACGGAGACGGCGCCGGCGACCACGCACGAGCACTCGCCACCTTCCTCACCGGCTGCCAAGCCGCCAAAAATAACGGCGCGTACATTCGAGCGGGAGTCTCCGTCGACCAGGTCGCGGCCCAAGAGATCGGCAAGAACACCCGTTTCGCCTCCCTGGAATTAGGCATCGAACAAGGCGCGCAAGCCGGCTTCTGTGACTCCGGATATTCCTGCGCGTATTCTTCCAACATCTCCTGGCGCTCACCGACAACGCCGGCTCCCAAGGAAATCAACCCCCGACTGGTCTTCGACCGTTTGTTCGCGGAAGAGTCGCAGCAACAATTCAGCCAGGACCGCGCGAAACGGGAAAAATACAAGCGCAGCGTCCTGGACTTGGTGATCGACGACGCGGCAGGACTTCGACAGAATCTCGGTTCGAACGACCAACGGAAACTGGACGAGTACCTTTCCGCGATCCGCGACATCGAACTGCGCATCGGCCGCGCGGAATACGCCGCCGCCCAGGATCGACCGGACTTTCCCCGGCCCGAGGGGGCTCCCAAGGATTACGCCGGACACATCCGGCTGATGTTCGACCTGCTCGCCTTGGCGTTGCAAACCGATCTGACGAGGATTTCGACCTTCACCTACGCCAACGAGGGAAGCAATCGGTCCTACGCGTTTCTCGGCGTGCCGGAAGGGCACCACGACCTCTCCCATCATGGCAAGGACGAAGCTAAGCAAAAGAAGATTCGCGAGATCAACAAGTTCCACATCGCGCAGTTCGCCTACCTGCTGGAGAAGCTCAAGTCGATTCCCGAGGGAGAGGGGACGCTCCTCGATCAATGCATGATCGTCTACGGCAGCGGCATCAGCGACGGCGACCGCCACAATCACGAAGATCTCCCCATCCTGCTCGCGGGCAAGGGAGGAGGCGCGATCGATAGCGGTCGGCACATCGTCTATCCGAAAGAAACGCCTCTAAACAACCTCTTCCTTTCCATGCTCGATCGCATGGGAGTGGATTGCCCGTCGCTCGGGGACAGTACCGAGCGGTTGCCCGGCCTCTCCCGCGGCTAGGAGAAGCATCGCTCCGTCCCTCGTGATCGCCGAAGCACTCGGTCCCGAAGCCGGCTCGTCGGCGGCGCCTGGAAATTCCGGCAGGGGAAGCGCGCGACCACGTTGTTAGTACCCGCTGATGGCTCGGAATCGGGTCATTTTCCGGATCTCTTTTGCGTTCGACGATGGATCTGCTAAAAGGGTCTATCACGCAGGGGAATGCGGAAAGTAAGACTAACGATTCGAGGAGTCTGGGACACCATGCCTACGAATGGAGACTTGAACCGGAAACTTCGCATGGCGTTGGTCGGTGGAGGCCAAGGGGCGTTCATCGGCCGCGTGCATTGCACGGCGGCGGTATTGGACAATCGCGCGGCTCTCGTGGCGGGCGCCTTGTCCTCGGACCCGGTCAAAGCCAAGGCGTCCGCGCCCGACTATGACATCCCCGCCGATCGGGCCTACGGCTCCTTCCAGGAATTGCTTGACAAAGAGAAGGCGCTTCCCGCGGACCAACGGATCGACTTCGTCAGCGTCGCGACCCCCAATCACACGCACTTCGCCATTGCCAAGGCGGCTGCCGAGGCCGGATTCAACGTCATGTGCGATAAACCCATGACTTTCGACCTGGCACAGGCCGAGGAATTGGCCAAGGTCGTCGAGAAGACCGGCGTCGTGTTCGCCGTCACCCACAATTACACCGGCAACCCGCTCGTCCGCCAAGCGCGGGAAATGATCCTCGCCGGCGAGTTGGGCGAAATCCAGGCGGTCCGCTCCTGTTACATTCAAGGTTGGCTCCGCACGCGACTGGAGGCATCGGGGCAAAAGCAGTCTCTATGGCGCACCGATCCCTCGAAGTCCGGCATCGCCGGCTGCTTCGGCGACATCGGCACGCACGCGTACAACCTGGCCCGTTACATGACCGGCCTTTTGCCGGAGAAGATCTCCTGCCACCTCAAGACGTTTGAAGCAGGCCGGGCGCTCGACGACTATGGTCATGCCCAAATCCTTTTCGAGAATGGCGCCTTCGGAACGGTGACCGCGTCGCAAATCTCGCACGGTCGCGAGAACGACATTTTCATCGAAATCGACGGGACAAAACGTTCGCTTGCCTGGCGGCAGGAAGAACCGAACAAAATGATCGTTCGCGAGAACGGCAAGCCACACCAAATCTACTTCCGAGATCCCAACGCGCCGTTCGCCACGCCGCTTCACGCCGCCTCCTGTCGCATTCCCTCGGGCCATCCGGAGGGATACCTCGAAGCGTTCGCGAATATTTATCGGGGTGCTTTCGACGACATGGCCAAGCGGGCCAAGGGACAGCCGTTCGAAAAGGTAAATACGCTTTACCCTAACGTCCGGGACGGCGTCGAGGGGATGTATTTCATCACGCAAAGCGTCGCGAGCAGCAAGGAAAACGGCGCCTGGCTGCCGCTCAAGCACCCCCTTACTCGACGCTAGGTCGATTCAACGTCACGAGACGAACCAAGCACCGAGGTCTCTCATTCAGTCATCGGTGCTCTTGGCAACAAGCAACGGTTCACGAGCATTACTGGCGCTTTCCATCGCAAGTATTGGTTCGTGAGCCGTTTCTCGTTGAGTGGGCGCCGTTTCCTTTCACGTCGTTGTTGCCCAAAACAGGTGCAACGATGGCGAGCCGCCAAACCGCCGTTGGGCCAACGAGGGAACGCCTTGGTTTGGAAAGTTCCGGCGGGCTCAATACCGGGCGGATGCCAACGCGTGCGTTTTTCTCGCGAACGGATTGTCGAAGAGATAGGGTCGAATGTCGATCTCTCCAACGAATTGGATGTGCAGTTCCGGGACGTCGACGAGATCGACTTCTCGATTGTCCGGATAGTGGCATTCTTCCCCGTTCGGATAGCGGATCGGTTTCACTTTGGGTCGACAGGGATGTTCGGGTGAAAAGTCGACAACCGCCGCCTCGAAACCGTTGTTCAAGCGAACGACGGAGCCGAGAGGAAAGGCGGGCATGATCTCAAAAAAAGCACGCTCGACGACGGGGTCGAAGTACCCGCGGTTGTACTTCAAAATTTCCGCGAGCGCTTGCACCGAAGGCTTGGCGTCGGAGTAAACCCGCTTGCTCGTGATGGCATCGAAAACATCCCCGACCGTGGCTATGCGAGAAAAGACGTGAATCTTTTTTCCGGCGAGTTTCGGCCGATCGTCCCCTTTTTCCGGAGCGGGGTAACCGGAACCGTCCCATCGTTGGTGGTGATGCAAAACGACATTGGCGGCGGCGGCAGGGACCTTTCCCTTCACCATTTCATAGCCGTACACCGGGTGCATCTTGATCTGACGCATCTCTTCTTCGGTTAGTCGGCCCGGCTTGTCGAGAATCTCCTTGGCGATTTTCATCTTCCCGACGTCGTGGAGCAAACAACCCAAGCCAAGCGTGACGACGTCTTTAGCTTCCGCTGATTGGAGGGATCGCCGTTCCTCCGCCAGATACCAATGCAATTTCATTCCCAGGAGCAGGGATACGTAACAGACGTTCGCAGAATGACACATCAAGTAGTCGTCGAAAAGTTGCACTTTATCCAGAAAGAAGAGACCGGTGGAGTTTTCGGAAAGGTAGGAAAACAGACTCTTGACGGAATTGGTGAACGACGCGAAATCGAGCTGTGCGTCGGCAAACCGCATGACGCGCTCGAAATTCCCTCGGATCGAGGTATAAAGTTCGCGTTGCCGTTCCTGGAGTTCACCATCGATGACCTCTTCGAGAAAGGCCAACTCTTCGCATCGAATCCAAGCGGAATCCACTTTCAATTCCTCGAGCCGGCGAATGTCGGCGGCCCGGAGCTTGAAATTCCTCTGAAGTAGGTAACTGTTGGGCCGATGCGGCATGGGAATGGGACGTGCCAATACCATGGACGGCTTCAAGTCGGATACGCGGACGTGCAGCATGACGGTATCAACTCAACTGGAACGTTGCCGATCTGCGACCGAGGTCTCGGGATTCACCATGGCGTCGAAGGGACACGGAAATTCGAGAGGATTCCGCGCCTCGCGCTCCTGGTCAATTCCACCCGCCTCTTTTCGGTTATCTTGCCGGAAACCCCCAACTTTCTGAGCTCAACGGTTCGAATGCTTTAACCGGAACACCGCTCGGCACGTCGCGGCCGATCGTTGCTTCAGGCAGATTATTCGAAACCTGTAGAGCTTTTTTCTCAATGGGGAAAGGAGCGATTGATACGAGATTGGATGCTGGAATCGCGTGGATTCATGGACTGCTCCATAAGGGGGTGCGACATCCTCTCTCGTACAGGAACCATAGCTCATGAAATGTGGGGGCACAAGAAAGTGAGAGACTCACTGCCAATTTCGTTGCCGGTGACGTTCCAGGTCCCCGGGATCGTCCAGATCTTCAAGCACGTCCGCGTCATCGACGGGCATTTCCGAAATGGCGTTCTCATTCCGCTTCACGAGCGCATTGAGTCCCTGATCGGGAGGAATGTTCTCCAGATCGCCTAGGAAACGCCAAGGCAAAAGCAGGGGATGCCCCCGTTTTCCTTGAAAGGTCGGCATGCGAATCCGCGACGGGTCGCCGCGGTGCTCAGCCATGAGTCCGCGCACCACGTCACGATGCAACGTCGGCTGATCTCCTAGCGCGAGAAGCAATGCATCTTGCTCGGAGATCACAATCTCGCGTTCTAGATGTCGAATTCCCAACATCACCGTCGCGCGCATGTCAGGCGTGTCGAAATCAAGTTGCAGGAGACGAACTGGAGAGGGGACGAGGGACGCGAGCGACTGATTCGAAGCCCCCAGCACGACGAGAACCGCGTCGACGCTGGCGCCTTGCAAGCTGGCGACCACTCGCTCGAGCACCGTTTGCGAGCCAAGCTTGAGGGCGAGCTTTTGCGTCCCCATCCGACGGCCAAGACCGGCGGCAGGCACCAGGGCGAAGAATCGCGGCATCGCCGTCACGAGACGTCATCCGGCGCCGCGAGCGTGCATTCCGACTTTATTTCCCGGGGCGGGGGCGGAAAGGTCTCCGAACCGCGGTTGCGGTGACCGATAAGTTGGGCCACGATACTGACGGCTATTTCAGGAACGGTTTGCGAACCGATGTCGATACCCAGCGGCGCATGGACTTTTCGCAAGGATTCCTCGGAAATTCCCTCTTTGAGAAGGTCCTCCATGATGAGCCGAATCTTCCGCCGACTTCCGATCATTCCCAAATAACGGGCCGGTTTGTTCGCGAGGTGATAGAGCGCTTCTTCGTCGTGCGAATGTCCGCGCGTCACGATCAAACAATAGGTATTCGGATCGACGGCGAAATCCTTGAGCGTTCGCCCAATGTCACCCACTACGATTTCGTTGGCGAACGGAAACCGTTGGCGATTGGCGTAAGTCTCGCGGTCGTCGATCACGGTCACGTCGAAATCGACTTGGCGCGCCAAATCCGCGACCGCCTGCCCCACGTGCCCCGCCCCGACAATGACCAAGCGGCAGCGTGGAAGAATCGGCAAGTATGCCACGCCCCCTTGGGAACTCGGCCTCGGCCGAGCCGATAGATCCACGACCCCCGCGCGAATGATTTCCGGGCACGCCGCCTCTCCGAGTTGGCTGATCAGGTTCCCCTTGGCGTCGAAGAGGTATCTTGATCCAACAGGAAGGGAAGTTCTCGTTTCATCCAGCACGACGGCCTCGGTGCACCCAGCCCCCGAGAGCACGAGATCGGCGAGCAAATCGAAATAGGGAACCGGCGCGTGGGCGGGAATCGGCTGCGCGACGAATTGCATCCTCCCGCCGCAGATAAGTCCGTCGTCCCATCCATAGTTGTCATCGAGCGTGTAGGTAAGCAAGGAGGGCTGGCTGCCGTCGAGCAAGCGGAGGGAATGCTGCCGGACCTCCGCTTCGACGCATCCGCCGCCGAGCGTACCGGCTTGCGAACCATCGGGAAAGACGATCATGACCGCGCCCGCCTTTTGCGGCGTCGATCCTCGCGTTTCAACGACCGAGCAATAGACGCAGCTTGAGCCTCGCCGACGTGCTTCTTGCAAAGAAGCAAAGATCTCTCGCATGGGAAATGGTATCTCCGTCTGCAAAATTACGCGGTACCGGCCGCTTCGGCTCGAAGGCTTGAGCGGACGCATCCCCCACCTGGGCCCGATACGCGATCGAGCCAAAGTTCGAAGATGGCATTCCAAAGTCCCGTGCTTTATATCATAGGGAGTCGTGATAGAGGTCGCAAAGCAGTCTCTTCGAGGTGTCCACGTTCTTCGGGACCGCGACTTTTCCCCTTGTGACGCGAGGAAGCTGTAAACATGCCGGAGGCGGAACGAATCAGCGAAACCTTGCTCGACGTGCTTCAATGCCCGCTCGGCAAGGCGAAACTCAAGCAAATCGACGATCGACTGGTCTGTCCCTGCGGCCTCGGATTTCCCATCGAGGATGGCATCCCGGTGATGCTCCTCGACGAAGCCCAGCTGCCGAACAACGCCACGTCGCTCGCGGATGTCCGCTGCACGTACAAGGCAAGTTAACGCTCCAAGCCTCGCGTTACTTGAGCGATTCAAGATAGGCGACGAGATCGCGAAACTCCTCGATTGAAAGGGTTCGATCGAGCCCTTGTGGCATTACTGAGACGTCGCTCGGAGCGATACTTTCGATCTCCTTTCTCGGCAAACGCACTTCGTTACGCTGCGCGGTGCGCAGGAAAACGGCATCCGCCGTCTCTCGGCTTAGTACTCCCGAATGAACTTCGCCGTTCTCGAGCACCACGGTGTACGTCTGAAATCCTCGAGCCAAAGAGGCACTGGGAAACGCAATTGCTTCCGCGAGATCGCGCGCCGTGCGAATCTTACCAATCGTCGACAAATCCGGACCAATGATCCCCCCCTGCGCACCCACGCGATGGCAGGTCGCGCACGCCGCCTTTTTACCCTGAAAAACCAGCTTGCCTTGCAAGGCATTACCACCCGCGAGTTGCGGTTCCAACTCCGTAAGCCGACCGGACTGTACCGCGACGTCCTGGCCCAGGCGGTCCATGATCGGCTTGGCGGCGAGGCGAACGTTTTCCGGATATCGCGAGAACACCTGTTCAATGACCGCGGGACGAAGGCTGCTTGCTCCGGGAGCAAGTTTGAGCACGTCGATCAGCCGTGCGCCAACTCCCGCGTCGTCGGAACGCGAGTATGCATGGATCATCAAGGGGAGTTCCAACGGCCCACTCTTGCCAACGCGATCAAGCATCGCGAGGAGTTGTTCGTTGGATAGCAAGGCACTCCCCAACGCATCGGCGGCCAACATCCGCTCGGCAGGAATCACCCCGTCGTCGCACTGCTCGAGAAGAAGAGAAAAGGCCTCCGCGGGCAACGACTTTCCATGGCGGGCAACGACCGCGATCGCCGCGGCGCGCAGATCGGCGGTTTTAGAGACGTCGATACCGAGGCGAATCAAGTCGTCATCGAGTTGGTCGGAGGTCGTCGCCAGGGCACTGATGGCTTCACGCGACAAGGTCTCCTCGGGACCGATCAGACACTGACGCATCGGTTCAATCCAAGATTCGGGAAGACTCTTCAATCCACTTCTGCCGACGGATTCCAAGATTACTCTTTTGGTCCCGGCCGAAACGTCCGCGTCCTTCAGAGCGCGAGCCACCAGTTCCTGTACTTTGGGATCCTTGGCGAACGCGACGATACTCCCGCGAATCATGGCCGCATGTTCGTCATCGATGCTCGATCCACCGATCCACTGCTCCATGAGCCCGATGATTTCACCGGCCCATTCGGGATGCTTGGCAACCACGGCGAGCGTTGCGGCCTGCAAAGCCGTGTCGCTGGAGTCGAGAAGGGGTGTAATCGCTTCGCGACTAAGATTGCCGTGGTCCATTTGATCCAAGGCGATCAATGCCCCCCTGCGGACCTGCGGCGACGCATCCGCGAGCCCCTGCAAGGTCGCGGAAGAATCATCGATCTCGATGAGCGCGTAGATCAAAGCGTGTTCGAGAAGTCGATCGGTTTCCGAGCGAAGTCCAGCGAGCAACGCCGGGACTGCGGAGGCATCGCCGATCTTGCCCAAGGAAGTCGCTGCTTCGCGGCGAAGAGGAGGACTGTCACTGACCACGATCTCTCGGAGTCGAGGGACGGCAGCGGCATCGCCGGCCCAACCGACGGCGTTGACGGCGGACTGGCGGACCGAGGGATCCTCATCGCGGAGTTTTTCGCGAACCGCGGCGCGCGCCTCGTCCGACTCCATGCGCGCCAGCACGTCCACCACCGCGAGACGCATTCTCGGATCCGCCGCTTGCAAAGCGGCCTTCAGGGAACCGAGGCTAGAGTTCCCTTGCCGCGCTAAAGCGGCAGCCGCGCGCCGCCGAACGGCGAATCGATCGTCGACTAACCGCCGCGTTAATTCATCCCCGTCAACACCATCCCAGGCAAGTTTCAATCCCCGGGGATCCGCTGGACCGGTCGTGTTTTTTTTTCGAACCCTATAAATCGCGCCCAGGATATTCGGCTTGGCGATCTGAGACGTCGGGCATCCATACCGGAACCAGCCTCCCGTGTCGATGACGAGCAGACTCCCGTCCGCGTCTTCGATCACGTCCGTGGGATGGAAATCGATGCTGTCGCAAACGAGCATATCCTCGGCTTTCGCCTGAAACGTCGACCCGTCCCGAGTAAGAGAAACCCTGCGGACTTTGTGAGTGTTGAACTCGCAGAGAAAAACGTTTCCGTCGTACTCCGGCCCAAAGGTCTGACTCCGATAGCGCAACATGCCGGAAACAGCAACGTGGCCGAGGTCGATGACGGGGGTGAGTAAATCGCCGGTCTTTTTGAATTCGTCGACCGCTTTCTGTTGGTCTTCCCGAGGATAGACGCCGCCGTGCATCCAATGGACGAGGCAATCGCCCCGTTTGTTGTAAAGCAGATTTACCGTGCCGAGCATTTCTCCTTCGGGAGTAAAGTCGATCTCGACGGGATTGTCCATTCCCCCGCCACAATGCACGCGGACGTCGCTCCCATCGGGATTCGCGGAGAAGATTCGCGCGGCTTGTCCTTGGCTCTTCACTTTGCCATCGGGGGTGGTGAATCGATGGCCATGCCGGCCATCACACCAATAGATCCTGCCTCCCGGCCCCGCGAAACAGCCATGAATATCCGCCGCGTTGCCGATATAGCCGAACCGTCCGACAATCTCTTCCCTGCGGTCGGCAACGCCGTCGTCATTGGTGTCGGTCAGTTTCCAAATACTTGGTGGAGACGCGACGTAGAGGGAGCCGTCCATCCAAAGGGCTCCCATGGGATAGGTCATTTTGTCCGCGAAGATCGTGGTCTTGTCGAAAACGCCATCTCCGTCGGTATCCTCGAGTCGGCGAATGAAGTTGGGGAGCTTTTTCTCCAACTCGACGTTTTCGAGGTTCTCGCCCGCGCTTTCCGCGACGTACAACCGGCCTCGATCATCGAAGCCAGCCATCATCGGATGTTCGACGAGTGGCGGCCTGGCGGCCAATTCAAAAGTGAACCCCTCCCGGACCTTGATCGACGGGGGAGAGAACGGCTGCGGCTCTGGTTTCTTCTCGGCTTCCTCGGCGAACGACGACGTTGCCGCGAGAAAAATCCAAGCTGTCAGGTAACGTGTGCCTTGAAAATACATTGCGATCGCTCCTTCAAGCAAGCGTTAAGCCGTGGTGCGATCTTACCGACTTCGTTCCGTGCGATAAACAGGAATGCCCACCACTTGGATTCCATTCGTGCGAGTTCCAACCGCTGGACTTTCCCTTGGTTTCTTCGCAGACTGGGAACGAATCAAACAACTTATTCTCTTGGTAGGACATGGCATGGAACGCTACATTCCGGGCGCCTCTGGGCAAAAAAACGGTCGCGTCGGCGCGCTTGCCGCCGTCGCTATCGCATCCATGTTCGTCCTCGGTTTGGCGCGCATCGCGAATAGCCAGGACATCGAGTTTCCCTGCTCGCTTACCCACTTTAAAGCCGCCGAGGGAAATCCCGTATTCACCGCCGAGGGCCCCGGACATTGGGACGTCAAAATCCGGGAACGGGGCTGGATCCTTCGTGAACAAGACGGTTATCACCTGTGGTTCACCGGCTACGACGGAACCCGCGAGGGAAAGAAGATGCTCGGCTACGCGACCTCTCCCGATGGGATCCGTTGGGAACGGCATCCAAGAAATCCGATTTACGCCGACGTTTGGATCGAGGACATGATGGTCGTGAAAGACGGGGACACCTATTACATGTTCGCGGAGGGAGAGAAAGACCAGGCCCAACTCCTCACGTCGACGGACAAGATTCATTGGACGCGGCTAGGCACCATCCAGATCCGACGGACCGATGGCCAACCAATCTCCCCCGGCCCGTTCGGCACCCCCACGGCGTGGAAAGAGAACGACGTCTGGTACCTCATTTATGAGAGGGGGGACCGCGCGTTGTGGCTGGCGTCGGGAAACGATCCGTTACAATTGACCCATGTACAGGACGATCCGATCATGACTCCCGGCCCGGCCTCGTACGAATCGGAAATGATTGCCGCCAACCAGGTCGTCCGGCAAGGGGACAGGTACTTCCTCTACTACCATGGCAGAGGCAAAGAGCCGCTTTGGTCGAGCAATATCGCAACCTCGACCGACCGGGTTCATTGGGTGAAGTACGGGAACAATCCCCTGCAGCCGGTGAAAGAAAACAAATCGAGCGGCATCGTGGTTTTCGACGGCAAGGCCAATCGACTTTACACGATGCACGATCGGGTCGATCTGCACTTCGAGGACTGCCCCAAGCAACCTCGCCCGGAGTGACCTTCCCCGATTCGCGAAATGGAGTAATTGCACATCCCATGGAGCGTCATGGTCTTGAATGTCACGGCCGGAAAGTCCTGTGATCTCCCATCTTCGGGATTTCCAGCCTGAGAATCGACATTCGAAACCTGAGGCGCGGCGCGGAACGCGGCGTACCCTTTGGGGTAATGGGATCGATTTCGTCCTGGTCCGGGATGCCGGTGGACGTCTCCGTCCCGATGAAGGACAGGTGGATGACCTGGAGGTCAAAACCATCGTTGTGGCCGGAACTTACGCTTATTAGCGGCCATCGCGGCCTGCGCCTCTGGAGTCTACTTCACGCCAGCCGAGACGCCCACAATCCTGTTCCTCGACAAGCCGCGAGAGGATGCCTCTCAGGCCGATTTCATCCATGAGTTCCTGGAAGTTACCCAAACTCCCTACACCCTCCGCGAAGGGTTCGTCCAGCTCGACGCAAACCCAGAAAACGAAAGACGGTTACTTCAACTTCTATCGGCACTCACGGCTGCGGTTGAGATCGCCGAACGAAATGCTGTCCTATCCGGTCCGGAAGGGAGAAAGCGCGTTTTCCCGACGCCGGACGGAAGTGTCCATGTGGTTGACGACCGGACGAAGGGTAATGCATTTCCTCCGCCGACCGTGGACGTGATGCGACGGCAGTATGACGTCGTTTTAGCCGCCATCCGGACTTTGAGACCCGGAGCGGTCGGACGGCCACCAGGGGAGACGGTCTTCACGACCGTACCGACGGCCCCTCGGAGAGAGAATCCCGTGCAGACCGCTAGCTGGGTTAAGCCCGAATCGGCGACTAACGAACCGCAAGCAATCCAGCGATCGGGAGCGGATGACGAGGAGATCGTGGAATTGATCGAAGTGGATAATGAACCCCTGAATAGGGAAGGTCGTAATCAGTAATCGAGGGCGAAAGGCGCACTCCCCCTTGTGGTACCTTCCCGAACCCTCGCCCTTCGAGCAACGAGGCGGGAGAACGCGAAAACCCCTCACCCCGGCCCTCTCCCGGCGGGAGAGGGAGATTGCGAAAACCCCTCACCCCGGCCCTCGCCCATGGGTTTACGAGGCGGAAGAAGGAGAACGGAGTTGGGCGACGGTTGGTCAGGCCGGAAACTGGGGAGTTCTCGTTCCGGGAAGGTAGGCAATAATCGTCTTGTTGAGCCTTTCCACTTTGCTAAGATCCTAAGGTAAGATCTCGCTTCCGTTGCGGGTAAGCTCGACGATCATGGACTGGGAATTTTCGGGAAGATTCGCCCCGTTGATGAGTCGCTTTTCGTCTCGCCTTGAATGCGCGAAATCGTGTCCCCTGAGCTTCAGGCTTTTGACATTGGCGTAGGAAATCCTCCGGGCGATCGGTCGCCCGATTTTTCCGCGTGATAACCTTCAGCAGAAGCCTGACTCGTGCAGCGGAAGAAGGGCCGTGCTTTGTCGGATAAACCGCGGAATAAAAGCAGGCTACTCTGGAACCTGTTGCGCTGGGTAGTGACCCTGGCGGCAGTAGGCTACGTCCTCAGTCAGATCACCTGGAAAGATCGGCTTCTTGTCCCCGGTGCCGACGGGAAGCAAATCGCCTTGAGCGGATGGCTGACGTTGGAGGACGGCAAAGAGGTCTTCCAGGCGGATGACGGCAGGGGCCTTCCCATTCTCCCGGAAGATCGTGCGGAGAAATTCGTCCCCGGATTCTGGACCTTGCTCAAAGGAATTGACCGCTCGCTATTGATCCTCGCCTTCGCCATGTATATCCAATATCCGTCATGTTGCTCGCTTGGCGCTGGCAATTGCTCTTGCGTACGCATGATCTCGACCCAGGTTATTTGAAGCACTTCGTCTCAATTGGATTGGGTTATTCACGAACTTCGTGCTCCCGGGTTCGACCGGCGGGGATTTCATCAAGGGACTCTGCATCTATCGAAGAACGCCCGGCAAGCGCGTCGCCGCCGTCATGACCGTGCTCGTCGATCGGGTGGTGGGGCTCATCTCGCTAATGATCATCGGCACGGTCGCCGCGTTGATACAAGCGGACGATGGCGATCTGAAAGGGATTTCGCAGACCTCTTCGTGGATCCTGGGGGCCATCATGGGGGGCGGGGCCATTTTCTTTAGCGCCCGTCTCCGCAAACTTCTTAAAGTTGCCGAGATCGTGGAACGGCTTCCCTTCAAGAAACGGATCAAGGAAGTCGACCAAAGCGTGTTTCACTACCGCAATCATCTTTGGATGCTCGGCGGCAACGTCGCCATCAGTTTTTTGATCCATGCCACGACGATCTTTTGCATTTACCTGGTCGGCCGCTCGCTTCAATTGACGATCCCGCTGATGTTTTATTTTGAAGCCCTGCCGGTCATTTTTACTGCTGGCGCGTTTTTCCCGGCGATCGGCGGGCTGGGGATCCTCGAATCGCTGTTCGCCCATTTCTTCGTGGGTCAGGGGGCGACCGCATCGAGTGCCGTCGCGTTGTGCATCCTCTATCGTTTGATGATTCTCGTCGGGAGTTTGCCGGGGGCCATCTTCACGTATCGAGAGTTCTCGGCGCATGGCATTCCCAAGATTTCCGGCGACGAAGAACTCGACGACCCGGGAACCGCGACCGCGGCCTCCATGTCACTTACCTGTTAAAGAGGACGGTTACCCAACCGCCCCAAGTGCCTTAAGCTTCTCGAATCGCTATATTGTTGCACTGAAGAACCTAGGAAAAACTCGGCGGCGCGCCTTTTCGCTTTGTTTTTCCGGTTTCGCGAAGAATGATTTTGCCTGGTAACCGTTTGCAGCCGATAGGCAATCGGGAATGATCCTCCAGGGACAGGCGGTATCCTCCTCGGTCTGACAGGGCAACGTGCATGAATCCGGTCGTCGCTTTACTCCGAGCTCTAGCCGGAAAGGTCATCGTTCCCCGACTGGAGGCGAAGCTTGCCAAGTTCACCCGCCAGCTCCAGGATGCCCGACGAATCCAACGAGAACTCGTGCTGCAAAAAGTCCGTCGTTGCCGCTCGAGCCGCTTCGGTCGCGAGCACGGCTTTGACAAGATCCATTCGATCCAGGATTTCCGCAGACAGATTCCGATCGCGACCTACGAGTACTATTACCCGTACATCAAGGAGGTGACTCAAGGACGCGTGGAGGCCATGTTCCCCGCGGGGGAAAAGCTGCTGATGTACACGCTCAGCAGTGGAACCACGGACGATCCCAAGCTCATTCCCATCAATCCGATCTGGATGAACGAATATCGGCGCGGCTGGCAGCTTTGGGGCATTAAGGCATTTCTCGATCATCCCGAACTCTTCTACGCCAAGCTCAACGGCATAGCCGGCAACTGGGACATGCGACGAACGCCCACCGATATTCCCTGCGGCATGGCAAGCGGACTTTCCGCGCGCATGCAAAGTCCGATCCTGCGCATGATGTACTGTGTCCCCCCTTCCGTCTACGCGATCGATGACGCGGCGGCAAAATACTACGCGTCGCTACGCCTTTCCGTCGCGGAACCCGCGGGGCTTTTCCTGACAGCGACCCCCGCCACCGTCGTCAATTTCGCCAAGCTGGGTGATCGGTTCCGCGATACCTTGATCAAGGACATCGCGGACGGAACCTTGAGCCGTGATTTCGCCATTCCCGATTCCGTCCGCAAAGAGATCGACAAGAAGATCCGCGTCCCCAATCCCGAGCGCGCCCGCGAACTCGAACAAATCATCGAAAAGTCCGGGCACCTATACCCGAAGGACTACTGGAAATTGTCCCTCGTTGCCTGCTGGATCGGCGGGACGGTCGGCACCTATGCCCGGCACATTCCGGATTTTTACGGCGACGCGCCGACGCGGGACATTGGCCTTTTGTGCAGCGAAGGCCGCTTCACTATTCCGATCGAGGATGGGACGCCGTCGGGAGCCCTCGAAATCCTCAGCCACTATTACGAGTTCATTCCCGAGGATGAGATCGATTCGCCGCAGCCCACGGTGCTCGAATGCCACGAACTCGAAGTGGGCAAGAGCTATTTCATCTTGCTCACCACGTCGAGCGGTCTTTATCGCTACAACATTCAAGACGTGATGCGTTGCACCGGTTTCATCGGTGAAACACCCATGATGGAGTTCCTGCACAAGGGGCAGCGGTTTTCCGACATGGAGGGAGAAAAGCTCTCCGAGTATCAATTCGTCAAGGCGGTCACCGACGTGGCAAGCGAACTCGGGGTAAGCATCACCGGCTTCACCGCCGTTCCGGTCCGCCCCATGGACGCGGGAGAGGAAAACGGCACGCCCCCCTATTACGCCATTCTTGTCGAAGAAAGGGATTTCGCCGACCGCGCCACCGCGATCCGATTCCTTGAGGGAATCGACCGTTGGCTCGCGGAGAAGAATGTGATGTATCAGGGGAAACGGGCCGACATGTATCTTGGACCCTTGCATCTGATCAAGATCCCCAATGGAAGCTGGGCGAAGTATGACGCCGCGGAAGTCCGGCGGCGAAACGTCGGCGAGGATCATTACAAACATCCTTGCCTCGTTCTCGACGCGGCGTTCCTCGATACCTTCCCCGTCATCGAAGAAATCGTTCCCCCAAGGACAACACTGGTGGCCTGACGGACGCGCAAGGAATCCATGAGCATGTTTGCCGAGGCCGGGATAGCATCCTCGTCCGATCGGCGAACGACACCTAGCAGCAAGACGAAACAGCAAGAAGAAGCGCGAGAACCATTCCCGTGAGCAAACCACGCGTCATCATCGTAGGCATTGACGGGGCGACCCACGCCATCTTGCAGCCCCTGATCGAGCAAGGAAAACTCCCCACACTGGCGAAAATTCAAAAGCAGGGAGTTGCGGGCCCACTCTGGAGCGTGACCCCGCCCATCACCCCCGCCGCGTGGAGTTCCTTTTACACCGGCAAAGGACCGGGAAAGCACGGCGTCTTCGAGTTTCTTTACCGGCGTCCCAATTCCTATCTCAAGGCGCCCGTGAACTCGACTTCGATCCGTGGCAAGAAGTTCTGGGACTACGCCAACGAGGCGGGATTAAGAACCTGTCTCTTTAACCTCCCTTTGCTCTATCCCACGCAGCCGGTGAACGGAGTCGCCATCAGTGGCCTGCTTACGCCAGACCAGGTGAACGATTTCGGCAAGCCGGACGGCATCATCGAGGAAATCGAAGCGAACGTAGGCAAGCCCTACGTACTCTCCGCCGGCGCGGTCTATAAGAAGGGGAACGTCGGCAAGGTCCTCGACGAGTTCCACCGCGTACTGACGTACCACGTCAAGGCGGCTCAGTACCTCCTGAAAAAGGAACGATGGGACATCTTCTTCGGCCATCTCATGGTGACCGATTCCATGCAGCACGAACTCTGGCACCTGCTCGACCCGACGCATTCCGCGCATGACCCGGTTGAGGCAGCGGAGCATATGCCCAGGATCGAAGCGATCTATCAACGCATCGACACGGAGTTCCTGGCTCCCATCGTCGACTCGCTGGACGACGACACCAGTTTGCTCATCATGAGCGACCACGGCTTCGGCGGGATCGAACACATCATCTACATGAACATGTGGCTGCTGCAAAAAGGCTACATCGCCTGGAGCAAGGATTGGTGGACTCAAACCAAGGCGCGCATGCACCGCATGGGGGTCACGCCGAAGAACTTCTTCCGCCTGATTCGCACCTTGGGCATGGGTTTCATGCGCGACCGCGTCTCCCTCGAATCGCGCGAACGATGGATGAACCGCGGGTTCATGAACATCCGCCGCGCCGACTGGTCGCATACGCAAGCCTACTCGATGGGCAACATCCTGGGCATGCTCTACATCAATCTGAAGGGACGCGAACCCATCGGCGCCGTCGAACCGGGCGCGGAATACGAGCAGGTACGCGCCAAGATCATGAAACAGCTCCTCGCGGAAAAGTGCCCACACACCGGCAAGCCGCTCTTCGCGGAAGTGAAGAAGGGAGAAGAACTCTACCAGGGAACCTATGCGAAGCATGGTCCGGACATCGTTTGCATCCCAACCGATTGGCGCTATCAAGTATTTGGCTATCAGGATTTCGTGTCGAATAAATTCGTGGAATCGTATTCCGAGATGACGGGCCACCATCGCCCGGACGGCATCTTCTTCGCCATGGGCAAAAAATTCGTCGGCGATTTGTGGATTGAAGACGCGCGCCTGCTCGACCTGGCGCCAACCCTGATGCACCTGGTCGGTCTTCCCATTCCCACGGACATGGACGGCCGCGTGCTCGAGGAAATCTTTACCGACGAGGCTTGGCAATACCCCGAGATCCTGCCCATCGACGAATCCCAGGAGAAGGAACTCGCGACCGTCGAGTTGAGCGAATCGGACCAACGCATTGTCATGGAACGCCTCAAGGCGCTCGGCTACGAAGACGGGCTATAAGGCCTAATTGCCGATAGAAAAAATGCCCGCTCTCCAACGTCCACGGACGGCGGAGAGCGGGCTTGACTTTAATGCCAACGATTTCCGCGGGCTCCTTAGACTTCATACCCCTTGCGGTATTCCCGGCGGATGTATTGATCCGCTTGGGGACAACCTTTGGCCTTCATGTTGACCGGATCCCATTCGATCTTGGTACCCGCCCGAAGAGCGACCACGCCGAGGAGCACGGTCTCGGTCAGCCGGCCGGCCGCCTCGAAGTTCGACATCGCTGGTGGCCCACCTTTGATCGAATCGACGAATTCCTTGAAGTGGTTGCCGCCGACGCGCGGGAGACGAGGCTCCGGCTTTTTGATGTCCTTGAATTTCTCTTTGGGCAGCAGCACGTATTCGCTGCCGTAGTCGTTCTTGGAGAAGAACGAACCTTCCTTGCCCACGAGCAACAGGCCGCTACCCGGCCGAGGTTCCCCCTGCAGCAAGGCATCGGGCACGCGTTTTTCCTTGGGCAGGCTGTGGCCGCCGTCGTACCAGGTCATGGTAAGCGGAGGCAAGTCGCCACGTTGCCCAAAATCCGTGCGAATAATCGACCATTTCGGGAACGTTTCATTGTCGACGATACCCGAGGTATCCACCACTTCGATGGTTTGCGGATCGACGAGCTTCAACGCGTGGAAGGCGATATTCAACGTGTGACACGCCATGTCCCCCAAGGCGCCGGTGCCAAAATCCAACCATCCGCGCCAGTTGAACGGGGCGTACGATGGATGGTACGGACGATCCTGGGCCGGTCCAAGGAACTCGTACCAATGGACGTGATTGGGAATACCGGGCGTGCCGGTCGGACGCTTGATCCCCTGCGGCCAAACCGGACGATTGGTCCAGACGTGGATTTCCTGGATGGGGCCCAGAATCCCACTTTGAATGACTTCGATCCCCTCACGGAACCCGTCGTGCGCGGTTCCTTGATTCCCCATCTGGGTCGCGAGCTTCTTTTCTGCGGCGAGTTCGCGCATGACGCGCGCTTCGTGCACGGACCAGGTCAGCGGCTTCTGGCAGAAGCAATGTTTGCCCATCCGCATGGCCATCACGCTCGCCGGCGCGTGCGTGTGGTCCGGGGTGCTGACGGTGACCGCGTCGATCTGGTTCCCCAATTCCTCGAGCATCTTGCGATAGTCGTTGAACTTCTTGGCATTGGGGTACTTTTCCCCCATTTTGTTCAGGCGATTGTCATCGACGTCGCAAAGGGCCACGATGTTGCCGTACTGGCCGGCATCGTTGGTGTCGCTATCCCCTTTGCCGCCGACGCCGATGCACGCGAAATTGACCTTTTCATTTGGGGAATCCGCGCGTGCGACGGAAACGCCGGGGATCACCCAATACCCCATGCCGACGGCAGCCGACGATTTCAGAAAGTTGCGCCGATTAGATCTTTTTCTCATCGAAGAATCCTCGAATACTGACAGGTTCGCCGTCGGCGGCCCCACTGGCGGAGACGGCACCCTGGCGGATGCGTGGTAGGTGTCGATCCAGTCCGACGATCCACAGAATGCGGGCTGAACATTGAAAACGCAAATGTTTTTTTGCATTTCCTTCCGGGCGATGGATCGTCACAATCGAGCGAACTTTCCATCCGGCGCAACTCATAAAGGAACCATCCATGGCCGACATTCAAAGCCGTGAAATCCGTCTCATTAAGCGTCCCACAGCGACGCCGACCGATGAAAACTTCGAGACCGCCACTGTCTCCATTCCAGAGCCCTCCGAAGGGCAAATACGCGTCCGAAACCTGTTTCTCTCCGTCGATCCCTACATGCGCGGCCGGATGCGCGACGCGGAGAGTTACGTCGCGCCGTTTTCGCTCGGTGCTGCCCTCGAGGGGGGCGCGGTGGGGCAAGTGATCGATTCGAAAAACCCCAAGTTCGATGCCGGCGATTACGTCCTCAGCATGAACGGTTGGCGCGAATATTGGGTGGCGGACGGGAAGGGGATCACCAAGTTGGACCCGCGAATCGCCCCTTTGCCGGCCTTCCTCGGCGTCCTGGGAATGCCCGGCCTGACCGCCTACGCCGGACTGCTCAAGGTCGGCGAACCCAAGGAAGGAGAAACCGTCTTCGTCTCGGGGGCCGCGGGCGCCGTCGGATCGGCGGTTTGTCAAATCGCCAAAATCAAGGGATGCAAGGTTGCCGGCAGCGCCGGCTCGGATGAAAAGGTTCGCTGGCTTCGCGAGGAGTGTGGCGTCGACGCCTTCAACTACAAAAAGGAATCCAATCTCGTCGCCGCCATGCGTCGCGTTTGTCCCAATGGTATCGACGTTTGTTTTGAGAACGTGGGGGGAGCGCATCTGGAATCCGCGCTCCTGGTGATGCGGCCGTTCGGCCGGGTTGCCGTCTGTGGGCTCATTGACCAATACAACAACGCCGCCCCTTCCCCTGGGCCAAGCACCTTTTTCTCGGTCCTCACCAAACGCTTACGAATTCAAGGATTCATCGTCACCGACTTCACCGGCCTGATGCCGGAATTTCATCGGGACATGGGGCAATGGATCAAGGAAGGGAAGCTGAAGTACCTGGAGACCATGGTCGAGGGGATCGAGAATACGCAGCGCGCGTTTCTCGGCCTCTTCCACGGCGACAACATCGGCAAAATGCTCGTAAAGTTGCCTGGTGCCTGAACCAAGAAGGCGCGAGTCAAAACAACGTCCCCGGACGATGCGACGCCGGGGACGATTACACGCTCGCGGATGGCGGAAAACTAGCTCAACGCGACTTGCAGTTCTTCGACGATCAAACGGTTCATTTCGCCGAACCGCTTGGCGGAGTGAAACGCGCTCCGAATGGCTTTCGCGTCACTACCACCGTGACAGATCAGACAGACGCCGTCGATTCCTAGCAGCGGCGCGCCACCGACTTCGCTGTGGTGGTATTTGCTGTGGAGATTCAGCAGCGATTTTTGAGCAATGTGCTTTTCGTTATCCAGGCTCCCCAGGAGTTCGCTACCGACTGCGGACATCAGGAAGTCCACGAGCCCCTCGCAGCACTTGAGCACGATATTGCCAACGAACCCATCACAGACAATGACGTCGACAAGTCCACGGCAAATATCGCGTCCTTCGACGTTCCCCTTAAAATTGTCGCGGATCGGACTGTTGTTGAAAAGAGCCGCCGTCTCCTTGGCCAACTCGTTTCCTTTCGCCTCTTCACTACCGACGTTCAACAGGCCGATTGTGGGATTCTCCTTGCCGCACATCTTCTTGGCAAAGATCGAGCCCATGACGCCGTATTGAAAAAGGTGCTCCGGCTTCGGGTGAACATTCGCTCCGACGTCGAGCATGACGGTTCGCCCGTTCGGCGACGGCATGGTGACGGCAATTCCAGGACGCTGGATCTTTTCAAGAAACCGACGAGTTCTGAGCCCCCCAGCGACGACCGCGCCAGTGTTGCCGGCACTAATAATTCCATCGACCGCTCCGTCCGCGAGCAACTTCCAGCACACGTTGATGGAGCTGTTTGGCTTGCCACGCATCGCCTTTGCGGGACTTTCATCCATGCCGACGACTTCCGTCGTGTGCGCGTATTCGATCCGCGCTTGGTCGACATCCGATTGCCGAGCCACTGGCTCGACCTGATGACGATCTCCCACGAGCACCACTTCAATGGTGTGGTCTGCCGTCAGAGCATCCAAAGTCCCCTTGACGATCGGCTCGGGGGCGAAATCACCCCCCATCGCGTCGATGGCAATCCGCATGGGATTACGATTCCTCCGCAGGAATGTAGACCCGTCCCTGATAGAATCCACAATTCGGACAGACCCGGTGCGGCAACATCGAGGAACTGCAGTTGGGGCAAGAGACCACCTTCACCGGCTTGATCGCCTTGTGGGCTCGCCCCATGCGCGTTTTGGAATGAGACTTACGTCTCTTAGGTACAGCCATGACAATACCTTCTGAAAGTGAACCAAGAGTGATTCAGGTGGCGGAACTTCGCTAGTTTGCAGGTATTTACGTACAATACTACGCTCTTCAGTCAAGCCCCCTGCTCGAACGGAACCTCGCGTCCGTTCCCCGATTCCTTACCAATCCGGGGTTTGAGTGCACCACCCGATCTGGCCCCAATTCCAACCACGATTCCACCGATGGTCGTCGCGGGCAAGACTCCTCTAAGCCGGAACGTCGCCGTTTCCTTGAATCCTCGTTGCGGCGATCCACCACGCGAGCTAGGATCTTTCAACAGCCGGGAACCAATGGACTTGATGGCCAGAACTTAGTCGTCCCCTTGTTGTGCATTAGAGAAGTAATGTCGTACTTCCCGACTCGATCGCCTGGAGAGCCTTGGCGCAAAGCACACTGGGCACAGGCATTACTTTTCCGAGCGACACTCGTTTTGGCGTTCCCCAAACAAAACGTGGGGCATTCCTCGTTCCCTAGCTGCCTGTTGAGAATTCGCGATACCGCCGATCGGTCGCCATGGGGTGCGATCAAGCTGGCGGCCTCAATACACAGTGGACCGATCCCGGCGCGCCGGGATTGGATCGTTCAACAGGCTCCTAGATGACTCGACTCACTGGATGAAACACCGATGCAGCAATTCGGGATCGCGGATCATGAAGACGACCTTCCCATTTCTCAACCGCGATCCCTCGGGCACGCCGTACTCGCGATCGGCATATTCCTGTTAACCTTTACAGGGACTTGCTTTGGATTCCACTTCCTCTTGCCGGCATTACCGACGACCGATCCCATTCTGCTGAGAAAGCTCGACCACTTTGCCGCCCACAAAGACGATTACGACGTCTTGTTTTTCGGATCCAGCCAGATCTACCGTGACTTTGTGCCCAAGATCTTCGACCGTGAAATGGCCACTCACGGCCGAAACACCCATTCCTTCAATTTCGGTATCGGCGGCATGAGACCCCACGAAACCAACCAGCTCATTCGCCAAATCCTCGATATGAATCCCCAAAACCTCAAATACGCGTTCGTCGAACTGGGAACCTGGGATCCGACCATGCCCGAACGGAACCAGTTCACCACTCGCGTCGTCGCCTGGCATACTCCCGAAGAAACTCCATCGATCCTCCGCACGCTCTGGCGCGCGGACATGTCGTTGCGAAGCCGATGGGATCACCTCTACGACCACGCGCGCCATTCACTGGCGAACTACTTTCGCATCGGCGAGGGGCAACGTTACTTGCGATTTTGGACGGGCGCCCGCGACAGCATCCGCTATGACCGCGATACACCGCATGCGATCGAGGAAGAGGGGTTTGTTGGCCATGAGGAAGCGCCGGCGGGGCGGGGACAATTGGCTAGCCGATCCGCGTTTCTCAAGGACCCTCGGCAGTACGAGCGCCTGGTAAAAGTCTTGGTGCGCGATCGATTTGAAGAGGCGAACCTCGATCATTACAACTTCCAGGCCGTCGCCGACCAGGTCCAGCGATTCCGTGAGCATCATGTCGAACCGATCTATGTCGTCCCACCGCACGTCGCGACGTTTCCGGAGAAACGGGCGTTACTGAGGCAAAAAATCGCGCCCGCGATCTTCGCGTTCAACGACCCTGCACAATATCCCTCTCTCTACGACGTTCAAAGAAGATTCGACCTCGAGCATCTCCTTGCGGAAGGGGCCGAAATCTTTACCCGGCTCCTCGCGGAACAGTTCGCTCGATACCTCGACGACCAGACAAAAAACCATGAACCGCGTCACTCCTTGCCGTGAATGCGGCGTTGTTATCGAGCTTCAGAAAAGTAAAGGCGTACTTCAAGGCCCGGTCGTCGGTGGAATCTTGGTGGAAAGCGGGCCTTCCCTAGACATCTCTTTTCCGGGCGGCGACGGGACGGGGTGGTTCTTCTGAACGGTTGATGGAATGGTATTCACCGAACTGCGATTCTTCTGGTTTTTCGCCATCGTTCTTACGGTGTATTGGCTCCTTGTTTCCAATCATCGGCGAAAACAGTGGCTGCTCCTGTGCAGCTACTACTTCTATGGCTCCTGGAATCCGTGGTTTCTAAGCCTGCTTTTCCTCTCAACGTTCATCGATTTCTTCGCGGGCCTCAAGCTTAGCCAAACCGACTCCCCCAGGGCCAGACACTTCTGGATCGTCACCAGCATGTCCGCCAATCTCGGGATTCTCGCCTTTTTCAAATACTTCAACTTCTTCATCGAGTCCGCGGTCACGTTCTCCAGTTGGATGGGCATCCCCTTTCACGCGGGAACCCTGTCGATCATCCTCCCGGTGGGTATCAGCTTTTACACCTTTCAATCGATGAGCTACACGATCGACGTCTACCGGGATAAACGGAATGTCGTACACAGCTTCTTGGACTTCGCGCTTTACGTCAGCTTCTTTCCGCAATTGGTCGCTGGCCCAATCGTTCGTGCCTCGATTTTTCTGCCTCAACTCGATTCCGCCCGGCGTTGGTCCCAGGTCCATGTGCGCGACTGCTTGACTCTCTTCCTCATCGGATTCTTCAAAAAGGCCTGCGTCAGCGACAATCTGGCCCCTGTCGTGGATTATGTCTTCGACGATCCCACGCGTTGCGACTGGCTCTCCAATTGGATAGGGCTCCTCTTCTATACGACGCAAATCTACTGTGACTTTTCCGGCTACACGGACATGGCCATCGCCTCGTCGCGTCTTATGGGCTACGAACTACAGATGAACTTCAATTTCCCTTACTTCGCCACGGACGTGACCGAGTTCTGGCGACGCTGGCACATGAGTTTGTCGACCTGGCTTCGGGACTACTTGTACATCCCCTTGGGAGGCAATCGCCGAGGTCCCATCATGGCGTACCGAAATCTCCTGGTGACGATGCTTCTGGGGGGACTATGGCACGGGGCCGCCTGGCACTTCGTTCTCTGGGGGGGCATTCATGGATCCGCGTTGGTCGCGCACCGCGAGTGGACCAGACGAACGCCGGCTCGATTTCGCGAGTCCTGGGGATGGAATCTAGTTTGCTTCGCGGGCACGTTCTACTTCATCAATCTGACGTGGGTCGTTTTCCGCGCCGAAGATCTGAACCGCGCGCTGTCGATGTTGCGCGCCGTTTGTCTCTTCGATTCTCCCGGTCCGCGGATGGTGGATGCGCGCGCTCTATTGGTCATGCCGCCGCTTATCGCCGCGCACTACCTGGCCCGCCGGCGCACGCTCGCCGGGACGTGGGAACGTTTTCCCGACTACGCATTCGCCGCGATTTACGGAGTTCTTTGGGCGATCGCATTGCTATTCACGCCGTTGAACGCCAAACCGTTCATTTACTTTCAGTTTTGAGGTTGGGGCTCCGCCTTTTGGCTCTTGCGATTCTTGCCGGCTTTATTCGCCCCCTTGCCGGGCCGCTTTCCCTTTTCCATCCGAGCACCTGCGGCACGTTTGCCCCCTTCCTGCCTCTGCCACAGAGGTTCCACGAGTTCGCTGTTCCAGGAGGCGTATGCCTTTTGCAGTTCGCTCAGCGTTTCAGGCTTCTCCGTGGCAAGGTTCTTGGTCTCGCCTAGGTCCGCCACCAGGTCGTAGAGTTTGTCCGACTCGCCCGCCACATGAACCAATTTCCAATTCCCCTGCCGCAGCGCGTGCTGCGAACCGAATCGCCAATACAGCCGATCATGCGGCGACTCTTGCTTTTCCCCGCTCAAAAAGGGCAGGAGATTCACGCCGTCGAACTTGGCTTGCTCCGGTTTGGAAACACCCGCTGCCGCCAGAATCGTCGGGAAGATATCGAGCGAGATCACCGGCTTGTCGTAGGTCTTGCCCGCGGGGACGCGACTCGGCCAGCGTACGACGAACGGCACGCGAATGCCCCCTTCCCATACTGATCCTTTGGCTCCATGCAAAGGCCCGTTGTTCGAAGCGTTCGCGCTTGGAGGGCCACCGTTGTCACTGATGAAAAACACCAGCGTGTCATCCTCCAACTTCAAGTCATGAATCCTCGTCAGCACCGCCCCAACAGCGTCATCCATCGCGGAAAGCATGGCGGCGTAACTTCGCCGTTTTTCATTCTCTATGCTTTTGAATCGGTCCAGGTATTTGTTCGTGGCTTGCATCGGCGTGTGAACGGCATTGAACGGTAGATAGAGAAAGAACGGCTCTGTTGCATGACGATTGATGAAGTCGGTCGCCTCGCGCGCGAATGCGTCCGTCAAATACTCCGATTCGGAAATCGGCGTGTTCCCTCGATAGATCGACTCAACGCCGGCGACCTCCAGGTCCGTGTATTGATGCGCGCCGCCGAGGAACCCATAGAACTCGTCGAAGCCTCGTTGCGTCGGTCGGAACTTTTCCGCGACTCCCAGGTGCCATTTCCCGACCATACCGGTCTTGTAGCCGTCCGCTTTCAGGGCGCTCGGAAGCGTCCCTTGCGACATCGGCAAGCCGACCTCGGCACCCGTCACCCGAGCATTGCCGGGGTTGTACTCATGGCCGAAACGTTGTTGGTATCGGCCGGTCAACAAACCCGCGCGGGTTGGACTGCATACGGGGCAGGTCACGTAGCCGTTCGTGCAGACGACACCCCCTTTCGCCAATCCGTCCAGGTTTGGCGTGGGAATCTCCTTGCCTCCCTGGAAGCCGAGATCCGCGTAACCGAGGTCGTCCGCGACGATCAACACCACATTGGGCTTGCGCCCCGCCGCCAACGCAACGTCAGGGCTCTCGATCGCGTGAAATAGCAACACCAACCCTACGGAAGCAATGGTTTTTCCATAGTTCGCCATGAACATCTCGCTCCTCCCGATCATCCCGTGAACCCACTTCATTCCCTAACCCCGCGGGGACAACTTGCCCATGGAAGGGTGTTCGTATTCCTCGGCGCGAAGATTCACCTGTAGCGAAGATGCGCGAGCCGATCGGTTTATTTCTTGTTCGCCAACGAATATACCTAAGGGGAATGCAAACAAGGAAGGTGGCGACTTCCGCGAATCGTGGATACCAATGGAGTCATGGCGAAATATCGGCTTACACTTCACGAGTTTACCACCGAGGTCCGCCGATGTTTGCGCGCGATTCCCGAGCCGTTTCAAAGCGAACTCGAGAATGTCGTCGTCGACGTCGAGGAAGTTCCGACCGCTGACGACCTGGCCAGCGTCGACGAGGAAACGGAATTCGAGGACGACCTATTGCTAGGACTGTTTCAAGGTGTTCCACTTACGGAACAAGCCTTTGGCGAAAGGCATCCCAACCGGGTCATTCTCTTTCGCCGCCCTCTCGAGGAAGTGAGTGATTCCGTCGACGAGTTGCGCAAGAATATCCGCGAGACCATCCTGCACGAATTAGCCCACCATTTCGGCTACAGCGAGGAAGATCTCGAAGAATTCGAACGTCGGTGCAATCGCGACGACTTCGACGACGATGCCGCCATCGGACGGTAACGCGAACGACGCTCCCATCACTCGCCAGGATCCGAGGAAAATGCACTGGCGATTGACGCTCAAGCCAACGGCCGACACGTCACACCCGGCCATACAGGTATTCACGCAAACTGTAGATCGTTTGCTCCTGACCGTCGAGCTGCCAGGCATTGAGGTCGCCAATCGAAATCAGTCCCAAAAGGTTGTTCTCCTCGTCCACGACCGGCATGTGACGAATGCGGCGCGAACGCATTACGTGACGCGCTTCTTCGATCGTCGTTTCGGGAGTCGAACAAACGACCTCCTTGGTCATCACCAGCGACACCGGCGTCTCCGCCGGATCAAGTCGCTCCGAAACGACACGCTGCAAAATATCCCGCTCGGTGAACATGCCAATCACCTTGCCGAACTCCGCGACCACGAGTGCCCCGATCTTGTGCTCGTTCATGTGCAAGGCAGCATCGAGCACGGTGGTTTCCTTGCCGATCGTGAAGACCTGGCAACCTTTTTTCTCGAGAATCTCCGTGACGTTACTCATGGATGTGGCTCCTTAAGACTTGAGAAAGAGATATGAGCCTTGCAAACGTATTCTCGCACCGGGCCGCCACAGCCGCAAGAGCAATCAGCATGACGTTTTAACTCCATTTACCCGAAATGGCCGGACCATGACTCCAGGGCCGGGCCAGGGATAAGGAAAAGGGGCCGGCGCAACAGTACCCAACGTCGTAACAGCGCGCCGGCCCCGGCGGGGGAGATCGACCGAATGAGAGAATCCAGCCGAGACGATTGCCTCGGCATCCATCAGCGTGACTCGGGATCGTTTCCTCCAAGTTCCCGCTCGACATGCGAGATTCAGGAAACCCCGATCGATCCTTTCTTCCGCGAACGAGAATGTCGCGGCTCATGGACAGGCGTGGCAAGGAATCCACTTCCCACGAGACCGGCGAGAAGTAATTCCGAGCCGGTTTCTTCCTCGGCGAACATCTCGTCCAGCGACTCGAGATCCGGATCGTTTTCCATCCAGGTCGCGAGTTCGGAATCTGCGGCGAAAACGGGAACTTGGTCCCAGCTTTCTGCCTCTGGGGAGTGCCAATGTGTTGTCGTCGAACCTGTAGGAGAGTTATCACCTGCCGGCTTGTTCTCCTCAGGACGCAAGGCGTTCATCATCCGTAGAAGCATGGACGCACCCGGAGACACATTCTGCAGTGCTCGGCTGAGATTTTCGACCGACTCTCGGGCAATCGGCAAATTACCCAACTGCAGGAAATTCCCCACCGCCTCGGCGATCGTCCCCAAGGCCTCGGTAAAGGAGACCGGCAAGGCGAGTTCCACCTTGTTTGCCAAGAGCAATCCTCGATCTCGTGGACGAGACGCGCCCCCTTCGGTTCCACCGCCCTCCCCCGCTCGACCGGACAAGCCACCCGCCCCGTCCGCGACCGTGCTTAATCCCGCAAGCAGCGTTGGACCAAATGCGATCGCCGACGCCGTTCGACTCGCGGCACCTAACTGCGCACCGAAGATATTCGCGATGGAATTGCTCACGAACGAACTGGTGGGCTGGGAAGTTCCGCCGGGCGTATTTCGGCCAGGCGTCCCGACAATCGGGCCCCCGCCCGGCGGGTTGGGGCCGGGATTCCCGGTTCCCGGATCAGTACCTGGAGATCCATTCCCAGGTCGGTAGCCAAAGTCCAGGACGGCCACCACGTGGTCGCGAGAACTGAGCAAGCCCTCGAGCGGTGCCTCGTGACGAAGTCCGCTGACGCCGAAGAAATTTGCGTACCCGCCGTACCGGAGTCCAAGTCCCAAGAGTTCCAATGTGTACAAATCGCCGGGCGCGTCGGCCCACACGAGTAGTTCGGTGACACCGTTGCCGGAATAGTACGCGGCGGCGATGTCATTGAAGTCTCGCGACGAACCGCCGTCGAAGGGACCGAAACCCATCGCGTACCCTTGGGCATCCTTCAATCGGAAGTCGACCGGATCGAACCAGAGCACCAAGAGGTTGGTCTTGAGAAACTCGTAGTTTCCCACCACCTCTTCAATGCGAGCGAGCACCCGCGCATTCATGAGCGCCAAGTTCGGATCGTAGCCGGTCAATACCTCCGACAGATCAAGAGAAACGGCGACCGTCTCTGACAACGGGATGGCATCCGCATCGAACGAGATCGCCCCAAGCTTCTCGTAGGCGTCGAAAAGAACGCTACCCGCTAGTCGTTCGAAACTCGAGAGCCCTTCCAGTTCGACCTTGTAATCAAGCTGGGGCAGTTTCACTTCCCCTTCGACCGTCGCGAACTTATTGATGACGAATTGATCCGACGCGGACAACGGGACGATCGCGATGGAGAAACCCTCCGCGCTTCCCGCCAGGATCGCACCGTCGATTTCTTCTATCCTGCTGCCGTCGATTCCAAAACCGACGCGCGATCGAGTCGGAGAACTCGGCTCGTCGTTCGGATCATACAGGAGGAACCGTGTCCCGTACGACCAGAAGATCGCGAACTCCTTGGGCAAATAATCCTTGAAAGTGATCAAGGCGTCGCCGTCGGTGATCAAGGCGTCGTCATGGTTCGAGAACTCTGCTACTCGTTCCGCGAGGAAATAGGCCTGAAGCGCCAGATTGACGTCCTGGCCAGAAGTGAAGGCGAGTTCCATCACCTGCAGCAGTCGATCCGCGAACGATCGGCTGGTCAGCACTTTGGTCGACGCGTCGATCGCGGGGAGAATGTTGGCCGCGAAATCTTCAAGCACCGCGTGATCGCGGTCAAAAACCGCCTGGTCTTGGGGCTCTTCTCCCCCCGCGACCCCGACCGAAGGCGTTTTCGTGGAGGGCTGGGCCATCGCCACCACCGCAAGGTTCTTCACTCCCGACACCGTGAGGTCGTAATTCCCCGCAGCCAAGGTTCCCGATATCGTCAGCACCACCCGTTGGGCGATCGGGTCGTAGCTCGCGGACGTAAAGGTCAAGAGTTCGCCCGTCGGGGACACCAACCGGTAGTTCGCAAATTGGACCGCGGACGCTTCGTCCAATGTCCACGCGTCGAAATTCACTATCAACCTGCCGGCACCGTCCGTCGTCAATGGAGCGGAGAGGAATGCCGACGATACCTCTGGTCCATCCTTCCGAATCTGGAAATCGACGAAGAAATCGCCGGCGCGGAGCACGTTGCCCGCCCGGTCCGTGACTCCATTGCCCAGGACCACCAGTCGATAGAAACCGTCCTGCAATGCGTTGGCAGCCACGCGGACCACCACCTGACTCTTCAAACCATCGGCAAAAGAGAGGAACTGGTTGGACTCGACGACATAGCCATCCTCAAAACTGCTATCCTCTTGGTCCCCCGCGCGCCAAAGGGCAAAGCTCCCGCCGTTTAAGTTCACCAGTTCGCTAAACTCCAGCGCGATCTCGGTCTGCTGAACGCTCGGAGATACCGTCTTCACCTGGACGGCCGGCCTTTCTCGATCGACGTCGATCTGCAGCGAGTACGTTTCCGATTCATTCCCCACTGCGTCCGTCACGCGAACGAGGAGCGCATGGCTCCCGTGCGGAAGAGGGTTAAGAATGGGGAGATCGAAGGTCGCGATATTGTTGTTGAGGTCATAAACCCCGCCCGCAAGATAGACGAAAGCGTATCCGTCGTCGAATCCATCCCCGTCCACGTCGACATAAGCCGTCAAGCTCCCGGTCGCCGTCGAGGGGAACAGTTCCTTGACATTGAGAACCAACCTCGGCCGAGACTGGTTGGTCAGCAAAGGATCGCTGCCGGCGTTCATGATCGCAACACTCTGGATCACCGGCTTGTCATTATCCACCGTGAGGGTTCGGACGAAGTCTCCTCCCGCCGACAGATTGCCGTCCCCGTCCAGATCCACGATCCCTTCCGTTTTCTCCTCGGTCAGGGAAAGGACGGTGAGACTGTAGGTCCCCGTCGCGAGCTTGTTTCCCGCGAAAGACAACTTCGCCGTCCGCGTTGCCGCGTCGTACTGAACGTCGGCGAGTTCCGTGTTCGTGACCCGATAGGACGACAGCGAGTCGACATTCACCAGGCCATCGACGCTGAACGTGACGTGGATCTGATTCCCCACCACCTTCGCCGCCGTGACCACCGGCGTCCGCGTGTCCAGAGTCGTTTAGACCACCGAAGCATTTCCACGTAGATCTTCGAACCGAGCCCGGACAGTGATTCCCTCCTGGCCGAACGGAATCGGAGACGCGGTGGTTAACGTCCAAGGAGTGTCCCCCGCCCCGAGCGTGACGAACAAGGCCCCATCGTCAAACCCGTCGCCATCGACATCGAGACTTAAGAGGATCGTCTCCCCCGCCATAGCCGGGAAGCCGTCACTCACCGTGCCGGCGAACGTGAAGAGGCCGTCAGTCACGGCCATCGCCGCAATCGTCCCTTCGGGAGCCGTCGAGTCGATCGCGAAATCGCCCGTAAAACTCCCACCCGCAAGGCCGTCGCGGTTACCATCCAGCGCGATTCCCGACTGGTTCCTTATCGCCTCCGTCGCCGTCAGCCGATATCCACCATCCTCGAGTCCGCCGTCGAGCGCAAGCGAAATGCTTCGCGTCGTCTCGTTCCAGGTCGCGGACAGGATCTTGGCACTGACATCTTCCAGAACCACGCCGTTCCCATCCACTTTCTCCAAAAGGAATGCCGCGGGCGACACCGAAGCGGGATCGAGGAGGCTGGCAGCCGAGTCATCCAGACGGAGTTCGAGAACAGGCGGCGTGCCGGCGACCGTCCGGCTAGGCGTCATGCGAAGGATCTGGGGCGCTTGATCCACGCGGGTCAAGCGAAGGGTGTACGCCCCCAAAGATCCACCGAACCCCGACACTTTGAGGTAATAGGTACCGGCGGCCAGGAACTCTTGCATCGCCGGATCATTGCCGATCGCGTCGTCGCTATATCCCAACCCGCGACCCTGGCCATCGATCCATTCGAGGACGGCGTCCAGCGTCCCCCCCGCCCGTTCCGCCACCACTTCGAACCGATAGACCCCATCCACCGCCGTCGTGAACTGGTAAACGTCAACGTCGCCGCCAAACCCCGCATGAATATTGGCACTGACCACGAGCCCTGCATTCAACGGTCCAACATTCGACGCCAATTCAAATGTATCGTTGTCCCCGGCCGCGTCGTAGCTGTCCTTTGGCTCGGCACCCGCGAGTTCAACGACGAAATCCTTCTCGGCGACCCCGCCATCGCCGTCCGTCACCCGTATCGTGATCCGCGATGTACCAAACGCGTCCGGAGCAAACTCCAGATGCAATCGCCCCTCGGCATCCAGTGTCGGCGCCGTGCGGAACAACGTCCCATTCGACACCCCCACAATGGCGAGCGCTAGCTCCACGAACGGCGTTTCCACGTCCGTAAACGCCTGTCCTAGGTCCACCTCCGACTCGAGCGTTCCAAACGGTACTTGGAGATTCCCGTTCGACGGAGTCTCCTCAAAATCGATCTCGGGCAGATCATTGACCGAGGAAACCTTGACCGAGAAGGTCGCCTCCGCCGAAACCCCTTCATCATTAACAGCACGAACCGTCACTGTCACCGGCTGCGAGGAGAAGGCATTTTCCTTATAGTCCAGCGTGAGCAGATTCCCGGAAAGACTCGCCGTGAAAGGAGCGTCGGCGGGAATGGGGTCGAAGAAATACGACCGCGGTCCCGGCAACTTAAATCCATTTCTTACATCAATCACGCTGTCCGCCGCATCTTCCGGCACGAAGATATTCGACAACCCCGGCTCACCATCGACGACGAGGAGAAGGGAATCGATGCGATATGCCGGCCCGAGGTACTGGGTATCCGAAATCCTCGAACCAACAAGGCTTTCGAACTGTCCAAGTATCGACTCGCCCAAGATGATCGCGAAGTAGTCGCCGAAAACAGGCACGAACTCCTGCCGACTGATGGAGAGCGTTCCGCCGAGTGTTACCGCGCCGCCAACGACCAATTGATCGAAAGTCGTCCCTGGGTCGAATCCTGAAATATCAACCAACAGAACGCCCGAGGCTGTCTGCTCATACGAACCCGTGATGGTAATCGAGCCAACGCGACCCTGACTCGTCCCCCCACGTCCGCGGCAATCCGCACGGTCGCTTGATTGATCACATTCGCCGAGATGGTTCCGCTTCCCGATAAGCTGCTGCCGTCGGAAAGAACTAACGTACCACCGAAGAGAGCACCCGTGGAAGCAACGATTTGAACCGAGCGAATCGTCACTTGCGTCCCAGTTGGATTCTCCCTGCGCTCTTGGCCTCCAACGTCGTATTGGTCGCCGCATTACCGCTAAAGCTTTCGAGCATTCTCAGATCGATCGTACTTCGGCTCCATCCGCCAATACGTTGATTCTTCCTCCAGTAATCGTTTGCAATGCCGACAAATCGATCACGCCACCATTTAGTGCTCGGATATTCTGAGTGGACGTAAAAGCTTCGCCGCATTTCCCTCGAACTCCGTAAGCGAACGGAGTTCGATTCGACTTCCCACGCCGTCCGCTTCGAACTGTGCCGTATAGCCCAAACCCTGCGGATTGAGTCCGAGGCGATAACTCGTGAGCTGGTTCACCAGAATTCGTGCACCCTCCTTCGCCACGAAGGAGGTTGTATCCGCCTCGTCAAAGCACTCAAGTCAACTACTGTTCTGTTCGCGGTGATCTTGCTGACCATCAGGATTTCAAGCGTCGTCGTCGATATGTTGGCATTATCGTTGACCGTAATCTGGACGTTGCTTAGGTACTTCAAAGATCCATTGAGAACTGTTCCACCATTTGCCGCTTCGAGCGTTGCTAGATACAGACTATTGCCCGTGAAGCTTTCCAATGAACTCAGATCGATTCTACTCTCGGCTCCATCCGCCAACATGTTGATTCTTCCACCAGTAATCGTTTGCAATGCCGACAAATCGATCACGCCGCCATTTTGTGCTCGGATGTTCTGAGTGGATGTTGAAAAATTCGCCGCATTTCCCTCGAACATCTTTAGGGAACGGAGTTCGATTCGACTTCCAACGCCGTCTGCTTCGAACTGTGCCGTATAGCCCAAACCCTGCGGATTGAGTCCGAGGCGATAACTCGTGAGCTGGTTCACCAGAATTCGTGCACCCTCCTTCGCCACGAAGGAGGTTGTATCCGCGCTCGTCAAAGCACTCAAGTCAACAACTGTTCTGTTCGCGGTGATCTTGCTGACTATCAAGATTTCAAGCATCGCCGTCGATATGTTGGCATTATCGTTGACCGTTATGTGGACGTTGCTTATGTACTTCAAAGATCCATTGAGAACTGTTCCACCATTTGCCGCTTCGAGCGTTGCTAGATACAGACTATTGCCCGTGAAGCTTTCCAATGAACTCAGATCGATTCTACTCTCGGCTCCATCCGCCAACATGTTGATTCTTCCTCCAGTAATCGTTTGCAATGCCGACAAATCGATCACGCCACCATTTAGTGCTCGGATATTCTGAGTGGACGTAAAAAAACTTTCGCCGCATTTCCCTCGAACTCCGTAAGCGAACGGAGTTCGATTCGACTTCCCATGCCGTCTGCTTCGAACTGTGCCGTGTAGCCCAAACCCTGTGGATTAAGTCCGAGCGTGCAATTAGTAATGCCTTCCAGTTCGATTGTTGCACCCGCTTTGCAAACAGACTTCCAGTGGAAATGTCTGTTGTTCAGGTGTCCTCCATTTGACGCCAACACCGTGGGCAGTCAGGCTGCCTCGATTGAGCGACAGATTGTTTTCAATGGCGGAATCCGCAAAAACGTAAATCGAGCCGCCGTCGAGGATGGAGAGTGAGTTCTTGCAAACCAGACTACGGACGGTGATTGCCGATCGAATGATAACGGTGATGTCGGCAGGGACGTCGATGATTACGTCTTCGTCGTCTGTGGAGCGACACTATCGCTCCAATTGAGCTTGTTGGACCATTCGAAATCGCCACCAAGGCCGGTCCATCGGCGGACGTGTTCTTCTTGTTTCGTTGCCTGAAACGAATAACCTCCTATTGTCCCGCCGACGCCGGTAACCACGAGTTTATATGGCCCTGGTTTCCGTTAACGTATGTTGCAGGTTTCCGGCTTGTGGCTGCGCCGCCGTTCCCGTTGCACTCGTTAGGTACCCCGATGGTCCCACCAACGTGAAGATCAAACCCTGTCCCGCCGAGTTCGCAATCGAACCCACATTAAACGAAATAGTCTCGCCTACCGTTCCGTTAAACGTCCATTCATCCCTGCTACCCACCTGTTCGATGTTGCCGCTAACAGGTTGTCCTAGAGTGAGTGTCCCAATGTCCGGCGGCACGACGTCGAGCAACATGAAGGAGTAGCTCGCCATCGACGTGTTGGATCCAGACACCACAAGGCGATAGGTCCCTGCGTCCAAAGTCACCGCGCCACGGTCCCCGTCGTTCGGACCACCCGAGTAGGCAAAACTCGTCATCCAGATCGAATTGTGCGAATCCACCAAATCAAAGTTAATGCGTTGGCCATTTCCGCCAATCGACAGAACGTTCAGAGACACGCGCTGACCTTGAACGGCTACGAACGTCCACTCGTCCACGCTGCCAAGACGGTCGATGTTGCCCGATGACTCCGAGTTCAAGGACAAGTTGAAGTGGTCCGGCGTCGTCACGTCGAGCAGCTTGAAGGAATAGCTCGCCATCGACGTGTTGGATCCAGACACCACAAGACGATAGGTCCCCACGTCCAAAGTCACCGCCACGATCCCCGTCGTTCGGACCACCCGAGTAGGCAAAGCTCGTCATCCAGATCGAATTGTGCGAATCCACCAAATCAAAGTTAATGCGTTGGCCATTTCGCCAATCGACAGAACGTTCAGAGACACGCATGACCTTGAACGGCTACGAACGTCCACTCGTCCAAGCTGCCAAGACGGTCGATGTTGCCCGATGACTCCGAGTTCAAGGACAAGTTGAAGTGGTCCGGCGTCGTCACGTCGAGCAGCTTGAAGGAATAGCTCGCCATCGACGTGTTGGATCCAGACACCACAAGACGATAGGTCCCCGCGTCCAACGTCACCGCGCTACGATCCGCGTCGTTTGGGCCACCCGAGTAGGCAAAGCTCGTCATCCAGATCGAATTGTGCGAATCCAACAAATCAAGGTTAATGCGCTGGCCGCTCCACCTATCGACAAGACGTCCAGGGACACGCGCTGACCTTGAACGGCTACGAACGTCCATTCGTCCAAGCTACCAAGACGGTCGATGTTCCCCGATGACTCCGAGTTCAAGGACAAGTTGAAGTGGTCCGGCGTCGTCACGTCGAGCAGCTTGAAGGAATAGCTCGCCATCGATGTATTCGATCCCGACACCACAAGCCGATAGGTCCCCGCGTCCAACGTCACCGCGCCACGATCCGCGTCGTTTGGGCCACCCGAGTAGGCAAAGCTCGTCATCCAGATCGAATTGTGCGAATCCAACAAATCAAAGTTAATGCGCTGGCCGTCTCCACCTATCGACAAGACGTCCAGGGACACGCGCTGACCTTGAACGGCTACGAACGTCCACTCGTCAACGCTGCCGGCGGTTTCGATTTCGCCGTTTAACTCGGTACCGAAAGTCAGTTCAAACTTGTTTTTCGAGCGGTTGGCGAGGTTGTAAACCGTCTCGGCGTTGGGATTGACGGTGACGATGGCGGAGGCTGAAGCGCCGGGGATCGGTTCGGTGCCGGGGAGGGGTATTTGCACGATCTTTTGGCTGCCGACGGACAAGGAGTCGAAGCGGTAGAATCCCGATGCGTCGGTGAAAACGCGGGTTTCGCCGTCGTCGTAGAAACCGTTGTCATTGGCATCGATGAAAACAGGAACATTCTGGTAGCCAACCTCACCCGCGTCTTGGACGCTGTCTTCATCCAGGTCGTTAAACACGCGTCCCGAGACCGACCCGGACAACGGCACCGATTCCGCGACGATCTGGCCTTGGAACTGAACGACGCCGACACCGACGAGGGGAATCGTTGAAAACTTCAAATCGAAGGGGATCTCGGCGGCAACGTCGAACGTGAGCGTTAAACGAAGGGAATCGCTGACGGTCTCGATGGCAATGTTCGTCGGAGAATGCTCTTGAAACACGAGCGTGCTCAGAGGCACGGCGTCACCTAACGTCACCTGAAGAAGACCGGCAACGAATTGCACGTCAATGGCAGAGCCGGAACCGATGCCTCCCGGGAGTGTCATGGTATCGCTCGTCAGGTCGATTTCGATGCCACTAATGCCACCAGGCCATGCGGCATTGAACGCCGCCATGAATAGCCCATACGCGAAATCGATGTCGCCATCATCGTCCTCGAGTCCCGCGACGCCAATCGTGGAGGTCACGAACTGGACCGTCGGTCCCGTCACGTCCCCTTCGTAATCAAGTTGAAGCGATCCTTCAAATTGCGAATGAAGCGAACCAGGGAGTTGCTCGACGACGGGATAACTCACGCCGTTGACGACGGTGTGGCCCGAGAGTGAAACGTCACTGAGCCAGGGAATCACCTGAAAGTTAACCACTGCCGGGACGCAGCGGTCTTCCAGCAGATCGAGATGACAACGAAAGGGTCGCGGACAGTCGGCTCGATGGGATGCCGGCTTGGGAGACCGGTGTTTCCCTTTTCGCGGACGATTCGTCACTCGTGCAAACGGGCTTCCGAAGATGGATAAGGGCAGAAACATGGCGAAATCCCACGGTGATGGATAGCGAATATTGGCGACACCGGTTCACTTACATGCCGGCAACTCACGACGGACCCGAGTCCGTCTCCTGGTACGAAGATGGATTCTTCTGTTTTTGCATCGGTCCGACAGGGACTTCCGCCGAAGCGTTCAAGGCAGGGGAATGGACGGCTTCGGGCGATATCCGCGGAGGAACCGGCGACTGCTTTCGAGATCGAAGTAAAGTAACAAACATAACTTGCGCCTACAACTCCAGTTTTCGATGGTTAAATTGCTTATGGAGCCTTTCGAAGTAAAAACCAGTCCATGCGCTGGCAGTCCGTACCAATTTCCCGGCAGCAAACTTCGAAAGCTCCAGGTGCGTTTCCAGATGCTCTTCGGGACTCACCGTCAAAACGGGGAAAAATCTGCGACGAAACTGTTCCCGATCCTCGGAACCCAAAACTCCGGAATCAAAACCGTTCACCAACCCACGGACACATCACGCCCCTTCTTTTCACACCCCCTGGAACCGCCATAAACAAATTTCCAGAAAGCACTTACAGCTTAACAATCCATTGCGTTTCGCGTCGTTCGCCAGTGGTAAAAGCGGGAACACGCCGATTGCCCGAGGATAACTCCCCATTCGTCAGATGCGCAAAAGTGAAAAATCGGACAAAAATCGGATCCCGATCGACGCACTCTCCACCACACGACAAGCGTCCATCCCCAAGAACGCCGGCATTGGCCTTAGCCAGGCGCGCGGGATGGTTTACGTCATTCGAAGTGCGACCGTTACAGGGTGGCTGCGACAAAGCCGGCGCGTTTTTTTCGCGCCTGCGGTCATGCTCCACGCTTGCCTTGGGCATGCGTATTCGACCCGCCGAGGTGGGTAACGTTGACTCCGAGAGAGAAGAGGAGGTTTAACGCGAAGTTCGCCAATAACGCGAAGAAAGGCATCGCGCATTTCTTCTTCGTGTTCTTGGCGACCTTGTATGTTCGTGTTTCGCCTTTAACCCTTAATACAGCGCAGCCCAAATGGCCATGACCAGAAAGCGACACCCATCGGATTCGCCTTATGAGCACATATCGAACTCTCCTTCACGCCGAGCGAGTGGCGACCGAACGGAGCCCGGGGAATAGTTTCCGGACATCGAAGACGCGGTACGGTTGACGGAACGACTAACGCCGAGCTTCGTCGGGCTTGGAGTCGAAACGGCCCCCGCGCGAATTCATCGCCTGAAAGGAGAAGGCCAGCCAAGCCAATTCGTCATTTCTTAGTGTCCAATTCAAGTCGAAGCCGCTTTAGCACGCGACGGACGGACTTGTACACGGCGTTGGGCGAGAGCCCCAGTTGTTTGCCAACCTCTTCGACGCTTCGTTCGCGTACGACGACGTCATAAAACGCGGTCCAGGTCGTGGAACTGACCTGGGTTCGGATCGCGTCGAGCGCCCGCTGGAGCGCGTCCACCTTGCCGTCGCCCAAGTTAGGCAACGCGGGAGCTTCCTCGGTTTGCGTCCATTGTCGGACCAATCGATCGTCGATGACGAGCGGTTTTCGCGTCAAGGTTCGCTCGCGATCCAATAGTTTGCGACGGGTGATCACCCACAACCAGCCACGAAACGTGTCGATCTTTCGGTCGTAGCGGAACCGGGGAATATGCTTGGAGATCGCCAGGAGCACATCTTGCACGACATCCTCGATGTCGGAGGAAGCGATGCCCGCCTGCCTGCACCAGTAGCGCAAGAGCGGCGCGTAGTAGCCGAGGAGTTTTTGCCAACTGGCGTCGGAGTTGGCGCGCAGCCCTTCGATGAAACTCGACGACGTGGTGCCCGGACTTACGGGATGGGTATCCATGCCCTTTATCTCCCTGTTTGGTTTTCGTCGCGCCATTGCTTCAAGAGAGGTGATTGGCGAATGGGATCGAACGCAATGTCCGTGAGGGTCGCCTGGATAAAGGCTCCGCGAACCTCTGCCGGCACCAACGTCTCGGCTTCGCGAAGTAGCACCTCGGCCCGAGCCGCGTATTCTTTGGCGAGCTCATCGCGCTTGGGTAGCTTGTCATCCTCCCGTACCCTCGCGACGGCTTGGGCGTAGATGCATGCAACATTGAATAGATGTCCCGGCTTGCGCGGCCCGCGGGTATACGCCGCCTCCGCGTCTTGAATGGCGGATGCATGGCCGCCGAGAAGGACCTTGGCGAATCCACGGCCGGCGTAAGGTTCGCCGTCCGCCTTTGGATTCTGGATCGCGGCGTTAAAGTCCTCCAAGGCCATCTTCCAAGCCGTCGGGCCCAGCAACGACCAGCCGGTCCGCGTATTCATGTTCGTGAAACGGTCCTGGTCCGCTGGCTCCTTAAAGGCTTTTACGTCCGGCTCGAGTTGATTCGCGCGAAGCGCGTCCGCGAGCCCACCTTCCATGTCCTCCGTGAGCATTCGCGCCAAGGCACGTTCGCGAAAGAAGATTGCTTTCGTTCTTCTTTCCTGGGATTCCGTGTTTCGTGGTTCATCCTTCGACGGCAAACGCGTTTCATATTGGTCGAAGGCTTCCAGAGTCTTTTCCGGCTGTTTGAGATCCGCATGCGCGATTCCCATTTGCAGGTAGGCCTCCGCATACTCCGGCTTTTCACGGACCGCGAGTTTATATTCCTTGAGCGCGTCCTCGACGCGACCCGATTTCTGCAGGAGTTTTCCCAGTTCCGTGTGGTCCTTTGCCCGTTCCGAACCGTTGCGATCCAGCGCGAGCGACTTCTGAAGCTCCTCGATTGCTTGACTGGTTTTTCCTTGGGCAACGAGTACCCGCGCGCGACTTCGATGAGGCTTGGAAAGACCTGGAGTCAATTCGCTAGCGCGATCGATCTCCGCGAGTGCTTGTTCAAACTCTTTTCGTTTGAAATGGACTTCCGCGAGATTGAGGTGCCCGGCGGCTGACTGGGGATCCAATTCGATCGCGGTCTTGAATTCGGCGGCGGCTTCATCCAAACGCTCTTGCCGCAGGCGAATCAACCCTCGATTGAGATAAAGCGCGGGCTGATTGGCATCGAGAGCATGCGCTGTTTGGAAATCCTTCTCGGCTTCAACATAGTCCCCTTGCGCGCCTCTGGCGAAACCTCGAAGCAGGTAGATTCCGAGAAAATCCGGTCTTAGGCTGGCGCATGCGGTCAGGCCATCGATCGCCGACTGCCAGTTTTCCAGCCACAGGTCACACGCGCCCTTGAGATAAAGGGCCGAGAACCGGGACGGGTCGAGGGCGAGCGCGCGGTCGAGCCATGTTTTGGCATCTTCATAATTCGCGTCCGCGTACTGTTGCTCCGCGAGCAAGATGAAGTCCGATGGCTCGGCTGGCTGAAGCTTCACGGCTTGAGCTCGGGCTCGTTCGGATTCCCGCGGCTGACCCACGAGCGTAAACAAACGCGATCTCTCAAGCTCTATCGATTGGAGCGGAGGTCCGAGCCGGAATGCCAGATCCAACCAGGCCATGGCATTTTCCAGAGTTGCCGGATCCACCTTTCCGCCGGTTTGCGACTGAACCTCGGCGCGTGCGCGCGCCACGATCAGTTCGCGGCAGAATGAGACGATGCGCTTTCGCTGTTGCTCGGAATACAACTCCTCATCAACCCAGAGTTTTGAATCCGGGGAGGTGATTCCAAATAGCCGAAGTGCTTCGTTCACTTTGTCCTGGAGCGGACGGCCCGAGGAATCGATGGAAAAGCTTTGCAGAAACAGAACGTCGGCTTGCAGGTCCTGAAAACGGGTCCAGGTCTCTTGAGCCTTTCGTTTTCTCTCCAATTCACCCAACTGACTGTCCACGGACACCAAGAGTTCGCGACCTTCCGACGCTCTCGCCGCGTGATCGACATCCTCGTTGGCCAAAGTAAGCGCGCGGAGGAGAGGGTCTCGAGCCGCGAGCCAATTGCCGGCAATGATTTCCTTCTGCCCAGAGGACAACAACTTGGCAATCTCGGCGTCGCGAATCACGTCCTGGCGTCGTTCACGAATCGCGAGTCCCGCGAGCAAGATCGCCACGCTCCCAACCGCGGCAGCGGTTCCCAACGCAAGGGTTCGATGGCGTCGAAGAAAACGGGCGACAGAGACATACCACGGATCGGGATACGCCTGGACCGGTTCGCCGGTTTGCCAACGAACGATCTCTTCCGCCAAGGTTTGTGCGTCGGGATACCGGTCCTCCATGCGGGCCGACATCGCCTTCTTGCAAATGGCGTTGAGCGGTTTGGGTACGGAAGAACGGGCCTCGCGGGGTTCTTCCAACGCACAACTCGTGGCCTTGGCGAGAATCTCGTATTTGTCCGCGCCGGCGTAAGGAGCTCGTCCCACGAGAATCTCATAAAGGATGGCGCCTAGCGCAAAGACATCCGAACGCTGGTCCAAGGAGTCGAGTTTGCCCGCTGCCTGTTCGGGGGGCATGTAGGCGGGCGTGCCCAGAATCGCGCCCGCTTGCGTCTCGATTCCGAGTGAGGACTTCGACTCCAAATCATCGGCGGCGAGAGACTGGTCCTGCGAACGGATCTTCGCCAGTCCCCAGTCGACGACGATGGTTTCGCCGAAATCCCCGAGCATGACATTCTGCGGCTTCAGGTCGCGGTGGAGAACACCGCGGCTGTGCGCGAAGGCGAGCGCCTGGCAGACGTCGACGAACCGACGGAGAAGTTGATCAAAGGCAAGTGACTTCGTGGACTCGTCCGAGCGACCGTGATGGAACTCATGGATGGAGTCCGCGAGCGTCGTCCCGCGAACGAGCTTCATCACGTAAAAGGGCTTGCCGTCCGTTTGAATGCCCAACGAATAGACCGGGACGATGCCCGGATGTTCCAACTGGCCGGTGACCTGTGCTTCATGAAAAAAACGATTGACGAAGTTCGTCGAAGCTTCGCGGTGGGGGAGGATCTCCTTAACTGCGACTTCCCGACCGAGGTATTCATCGCGCGCTAGGAGGACGCGCCCCAGCCCGCCGCGCGCGATCTCGCTTTCCACCACGAAGCTTGCATTGCTGCCAAGCCATTTCGCGCGCGCCCCGGTGTTGTCCTGCCTCTTTGCCTCGCCGGATGTCGCGCCCGGAAGAAAGACTCGCGGCGTGGTATTCCGTGAATCGGCGGGCGTCCAGGCGACCGTGTTCGGGATTTCGGGGATGGCGGGTGCGCTCTGAAGGCTTCTCCGATCGACATAACCTTTCTCCACGAGTAGCTCGGCCAAGGAGGACGAGGACTTCTCGCTTGCCTCGTCGAGTACTTTCGACGCCTCCTGGGGAGTCAACGCCATCTCCTGAAGCGCGGCGAGCAAAAGCCGGACTTCTCGTTCTTCCAACATCGTTTCTGCTCCCACCCTCATTGCCGCTATTCAAAGTGATAAAGGCGCCGAACTGATGATACTGTTACTCAAAAAGAACACTCGATGACCAGGCCCGTGAAGCGACCGGCCCTATTGCCGCTCGGAAAAGCTCGACGACCTTGCCTTTCTGATGCCAACAGGAGCACCGACGCGCAATGGGAAAACAACTCCAACGGTACTTCGGGCATGTTCGTCGATTCGGGGAATTTTTTAAGGTCGGGTCCGAATATCGAAAGTCTAACCAGCCAAGAGTGTCATGAGTTCGCGAATCTCGGCATCGATCTCCGACTCGGAACCGACTTGATCACGCAGTTCCCGCCGCAAAGCTTTTTGGAACCAATTCGTTACGTTTTCAATCGCGTAACGAACCTGATCCCTGGACAACGAATACTTTTCCGCCAAAGCTTCCAAACTCAAACTCTTCTTGTCCGATTCGGAATCAAATCGTTCGCAGAAAATCGCATACCATTGGGCTCTCCCTTCTCGTTCACATTGTTCGCGCAATTGATCGTTGACCGTGCGTAAGACCGAGGCGGCCCAACGACGCATGAACACGGTCTCGGGCGTGTCCGAAGTACCGGGCTCGAACGCTCGATCTTCTTCCGTCAACCATTGCGAGATGGCGAGTTGCTTATCCTCGAAAGCCTTCTGGCGGGGCGCTCGATCTTGAGACTGGTCACTGAGGAATCGAACAAGGACGCGGAGCAGGAAATTGCGAAACCGACCTCTTTCCTTGCTGGCGGGGGACATCCAATTTTTCTCGTGAAAGCGGCAGAAGAAATCCTGCGTCAGGTCTTCCGCCTTTTCCACGGGATACCCCCGCGCGCGGAGGAAGAAGAACACCGGTTTCCAATAACTTTCGGCAAAATGCCCGAGTGCCTGGCGATAATTGGCGTCCGCGGGGTCCTTGGCGGATTCAATAAACGTCCAGGCGGTCGTGGGAAAATAACCTCGAGCGGGCTTGCGTTCGGGCGATGGCTGCATGGTAATTATTGCCCTGCTTAAGCGAGAAATACCAGTCTACCCACGGGGAAGCGAGGGACATCGGAAAGATCCATGGTCCCCGTGACCGCGTCACCTGTCAATCCGTAACCACTCCTCCCCCATGGTGAGCGTGCCAAACTCGGAACGCGCCCTGGACTTGATGCTGAAACGTTGAAGGCAGCAGGAATTGATTCCGTCCGGAGAGTTGGTGAATATGTAGGATAATTCCAAACTCGACGCGGAACTCCCATGACCCCATCGTTCCCGGGAGATCGCGGCGGAGTTGCGAGTGGAAGAAACCCAAGTGAACCCGCGTTGTTAACGCGATTTCTCGAACCATCGAAGCAAGGAAACGCACGTGTTTGCTCATCGCAGTTTGACCAGGTTCGGATTTTTTCTCGCGGTGCCGCTTTTGGTGGCAGCCCACCCCCCTTGCCGTCTGATCCACGAAGCTCGCGCCGATCAACCTGCGGGAAACTCGCCTCAAGGTGCGCTGGCGAACTCGACGACTCCTTTCGCGGCTGAAGAAGCGGCGATCCGTCAGTCCTCCAAGGAATTCGAACAGGCATTCACGGCGGCGAATGCGGCGGCCTTGGCGGCGGCGTGGACGGAGCAAGGCGAGTTTCGCGACGATGCCGGAACCACGCTCCGAGGTCGCGCGGAGATCGAAAAGGCCTACGCCAACATGTTCGCCAAAATGTCCAATCCTAAGGCGCAGGTCACCATCGACTCGATCCGATTCCCCTCGGGGGAAATGGCCGTGGAGCGTGGTAGCATCCAAGTGAGCCACGCGGGACCCGAACTACCCGCCAAGACGCACTACGAAGCCATCCACACCCGCGAAGGCGGAAAGTGGAAATTGGCATTCGTGCGCGAATGGCATGGCGAAGGGAACGACCTCCAAGAGATTGCCTGGCTGGAAGGGAAATGGCACGCCAAATGGGGGGATGAAGAATTTCAGTTCTCGTTCGAATGGAACTCGCCAAAAACGTTTCTGCTCTCCCGATTCGTCAAGAAACGCGGTAATGAAGTCTTGGCCACGGGAAGCCAGCGGATCGGCGTCGATCCGCGAACCGGCCAGTTGCGCAGCTGGCATTTCGACGAAGACGGCGCGTTTGGAGAGTCCGTTTGGTACCAGGATCGGACGAGTTGGATCATGGACTCGATAGGCGTGACGGCAGACGGAGCCCAGACCGCCTCGATAAGCATTCTCACCCGTCTCAACGACAACGGGTTCACGCTGCGATCCGTCGATCGCTGGATCGAGGGAGTGCAAATGCCGGACACCAAACCTCTGCGAGTCATCCGAACGGCCGATGCGCCGGCCTCGACACCGGCAAAATGATGCGACCTTTGTGTGGTATCGGAGGGATGAGATGTCGGACAAGAAATCGATTGTCGGTCACGAGGTAACAAGTCTGAATGGATCCTGGGAGTACCATCCCTCGAGCCCGGCTTGAACATGACCACTTGGAGAGAAATTGAAACAACGATGAAGGTAGGAACGGCTATGACGGGTCGAATGATTCGCATGATGGCGGTGGCATTGGCATTGACGATGTCGGCGGACCAAACCTTGGGGCGTGGCTTCGGCGGGGGCGGTTTCGGCGGCGGCGGATTTCGTGGTGGTGGAGGTTTTGGCGGAGGTGGTTTCGGTGGAGGCGGAGGTGGTTTTGGCGGTGATCGCTTCGGAGGAGGAGGCGGAGGCGGCTTCGGAGGCGGTGGCTTCGGTGGAGGTGGAGACCGATTCGGAGGTGGAGGCGGTGGCTTCGGTGGTGGAGGACTGGGAGGTGGAGGTTTTGGGGGAGACCGTTTCGGCGGTGGACAAGGTGGTGGAGGACTAGGAGGTGGAGGTTTTGGGGGAGACCGTTTCGGCGGTGGACAAGGTGGTGGAGGACTAGGAGGTGGCGGTTTTGGTGGTGGTTTGGGAGGAGGAGGTTTCGGAGGGATCGCTTTGGTGCCGGCCATGGCGCTGGTGGTCTAAGTGGCGGATTTGGGGCCGATCGAATGGGAGACGCCTCGGGTGGATTTTCAGGGGGCAACCGATTTTCGGGGACGTACGGCAATTACAGCGGATCGAGGAGCTACAGCAGCGGCGCGGTGGGCGCCCAGGGGTACGGGGCGCGTAGCTCCTATGACAATTCCTGGAGCGACGCGCGTGGCGGGTCGGTCTCGGTCGACGGCAGTCGCGGCGCGGTTGTGACTCCCTGGGGCGCCGCTGCCGGAGGAACTCGAGACGTTACCGCGACCACCGCGGGAGGAAGAAGCTACAGCAGTGACACGACTCGAGGGGCCGCCGTCGGCGCGGGCGGTAACTATGTCGCCGGGGGATCCAGGTATCGCAGCGCGAGTGGACCTTATGGCGGCGTCTCCTCGGGCACGCGCTGGGGAGCGGCAGGGGGACACTTCCCCACCGACATGGGATTGTCCCACTACTCCGCGGCGTGGGGAGCAGGAGGGGCAGTCGCCCATGGCACCGCCTATTGGTCGCATGGCTATGTCGCGGATCGAGCGGGCTATGTCCGGACCGGCTTCGCTCACTATGACTGTTTCACGCCGACCTGGTACGCCAATCATCCCGTAGCCTGGGCACCAGCAGCCTTCGTGGGAGGCACCGCGTGGGGATTGGCGACTTGGCCCGCCATCGCCTCGTTCGCCTCCATCGCCGCGGCGCCCGTCGATTACGATTACGGCAGCAATGTCGTCTACCAGGACAACAACGTCTACGTCAACGGCACGGATATGGGAACGCAAACCCAATACGCCCAGCAAGCGAACAACATTGCCGCCCAAGGGCAAGCGGCGAATCCCGCGCCCACGGATCAATGGACGTCGCTCGGCGTCTTCGCCTTGGTACAAGGGGACGACAAGGCGTCCAACGACCTCTTTCAACTCGCTGTCGACTCCAACGGCATCATTCGTGGAAACTACTACGACGCGCTGATGAATTCCACGTCTCCCGTTTATGGTTCGGTCGATAAGAATTCACAACGAGCGGCGTGGACGATCGGCAACAACAAGACCACGGTCTTCGAAACCGGGATTTACAATCTCACCAAAGACCAAACTCCCGTGTTGGTCCACTTTGGAGGTAACCAGACCCAACAGTGGCTTCTCGTTCGGATGCAACAACAACAACAACAACAACAGCCGGCCGCGGGCCAAGCAGGTGGCTCCGCGGGCAACCCATGAATCGCAGCGCGTCTGAAATCGGATGGATCGTTGAATATTTACGCGGCTTATCGCCGGCCGCGTTAGCAGATCCTGGGTAATGGCGCGCCGCTCGGCTCGTCGAGAACGCGAAGCGCCCCCAAAATCCCGCGACAAACGACTTCGCCCGGATAACGCTCCGACATCGCGCCGATGTCGGCGGCGTCGCGGCCAAGCCGATGAAGACGGAGGGACTTCAGTACTTCCTCGCTCGCCTCGGGAGCAACGACCGCGAGGATCTTTCCCTCGTTGGCGACATGAAGCGGATCAAGGCCGAATAGCTCGCAGGCGCCGCGCACTGCGGGGCGGATCGGAACGCGGGGCTCCTCCACGACCACTCCAAGTCCGGTTGCTTCGGAGATTTCTCGGAACACGGCCGACACTCCTCCCCGCGTCGGATCGCGCGAGAAGCGGACCGCGTCCCCAAAGGGAATCAATCGTTCCGTCAACTCGTGCACCGGCGCGCAATCGCTTTCTAAGAGGGACTCGGCGTCCACCTGCTCGCGCGCCGTCAAGATGGCCATGCCATGGTCCGCGATGGTCCCACTTACGAGCACTCGGTCTCCGGGTTGAATCTGAGTTAGGGACCACGCGCAATCCGGACGGAGAATTCCTAGTCCCGTGGTGTTGATGAAGAGTCCGTCACACGCGCCTCGGGGAACCACCTTCGTGTCTCCAGTAACAACCCGCAAGCCGCATTGCTCAAGGGCAATCCGGATGCCATCGAGGACCGCGTCCAGCACGGAGAACGGTAACCCTTCTTCCAGAATGAAAGCCAGGCTCAAGAATTTGGGGACGGCACCCATTACCGCCAAATCGTTCACCGTTCCGTGGACGGCAAGCCGGCCGATATCACCACCGGGGAAAAAAAGTGGTTGCACCACGAAACTATCGGTCGAAACCACGATCTGCCCCTGCAGCATTGGCAAGAGCGCGCCGTCCCCCAATTTATCGAGCGTCGGATTACCCAGCTTGGGGAGCAATCGCTCGCGCAGCAGTTTTCTGCTCAAGCGTGCGCCTTCGCCATGCGCCAGCAAGACTCGGTCGTGATCGGATTTCGGCATCGGACAGGAGTCGAAGGACTCAGTCACGAGTGACCTCCAACCCATGGCCAACCGGTGTTGGCTGAATCCCGTTGAATCCCCGTCGACGATAGCTCCAATACGCGGCACACGCCCCTTCATTCGACACCATGGGAGCGCCCAGGGGATGCTCGGGCGTGCAAAGGGTGCCAAACGCAGAGCACTCGTCGGGTCTAATCAGTCCCTGGAGCACCTCGCCCGCACGGCACTGATCGGAAGGACAAGATCGAACGGGCTCGACGCCAAATCTCGATTCGGCGTCGAAGGAGCAATACTCTTCATTCAAACGAAGTCCGCTGCCAGGCAACATTCCCAGTCCCCGCCAGGATTGTCCGCAAACGTCAAACACTTCCTGCAGCATCGCGCGGGCATGACGATTTCCTTCCTTTTTCGCCGACCGCGAATACTGGTTTTCGACTTCATGCCGTCCCGACTCCAATTGCCGAACCAACATCAAGATTCCTTCCAACAGGTCGATCGGTTCGAAGCCCGTGACCACGATGGGAACCCGAAATCGTTCCGCAAGCGAATCACATGCCTCGTAGCCGACCACGGTCGCGACATGCCCGGCGGCAAGAAACCCTTGAACGCGGCAGCGGGGATCTTCCAGAACCGCGGCCATGGCGGGAGGAACCAATACGTGAGCCAACAGCAAGGAAAAGTTCTTTAACCCAAGTCGCTTTGCTTGTACAGCCGCCAAGGCGGTCGCGGGCGCCGTCGTTTCAAAACCGACGGCAAAAAAGACGACCTCCCTCTCCGGATGACGCTCGGCTAACTGGACCGCGTCCAACGGCGAATGAACCACGCGGATATCGCCCCCCTCGGAGCGCAATTTGAGCAAATCTCCACGCGAGCCCGGCACGCGCAACATGTCGCCAAAACTGCAGAAAAGCACCCCCGGAAGAGAAGCAATGGCCAATGCGAGATCAATCTTTTCCACCGGCGTGACGCACACCGGACAGCCTGGACCATGCACCAATCTCAATGAACCAGGCAACGCCTGATCGATGCCATGGCGGAGCAAAGAATGCGTCTGTCCGCCGCATACCTCCATAATGGTCCAGGGTCGCGTCACCGCTCCACGAATCCGTTCGATTAATCGCGACGCCTGCCCCGGCCGACGGTATTCATCGACATACTTCATGGAAATGCCTCATTGGCGCTGGAAGAGTTTCCCGATTCCAACGCATCCATTCGTTCGAGGAGCGCGATGGCCTCCACCTCGTCCAACAGACTGATGGCTACGCCAGCATGCACGATGACGTAATCGCCTGGCTTGGCTTCGGGGACAAACGCCGCCGACACCCGTCGCCGAAGACCCGCGAAATCCACGACCGCGGTAGCGAACTCGTCGTTGTTTCCATCACGTTCAATCACCTGTCCGGGAACGCCGAGACACATGTTGGCCCTCCAGTCACGCAAATTCCGTTCGCGACGATAAACCGATGGCAATCGCGAGTTGACCGACTGCCAATCCACCGTCATTGGGCGGAAGTTCGCGATGCAAGTAAACGTGACGCCCCAGACCGGCGAGCTCCTCGATCATCCACTCCGAGAGCAGTCGATTCTGAAAACAGCCCCCCGTCAACACGACGTCAATTTGGTCATGATGGGAGGCCGCGTCACGAGCCCACCTCGCCAAGGTTGCGTGAAACCGATTCGCCAGGTCGGACGCCTTGTCTCCGCGCCGAACCGCCTCAAGCATCTGGCGTACCATGGGACGCCAATCGCCTTGAGAAACGGGCCCCGACTCCGTCGGCATCGAGAAGGGAGTCGTCTCTTCTCCCGTTTCCGCTTCCGACTCGAGCCACGCCGCCGCCTCCCCCTCGTAAGAGACCTCTCGGACCCCGAGCAGTAAGCCGGCGACTCCATCGAACAATCGCCCCATGCTCGACGTTCTCGGCGAATGGTTCACCGATGTTCGCAATCTCAATAGCGTCTCAGCTTCCCGGCGATTGAATCCAAGGCGCGACAACAACTTGTCATCGCCGATTATCGCCTCTTTGCCCGCGGCTCGAGCCAATAAAGCCAGGGAAACGCGGGCCGGTTCATGGATGGCGGCTTCGCCTCCCAAGAGCTCGAAGGGAAGCAGGGAGTGGCTCCGGCTACAATGGTTCACGGAGGCAATGAGCGTCTCTCCACCCCAAAGTTCCCCCGCGGCGCCCAGTCCGGTGCCATCCCAGGTAAACGCCAAAACCTCGCGATCGAGAAGGTCGTTGTCCACCATGCACGACACCGCATGTGCGTGATGATGCTGAACTCTACAAGACTTTTCGCCGAGATTATCCGCCCATCGCGAGGTGAAGTAATCCGGATGTTGGTCACATACAACTTGCGCCCTGTCCAGTTGATACAACCGCCGCAGGTCGTCGACGATTTCTCGAAATCTCCCCCTCGACGACGGCGAACTCATGTCGCCGAGATGTTGACTGAGCACCGCTTGCGACCCATTCCACAACGCAACGGCAACCTTCTGATGGCCGCCCACCGCTAACATCGGAGGACAATTCTTGCTCGCGGCCCAGCGTTCAATCGCCGGCAACGGCAGCGGCGCGAAGCCACGCCCGATCCGGAAAGGAACGGCTTGACCTGAAATCACGCGGACCACCCCGTCGTCGACGGCACGCACGATCGGTCGATCATGCGTTAGAATCCCGTCCAAAGCGCCCGCGGAAACGGCATCGTCCAGTTCCTCATCGCACGTGTGCATGGGATCGTCGTGCACGTTTCCACTCGTCACGACGAGCGGGCCGTCTGTCGCGCGAAGCAACCATTCATGTAAAGGAGTCGTCGGCAGGAATAGACCAACCGTTGCGACTCGCCAGGTCAACGACCGCGGCAACGGACATTCCTTCTTCCGCGTCACAAGAAGGATGGGGTTTGCGGATGAAACCAGAATCCTTCGCTCCACTTCGTTCAATTCCGCGATCTTGGCGGCATGGTCCAAGGAGTGAACCATGATGGCCAGCGG
>JAXMAQ010000013.1:0-133839 GCA_046350335.1 Planctomycetota bacterium
TCTCACAAGAGTATGCGGACCTGATTTACAACGGGCTATGGTTCACCGCTTATCATCAAGACCTGATGGCGTTCGTCGCGAGTAGTCAGCGGTATGTCACGGGCGAAACGCGGGTCAAGTTGTACAAGGGTTCCCTCTCCGTCGAAGGAAGACGAAGCGAACATAGCCTCTATCGCAAGGATCTGGCGACCTACGAAGAAGGGGACAAGTTCGACCACGAGGCGGCCAAGGGTTTTATCCGTCTCTGGGGTCTCCCCCAGCAAACGCAGGCCAAGCACCAGATTCTGGTGGACTCGCCCCACGTTTCCTTCCCCAGCATCTTGCCTCCAAGCGACGCGAAGTAACGACAAGGCGTCAGCCAAGAACCGTGCAGCACTCCGACTCAGCAGGCGATGGACTCTTCGCCTGAGTTCTCGGTAGCGCTCCCGTTCCCAGGCGCGCGAGAACCAATGTTCTTCGTGCGGCTGTCGGCAGGGACCCGTTACTGAGTAATCAGCAAAAGGTAGAGGCCAAAAATCGCGCCAGCGGCCATTGCGAATGCCCGCATGCTCGCCGTCATCCTTTGCTTGCGATCTTGCCGACGTGACCGCCGGGTTAATTCCTGCTCGGCGCGCAAAAAAGCGCGCCAACTTTCGGCTGCGCGACTGGAACTCATGATTCACCTTCCCGGCTTCCCGCCGAGGCAATGCCAACGCGACCCCACGGCGCTCCAACGGGAGTCTCTCTCCCGCGAGCGATTCCGCGCGAGCACATTGGCTCTTGTATCTTGTTGCGTTATCTCTGGTATCCTCGGACGTTCGATCCCTCGAACGTGGGACGGGGATCTTGGACTGCCCCGACCACCGGATCACCTGTCTGGGGAATCGTCTCAATTAGAGAGTCCGGCTTGACCCACACTCCTCCTCGGCGTGGACCATACGGTTCCCCATCGACGTCGGTGACATGTTTCTCCGACGTAATTCCGAGCGGAAAAGCAGAGTCGTCTTCCGGTTCGCCTTGCCGTAACGAACTTCCAGCAACCAGACGTTGCCTTGCGACATCGCTCTCCCGTGGCCAAATAATCATCGCCCAAATCCGCCGTGTAACACGCAAAAAACTGGCTCCGACGTCGACGAACTCCCGCGAGCGCCATGGATTTTTCATTCCAACGCGCGGACCGTAAGAAGTGGCAAATCCCGAAATTGCGAGAAAATGGCTCGTAATCCCAATTCTCACTGGGAGTTATCGAGTTCGCAGATACCCCACTGTCCGAAATTCTCTTCGACTCGAACGCGGGTTATTGCGGGGACGGCGTGACCACTTTGAGAAAGCGACGCGTGTAATTCTTGGCCGATCCACCGGGCCAAAAGCTCGGCGGTTGTGTTCGGCACGGGCAGCAGAAAGCAATCCTCCACGGGGAACGACCACAAGCGATCCTCGAATCGAGCCGTGATCTGACTCCCTTCGCGCGTGACCTGGATCTTGTCGCTGCGATCCGGAAGGAGTACCCGGTGGTCGAGCCGATCCACGATCTCCTTGGTGAGATCACGAAGCGCGATGAAGTCAAAGACGTAATGATTCTCGTCGAGTTCGCCCGCTACTTCGACGGCAACGCGGTAATTGTGCCCATGCAGGCGTTCACAAATATTGCCGTTGAACGTGATGAAATGAGCCGCGGAAAACACCAGGAAGTCCTTGGTCACCTTTACTTCGTATCGTTCGCGCACGGGCTTGCCCTTCCTATGAGCCTGTTGAACAATCCAATCGCGTGCAATCGGTCCACTATGTATGGTGGCGGCGAGCTTGATATCACCCAATGGCTTGTGGACCGATCGGCATCATCGCGATTTCTCAACAGGCAGCTATCGCGGAATCTCAATCACGTTGACCAAAACGGACCTTGTTCATGTCGATCGCGGACGTCCTCAGTCCCCAGAACAAACAGGCGGTCACCAAGTCCGCGCTCGTCCCGGGATTGCGGGCCATTCCATTCTCTGTCAGCCATCGATCCAATTGAAGCAGCTCGGCATCCCGCATGAAATCTTTTCGTTGTTTCAACACCGCCAAGAGATCACCGGCCATCTTGGCGGCAAGCCTGGCCTCCGTTGAGCCACTTTTTCGCGCGATCAGGCTGTCGGGAAAGCGCGCCATCCACGTGAGATGACATAGACAAATGGATTCCTCGAGCGAACGGCCAGCGGCGAGCGGTTCGAGTAGCGCGGGTATTCCCACTTCGCGCACGTCCGCGAAACCACGGGCGTATTGGCAAGCGATCATGTCTCGATCCTCCGCCAATCGCATTACGTCCACCAGTCCCAAGGTTGGCGTGTCGGCGAGGTCCTGTTCGGCAACCTTCTTCATTCCCCCCGGCCGAGCGGCCCGGATCGCCTCATACACATCGGCCGTCGCGGAGACATCCAAGGAGTTAAGCACATCGGCAAGCCGATCCAATTCCAAACCACTATCGGCAGCGTATGCCAGGGGAACCAACAGCAACAAAATGCCTAGGTTCGTGTTGGTGTCGACCACTTGCCTGGTGGCCAGGACCGCTTCGTGAATCGTCTTGCCGATTCCAAGCTTCCGCACCTCGGCTATCACCGGCCCCACCGCGACGGCACTCCGGAGTAATTGGAGACAAGTGAGTCCGTCGAGATCTCGGCCCAGGAAGGCATTTCCGGGCTTTCGAGCCGTCGCTTCCAGAATGCACGCGAGTTCCGCGGCGGCGCGCGAATCCATGCCACCATTCCTTAGATTCAAGCTTGTTCGATGGCCATTGAACTTCAGGTTTTGAACGCCACAATCCTCTGCCCATGAGGAACATCCGCGCTACCAAGGTAGACGGTGGAAAGGGAGCACTTGGCCGCAAAGCCGATTTCGTTTTCCGCTGCTCGAAATCTTCGGGCTTTCCAGCCGTGAAAAACGACATTCAATACCTGGGACGCAGTATCAAGCGCTATGATACGGAAGTGACCGCATAATTACCGCGTCCTAGGTTCAAGCCCCCCCTCGGGCCGATCCAGACGGGAATACGGTCCATTCGAGCGCGGGAACCTGGAACTCTGGCCAAAAAGCATGAACGACGAAATTGAACCGCAAGCTTTGGAAGTAGTTGGCTCGGTTCCCGACGAGGTTCCAGTAGCCCTCCCGTTCGAATCCTTGCCCAAACCTTCCCTCCCTCGGGACTGGCTGTTGCCCTTGGCGTTTGTGGTCCCGTTCGCGGTTTATTTCTTCACGCTCGCGCCGACGGTAACGCTTGAGGATTCCGGCGAGTTCATCAGCGTCGCCTACCACCTGGGAGTTGCTCATCCACCGGGATATCCGCTTTGGTGCCTTTTGGCGCACGCGTTCACCTATCTCCCGTTCGGCAACGTCGCGGAACGAGTGCACCTCCTCTCCGCGGTTAGTGCTGCGGGAACGACGGGGTTCGTCTATTTGTGTGGAAGGAAACTAACCGGGAATCGGCCGGCGTCACTGCTTGCGGCGTGGTCGCTGGGCGTTTCTCGTATTTTTTGGTCGCAGTCGGTGATCGCGGAAGTGTACACGTTGAACACCCTTTTATTGGCCATGGAGTTACATGGCGTTCTCGCCTTTCGCGAGGATCGGCGACGACGATGGCTCTATTGGATTGCCTTGGTTCAGGGCCTGGGAATCGCCAACCACAATCTCAGCCTCCTCTTCGCTCCTGTATTCGCATTTTGGCTTTTCCGAATCGCCGGCATGCGTCTTCTGAGTCCCACGATCTCGTTGCCGGGCTTGGTGCTCCTGTCTTTGGGACCAGCCCTTTATCTTTACATTCCCTGGCGGGCCGCGCAGGATCCGCCGGTTAATTGGGGAAACCCAAGATCTGCGAGCGAACTGCTCGATCACTTCACACGCAAAGCTTACCAAAGTGGTGGCGAAGAGGTTCGTGCCAGCGGCGGCAAACTGGACGTGCTGGGGCACACGCTCGACGCCTTGGCGGGCGCCGGCCGAGGATTCAACTGGCTTTTCACCGGGATCGCGCTTTGGGAGCATGCGCTTTTTCGCCGCGACAAAGGATTTCTGTTCGCGTCCCTCGCCATCATTTTTCTCAAGCACGATCGTTCTGAGCGCGGCTCATGGCCGAGGCGTACCGGCCATCAACGTCTTCGCGCATCGCGTTTACTATCTCCCCGTTCACCTAGTCTTCGCCTTGTGGCTCGCGGAAGGCTTTTCCCTGTCCGTCAATTCGCGAGAGGGCCATGGACGAACCAGCACGGTACTGACGAATCTTTTCCTGATCGGATCCGTGGTGATCTCTGGGATCTTGAACTTTCCCTCCGCGACCTTCGGGCACGACGAGCGCGCCGCCGGAATTTTGCCTGGACCTCATGGACTCCGTGCCACCGGGAGGTGCATACTGCCCATCAGTGACGCCGTGGTCTTCCCCTGTCTCTGTCGCGACGTGGAGGAGTTCATCCGGACGATCAAAATACTCTCTCCCCATTTTGGCTGGAAAGGGGAACCGGTGATCACGATCTTCAGCCCCGTTCCCCTTTCCGGGAACATCCAGCGGAAATTCCCATGGTGGCGAATTACAAGTCCGTTCCTCACCGCCTGGAGTTACCTTCTCCTGCCTCCGGACACGCCCGTTCCCAAGGAGTGGACCTCTTTCTCCACGCTCCAGGATCACCGAGACATTGGCGAGCCGCCACCAGGCAGCGACCCCTTCGATCAATCGATGCGTGACATGTATTCGAACTATCGCGCGCGGCTCGGCGCCCAAGTTCATGGCCGAGGGCAAACGCCAAGAAGCCTTGGAGCGATTCGCTTTGGCGGAGAAGCTTTCCGAAGATCCGTATTCGCTTTATTTGCTCGTCTCGATCTATTCGGGTTGGTCTTCACGAGAAGCGTTAGCGGGCCCCTTCTCCCGTGCGCCCTCAAACATCATCGACTTACCTACGACAACTCGGCGGCTCGTTATCACCTGGTGACCAGGCGCGAGATCTTCGCATTGATGGAAAAGCTGGGAATCGATCCGAAACTCAACCTTCGGCCCGAGGACTATCTCGAATGAAGTTCGCCATGGAACGAGAAGAGTAACCTCGCGGGACGAAGGTCGGTAATTCGCCAAGCCCCGGCGAAACGAGCTCGAACTCGCGGCACTTACTTCCGAGCGGCAAACAAAACAACAAAATCCATGGACGCCATTGGCCCCCATGGATTTGTTCGAATTTCACCCACCTTTTCGAGGCGGGGATTCAAGGAACCACGCGCGCTTGCACGCGAAGTCCCCGAGATTACGTCTTTGTCGCCACGGGAACAACCCAGACCTTGGTCTCGGTATCGACCCCGTCCGCGAGGTGAATGGCGACGTGATAGAGTCCGAGTTCCTTGAGCGGACCTTCCAGGCGGATGTTTTCCTCGGCGATCTTGTGGTTTTCCTTCTGAAGGGCCTTGGCGATGTCCACGGCGGTAACCGAACCGTAAAGGTGCCCCTCTTCGTTGGCGTTCGCCTCGATGGTGACGCTGACTTTCTCGAGTTCCTTCGCCAGCATCTTAAGGTCCGCGAGCTTGGCGATCCGCAAGGCTTCAACCTTCGCCTTGTGCTTTTCGATCCTCACCAAGGCTTCGGGGGTAACAAAGGTCGCCAAACCTTGTGGAATGAGGTAATTGCGGCCGTATCCGGGTTTCACCTCGACGACCTGCCCCTGCTTGCCAACGTGTTCCACGTCCTCGATCAAGAGGAGCTGCATGCCGTGGTGCGTTCCGCGCGGCATCTGATTGCGACGTTTGATTTTTTTCGGAAACCGCTTGGTGTCAATTCCCGACGCTTTCTCGTCACTTTTTTTCCGCTTCTTTTCTTTCGTCTTGGCCATGGCAACCTTCTCGTGAACGAATGCGTTTGTCGTTTGTCATTCGGCCGGGCCCAAGCCCCACCGCGTCAATGGTAGTCGATCAGGGGCGTTAAAAGGGAATGTCGTCGTCCGCGGGGGGCATGTCGTCTTGTCCGCCATGCCCGCCAAAGTCATTGTCATTGCTCCCCATGGGAGCTCCACCTTGCCGACCCGCAGGCGCTCCTCGACCTTGGCCGTAGGAACCGCCGGAGGGAGGACCTCCTCCTTGACCTTCCATTTTCGAATCAAAGAACTGGACGTTTTCCGCGACCACGCTGAGCTTGGAACGTTTTTGCCCCTCCGGGCTCGTCCATTGGTCTAACTTGAGTCGCCCTTCAATGAAGATGCGGCGGCCCTTGCGGAAATATTGATTGATGAACTCCGCCTGTTTGCCCCAAGAGGTGATGTCGACGAAGGTCGTCTCTTCCTGCTTGGATCCGTCCTGGCCCTTCCAGCTTCGATTGACGGCCACGCCGAACTCGCAGACGGCACTCCCGCTGGGGGTATAGCGCAATTCGGGATCGCGCGTCAGATTTCCGACGAGCAACACCTTGTTGAGATTGGCCATGTTCACACTCCCGGGAAGTCTATTGCCGGTCAGGCTCGCAACGAGGCAGACCGGCCGCTCGCGAGCACGGCTGACATTACGCTTGCCAGTCGCCAATCGATCCGCCGATACCCGCGGGCATCACGCCTTGGATGCTCAGTGACGGCCGGCCGCGGCGGCCTGGGGCTCGCCGTAGTCGCCCCCCCCTTGCAGGTGCGCCAGAATCCCCTCCGCGATATGCGGATGAAGTTTGAGCACCATTTGCCGGAGGATATTGTCGTTAAGCCGGAACTGGGCTTCCATCTCGACGATGTTCTTGGCCTCGGATTTGAAGTAGCAAAGAACGTAGGTTCCCTTGCGAAACTTCTCGATCGGGTAGGCCAGCTTGGGCTCGCCCCACAGCCGCGTATCCACGATCTCGCCGCCGGCCTTGGTAATCGTGCCGTTGAGCTGATGGATGATTCCGTCCAAATCCGCCGACGCCTTGTTCGGGTCGAGCAGGAAAAGGCACTCGTACACATGGACCGCCACGCGCGTTACTCCTTGCCTGGTTCCTTACCGTTAAACTCGTTCATTGCCGCCTGGATGCCCAAACGGCACCAGCACTCCGCGGCACGGGCGCCATCGATGACGGCGTCCGCCATTATTTGTTGCTCCGCGCGGGAAAACGGCGAAAGCACGTAATCCGCGGGGTCCATATGGCCAGGCGAACCGATCCCGATCCGCAGTCGGTGCACCTGATCCGTTCCCAGGTGGGCCACAATGTCCTTAAGCCCGTTCTGGCCGCCCGAACTCCCCTTGGAACGCAATCGCAACCGGCCGGCGGGCAAGCTGAAATCGTCGCAGATCACCAGGAGATCCTCCAGCGTGATCTTGTAAAAGTCGACCGTCTTGCGGACGGATTGACCGCTGCGGTTCATGTACGTCTGCGGCTTGAGCAGGAGCGCTTTTATACCGTTGATCCAACATTCCGCAAGGAGGCCGTCGAACCCACTGCGCCAACTCTCCGCCTGGTTGGTGTTCGCCAATTGGTCGAGGACCCAAAACCCGACGTTGTGGCGGTGGTTCTGATACTTGCTCCCCGGATTTCCCAGGCCAACGATCAGCTTCATCGGGACGCTCCGGGGGAGCAGCCATCGTCAAAACAAGGCTACTCCTCGGACTCCTCCTCGGACTTTTCGCGACGAATAAGCTCCGGTTCCGCCTGCTCGCCGGCTTCCTCTTCCGCCTCTTCCTCCGCAGCCGCCTTCACTACGTGAATCACGATCTGATCCGGATCAACGGAAGTCGTAACTCCTTCAAGGAACTTGAGATCCTTGACGAAAACGGATTCACCCAAATGCAAGTGGTTAATGCTGACGACCACGTTCTCCTGGATGTTGTTCGCGGGGCACTCGATCTCGATCGAGTGGAGCGGCTGATCGAGCACGCCACCTTCCGCCACACCCGGCGCCGATCCTTTCAGAACGATGGGGATTTCGATCGTCACCCGTTCATCCTTCGAAACGCGGGCGAAGTCGACGTGTAGGATCTCCAAGCCAAGGACGTCCCACTGCAATTCCTTGATGACCGCGGACTCGACCTTGCCATCGAAATTGAGTTCGAGGAGTCCATGGGCACCGTGCCTGAGCAGGTTTCGCAAATCAAGCTCCGGAACGGCGAGCTGAACGACCTCTTCCTTGTGCCCGTAGATGACCGCCGGAACGCGACCCTCGGCGCGCAGCCGCTTCGCGGCGCGCGTCCCCTTCTCCTTGCGTACCGTCACTGGAATTACAACAGACTGAGCCATGACTTTTTCCTGCTATTTATCTTGCACCGCATCCCGTCCTGCGCGCATGGGGCGGCGGCGGGGGAACGAATATTATGGAAACTGACTTCCTGAACGCAAGGGGCGCACTGGCAATTCTTTCAATCGAGCCACAAGCCCTTGCCTCAAAAAGTCGGCGAGTTATCTCTTCTCACGATCGACAAACCACCAGCCTCCCAGAAGCTTATTGCAAATCCATAAAAGAAAAAACTTTACGCCATTCACCCCTAACCGGGACGACGAAGCCCCCGTTTGTGGTTTGGACCATTTCGTGGAAAACTTCGTTAGCGATTTCTTCGTTGCCAAAAACGGCGGGGCTGGAACTCTGAGGATCCCAAAGCAGTGGGGCTGGATCAGAAAACCTTGCGAGGTGAGTCACCCTCGGACTTCGCACGACTCTGTAGCCAAGTCGTGGCCGAGCCCGCGCGACTTGCTGTTTCGCGGTCAGTAGCCGATGCGGCGGACTCTTGCGTCTTAGGAGTCGAACCACAGCTTTGGCTTGCCAGCAATTATCCCCGGGGCCGAACGACAACCGCCGTTCCGTAACAGAGCACTTCGGTGGCGGAGCCTTGGCTAACGACTTCGGACGCGTCATAGCGCACGCCAACGACGGCGTTGGCGCCGAGTTGCTTGGCGTGCTCTAGCAGAAGTTCATAGGCGCTTTCACGAGCTTGCTCGCACATTTGGGTGTAAGCGCCAATCGCGCCTCCCACGATGTTCTTTAGCCCACCCATGATTCCCTGCGCGATGGTAGGTGATCGGACAATGATTCCGCGTACCAGTCCCTTGTATTCGACGATATCGTAGCCTTCGATCGTGAATGTCGTCGTAACGAACATTGAAAGACCTCCCGATTCATCCACCCAAGGAAACTCGCCCTGGGCAGGCATGGCTAATTCCGTTCCCAAGCGATTACCCATACTTCGACGCGAACGTTCTGGAACAACGGTACTTCATGAAGCGTCGGCCGTGACGGGGAAAATCGGACGAAAGAGTTTAAGTCAAACTCCAAACGCTGCTTGAAGGACCTATTTCCCCGCGAGAGGAGGAATCCGACCGACCGCCTGATGCGCCAATTTGCCGGCAATGCGCAACCGGAAACTCCGCTAAAGGTTCGGTAAATGCTTGAAATCCGCTGATCGAACACGGTATTCTGGTAGCTCCACGAACGAACGTACCTGCCAGCCTTGTGTTAGAGGTATCCCGATGCATGCGATTTTCGGCGGCCATGCCCGCTGGCTTTCGGCTTGGACCTTCGTGCTCTTCGCCTCATCTTCTCTCGTCGCCATTGCCGAGGAAAATGCCGAGAAGAAAGAGAGTGCCCCGCCGACTCCGGTGAGCTACTACGGCGAAATTCGTCCCATTTTTCAGCAACATTGCCAAGGTTGCCATCAACCCGCCAAGCCGGGGGGTGGCTATGTCATGACCAGCCACGCCGACCTGCTCAAGGCTGGCAAGAGCCAAGAGCCAGCAATCACGCCTGGCAACGTCGAAAAGAGTTATCTCGTCGGCCAGATCACCCCCATGGGTTCCGATCCGGCGGCCATGCCCAAAGAAAAAGACTCGCTGAACGAAACGCAGATCAAGCTCATCGAACGTTGGATAGCCGAAGGGGCGAAAGACGACACACCGGCATCAGCGCGCGATCCGGTCGATGCGGACCACCCGCCGACCTATCAATCCCCACCCGTGATCACCGCTTTGGAGTATTCGCCGGACGGATCCCTGTTGGCCGTCAGCGGCTATCACGAGGTTCTTCTTCACCGCGCGGATGGGTCCGAGTTGGCGGGCCGTCTCATCGGCCTCTCGGAACGCGTGCAATCCCTTGCATTCTCTCCGGACGGCAAACTACTGGCGGTGACGGGGGGAGCGCCGGGACGATTCGGTGAAGTCCAAATCTGGGATGTCGCCTCCAAAAAACTGCGCCTTTCGTTTCCCGTGACCTACGACACCGTCTACGGTGCGAGTTGGTCACCGGACGGCTCGAAGATCGCGTTCGGATGCGCCGACAACACCCTCCGCGCCATCGACTCGACCACCGGGGAACAAGTATTCTTTCAAGGCGCCCATAGCGATTGGGTCCTGGACACGGTCTTCTCCAAGGAAGCCAGCCACCTCGTTTCCGTCAGCCGCGACATGTCGATGAAGTTAAGCGAGGTCCCCACGCAACGATTCGTCGACAATATCACCAGCATCACCCCCAAGGCGCTCAAGGGTGGTTTGATGACCGTGGACCGACACCCGGCAAAGGATGAACTACTCATCGGCGGCGCGGACGGCGTTCCCAAGATCTACAAGATGTTTCGGACTCAGGCACGCGTGATCGGCGACGACTTCAATTTCATTCGCGCGTTTGAACCGATGCCCGGTCGGATCTTTTCCGCTTCTTTCAACAAGGACGGAAGCAGGATCGTCGCGGGGAGCAGCTTGGACGGCAAGGGGGAAGTCCGGGTCTACCAAACCGACGATGCTAAACTGGTCTCCAAGTTTGAGGGTCAAAAAGGTGGAGTCTTTGCCGTCGCTTTTCGCCCGGACGGATTGCAAGTGGCGTCCGGGGGCTTTGATGGCCTCGTTCGCTTGAATGACCCGAATTCAGGTTCTCTCATCAAGGAATTCTCGCCGGTGCCGCTTGGCGCGGAACGCAACGTGGCGGCGAACTCGGCTTCCAAATAGTGATTTTCCAGGAATAGCTCCATGAACAAGAACCAAACCCGACTGGCCATCGTCGCAACGCTCGTTTCGTTGACGTGGAACATGGTTTCTCACGGGAGCACGGAAAAACTCCCCGAGGGCGCGAAGGTCGTTCGGCTGGAGGTCTTGCCGACCTCGATCTCACTTTCCAATCCTTTCGCGTACTCCCAGGTCCTGGTGACGGCGACGCTCGAGAACGGCGACCGCCTGGACGCCACCCGCATGGTCGAATCGACCATTTCGACCGACGCCGTCCAATTGTCGCCAACCCTCGTGGTTCGCCCGACGAAGGACGGGGCGGGTGAAATCACTTTCAAACTCGCGGGTCACGCGATTGCCGTTCCCTTCGCCGTCTCGGGCCAGCAAGCGGACCTGACCGTGAGTTTCGTGAAGGACGTGATGCCCACGCTTTCCAAGATGGGCTGTAACCAGGGTACGTGCCACGGCAGCCAGAATGGTAAGAATGGCTTCAAGCTATCCCTTCGAGGATACGATCCCCTTTTCGACCATCGAGCGCTTGTTGACGATCTGGAAGGCCGACGCTTCAACCGCTCCGCACCCGAACAGAGCTTGATGTTGCTCAAGACCACCGGGGGCGTACCCCATGTCGGCGGCGCGCTCACCGCGGCCGGCGAACCCTACTATGAACTCCTCAAACGATGGATCTCCGCCGGGGTGTCGCTCGATCTTGATACGCCGCGCGTAACCAAGATCGACATCGTGCCGCAAGGACCGGTCATTCCGCTTCCTGAAATGAAGCAACAGATGCAGGTGATCGCGACCTACGCGGACGGCTCGACCCGGGATGTCACGCTGGAGTCGTTCATTAACAGCAGCAATGGGGACGTGGCGGAAGTGGATAAACACGGGCTGGTGACGGCAATCCGCCGCGGCGAGGCGGCCATGCTCGCCCGCTACGAGGGAGCCTACGCCGCCTCAACCATGGTCGTGATGGGAAACCGGGACGGCTACGAGTGGAAACCTCAACCGGTCCACAACTATATCGACGAGTTCGTCGACGCCAAGCTCCAACGCGTGAAAGTGCTCCCCAGCGGCCTATGCACGGATGACGAATTTTTTCGGCGGATTTATCTCGACCTGACTGGGCAACCCCCCAAACCGGAGGAGGTCCGCGCTTTTCTCAGCGATCCCAGACCATCGCGCGAGAAGCGCGAGGCTGTCATCGATCGTTTGGTCGGCAGCGCCGATTACGTCGAATACTGGACGAATAAATGGGCTGATTTGCTGCAAGTGAATCGCAAGTTTTTGGACGAAAAGGGGGCCTGGGCGCTCCGCAACTGGATCCGGCAAGCGATCTCGCGGAACATGCCCTACGACCAATTCGTGAAATCCATCCTGACGGCGAGTGGTTCGACGCTCGCGAACCCGCCCGCGGCATACTTCAAAGTGCTCCGCGGGCCTGGCGACGTCATGGAGAACACGACGCAACTCTTCCTCGCCGTTCGCTTCAACTGCAACAAATGCCACGACCACCCCTTCGAGCGCTGGACCCAGGATCAGTACTACCAGCTCTCGGCTTTCTTCGCGCAGGTCGGCCGCAAGGAATCTCCGGAGTCGATGAATCGCAAGGTGGGCGGCACCAACGTCGAACAGCCGCTGCCGCAGGTGGAGATCGTCTACGATCAAGGTGCCGGCGAAGTGACGCACGAACGAACCGGCGCGGTCAGCGCGCCGAAATTCCCTACGCGCACAGGGGACGAACCCGCGATGAACGCCAACCGGCGCGAACAATTGGCCCATTGGCTCACGTCGAAGGACAACCAGTATTTCGCCAAGAGCTACATCAACCGCGTTTGGAGCTATTTGCTTGGGGTCGGCCTCATCGAGCCCATCGACGACATCCGCGCGGGAAACCCGCCGAGCAATCCGGAGTTGCTTGAAAAGCTAACCGCCGATTTCATTGCGGGCGGATTCGACGTGCAGCGGATGATCAAAACCATCTGCAAGTCGCGTGTCTATCAATCCTCGATCGAAACGAACGAATGGAACGAGGACGACGGCATCAACTATTCCCACGCGACCGCTCGGCGATTACCGGCGGAGACGCTCTATGACGCCGTGCACCGCGCGACAGGTTCCGTGCCGCACTTGCCAGGCATTCCCGTGGGTTACCGGGCGGTGCAACTCCCCGATCCAGCGGAGAAGATCGGCGGAGACTTTCTGGGCTTGCTCGGCCGACCCGTTCGGGAAAGTGCCTGCGAATGTGAACGCTCCAGCGGTATGATGCTCGGCCCGATCCTCAACCTCGTAAATGGTCCGATTATCGCGGAAGCCATCAAGGATCCGCAGAACAACATCGCCAAGATGGTCGCAACCCAGCCCGACGACGCGAAAGTGGTCGAGGACCTCTTCCTTTCCATTCTCTCGCGCCTGCCGACGCAAAAGGAGACGGAAGCAGGGGTCGAAACGCTGCAAGCTTACAAGAGAGAACATGACCAATTGGTCGGGGCGGTGGCCGCCTTTGAAAAAGATCAACTTCCCGCGCGACAAGCGGCTTGGGAGGCTGCCGTACAATCCCCCGTCCAGTGGACCACGCTTGATCCGACGAGCCTCGGTTCCACCGCTGGCGCCACGTTGACCAAGCAGGCCGATGGCTCGGTGCTCGTCTCCGGCAACAATGGTGGTCCGGAAAAGTATACCGTGGTGACGACAGCCGGCCTCTCGGGTATCACGGCGATCCGCCTGGAAGCCCTGCCCGACCCCTCCTTGCCGAGCCAGGGACCGGGACGGGCGGCGAACGGCAATTTCGTCCTGTCGGAACTAACGCTCTCTGTCGCTCAGGCCAATGATCCGAATACTATCCGTACGATCCCGATCGCACGCGGCAGTGCCGATTTCTCTCAGGATGGCTGGCCCGTGCAAGCAGCTTTTGACGGAAACCCTGCCGTCGGCTGGGCAATCATGCCTCGGTTCGGTCAACCGAGTACCGCCGTTTTCGCCCTGGCGGAACCGATTGCCACGAGCGGCAACGTCCTATCCATTAGCTTGGACCAGCAGTTCCCCGATCATTTACATAATCTCGGAAGATTCCGGATCTCCGTCACCAATGACGCCAACCCGATCCGGGAGTCATTACCACCAGCAGTGATCGCCGCCTTGGCCGTACCCGGGGACAAACGCTCGGCGGAACAAAAGCAAGTCATTGCCGACTTCCACCGTTCGATCGATCCGGAACTTGCCAAGCTCCGAAAGGCGGTGGCGGACCACAGTATCGCGGGAGACCCGCGATTGACTGCGGCCCAGGACCTCGCTTGGGCACTGATCAACAGCCCCGCATTTCTCTTCAATCATTGATGGAACCGAATGCACGGTGCTCCGCCTGCTGTGAGCACCGTGCATCCACAACCCTCGTACGGTCCTGCACTTCTGATTTTACGGGGATCCCCTGGGCATTTACCGTGCTATACTTGTGAACGGTGGCGTCGGTCACCGTGATTCGAGACATTTTTCCTGGATCGAGGAGCCATCGTCATGGCGTTTTCTCCGGTGGGAGTCAGCCGCGTCTCGTTTCAATTGAATCAGCGGATTAGCCAGGACAATCTTCGCGTTCGACAGCAGGCACTCACGCGCGCCTCCACGGAGTTGTCGACCGGCCGAAGAATCAACCTTCCCAGCGACGATCCCAGTGGCGCGACCCGTGCCTCCGTGCTCCAGTTGTTTCAGGCGAAGAACCAACAGTTCCTTTCAAACGTCGCCGCCGGCACGCGCGCATTGTCGATCACGGACCAGACGCTTCGAGGCGTATCAGACGCCGTCGACTCCGCGGTTGAAATCAGCGTCCGCAACGCGCAATCGTTGCAAAGTGACGAAGAAATCAACGCGGATATCTCTCAGGTGGACGCGATCGTCGATCAAATGCTCCGGGACGTGAACCAGAAATATCTCGACCGATTCACGTTCGCGGGGCAACGAGTACTCGAACCTCCGTTTCAGAAAGATGGCACGGGGATCGTCTTCAAGGGAGACAACCGGATCCTGGAAACGCTCACTTCCGACGACACCATCTTCGATATCGGCGTCACTCCGAACGGAGCCATCGGCACCGATTCCTTGGCGGGTCGCGGAACCGATCTAAATCCCGACGTCACCTTAACGACACGGCTTGCGGACCTCAACCAAGGGCAGGGAGTCACCCGCGGCGTAATCTCCGTCGATGTGGGGGGCGGACCCGTTAACGTCGACCTTGGCATGGCCGATTCCATTGGGGACGTTATCAATTTAATCAACGACGCCGTGGGGCCGGGCTCCGCGTCGTTAAACGCCTTGGGAAACGGAATCCGCATTCTCGGCGCCGGCCCGATCACGGTCCAGGAGATCCAAGGCGGAACGACCGCCCAAGACCTTGGAATTCTCACCACGGCAAGTCCGGGGCCTGGGTTCAACGGAATGGACCTCAATCCCCAGGTGACGCTTACGACGCCCCTGGCGGCTCTCAACGGCGGCTTGGGGGTGAAAACGACGGTACCGTTCAAAATCAACAACGGACCTCATTCCGCCGTCATTGACATTTCGGCGGCGACCACCGTGGAAGATGTCCTGAACAGCATATCCAGCGCGAACGTACGGGTGCGCGCGGAGATCAACGACGCACGAAATGGCATCAATGTCGTCAATGTTCTCGCCGGATCAGGCTTCGAAATCGTGGAGAATGCCCTCGCCGGAACCGCCGCGGAGGACTTGGGCATCCTTACCACCAACCTCCGCACGCCATTGAGTGAATTCAATGATGGAACGGGCATTCGCCTGGATCCGTCGGGGGCGGACATCAGCATTACTTTGAGGGATGGCACGACCCAGGCGATTAACCTGGATGGGGCAAAAACTCTGCAGGACGTCAAGAACATCATCGAAGGAGCGTTTGGAGCGGCGAACGTTAGTTTGACTCCGAATCCTCTCGGCGGAGTACGGCTCACCGATCTTACCGGCGGAGCTGGAAACTTTGTCGTTGCCAATATCAACAACAGCAAAGCAGCGACTGATCTTGGCATCGAATCGAACGTCGCTTCGTCCATCATTTACGGCAATCAAACCCACCTCTCGAGGGTCAAAGGGGTATTCGATTCCCTGTTGCGACTGCGAGAAGGGCTGGCGAATCGAGACCTGGACGAAATCGAAATCGCGGGCCAGCAACTCGACGTGGACCGGGGAAGAGTCTTGGACGCCATCGGAAGCGTCGGATCCCGCGTGCAGGTGCTCGACAATCTCTCCAGTCGAATCACCGCGGAGAACGAGCGCTTGGCCATCGACACGGCGGACGTTCTCGAGCCGGAATTGGCCCAGACCATTACCGACCTGTTGACGCAGCAAAATGCCTTACAAGCGGCACTCTCGTCGACAAGCATTCTCCTGAGCCAGTCCTTGCTCGACTTCCTGTGATTCAAGGAGCGACATCCCGCGGCTAGCGCCCGAGGCATGCCACGGTACGAGGGCGTTGGAGCCATCAAGTTCGTTCCATCAAACCGGAGTGAGCAACTGGGTCCCAATCTCCTAGGGAGTCGGCGTCGCGGAAAGATCGCGCCACGGTTCGCGAACAAGGAACCGCGCTTTCCGTTGCGTCAATTCTCCGATGAAGAACGTGGAACCGTCCCGTTGGGCCAACGCGAGAGCACGGTCGATCACCTTGATCGCTTCGTCGAAATTCCCCACTTCCGCGTAGGCAGCGGCAAGAGAATCCAGATATCCGGCCACCTGAAACTCGGTTTTTGAGCATGCGTAGAGCGCCCGATCGACCGCCATGGGACCATTCCGCGCGGCCGGATCCGGCGAAGTCGCCATTATCCACGCGATGTTATTCGCCAGGGCCGCGTCCTCGCGCACCGAATGTGGCGCCTGTCGATAGGCTCTGACCGCCTCGGCCGACCGACCGACTTGCGTCAACACTACCATCAAATTGCCATACGCCACGGCAAAATCCGGTTTGCTCTCGATCGCGGATCGATAGTCGTCGACCGCTTCGGCGAATTGCCTCCTTTGAAAGTGCACTTCACCCAGTTTGCTATAAGCCATGTGGTTGTCGGGATGGACGTCTATGGCATGACGAAATAGCGTCTCGCTGTCGCGCCAGGTTCCCACCTGGCGATAGGTCAGTACCAAAAGCACGCAAAGCACCAGAGTCGAGGTCGTCGCGTAGGCAACCTCCCGCTGCTTTTTCGTCGATAACAAACGATGAAACAACGCATCCAGCCCCCAGGCGAACATCATGAAAGGGCCAACGAGAGGCAGATAGGTATAGCGGTCCGCCCGCGCTTGATCGCCAATCTGAACGAGCCCGATCACCGGTACCAAAGTTCCCAGATACCAGAACCAGCCGACGGGCAGATACTTGGCCCGCTTCCCCCACCACAGCGTTGCCGCCGTGACGCCGATCAAAAGCATCGAACTAACCAGCACCTTCTCGATGGGAATATTCGAGCCGGGATGGGGATAGTAAAAACAAAGCCGGGTGGGCCAGAACATCTGAAAAAGGTAGTCGACATAGGCGACGACGGCATTGCTAACGCGCGTGACCAGTGGGTACTTCTCGATGGCACGCACGGCGCCCCCCGCCCTTTGTGCAAAAACGATCACCACGCAAAACAAAAAGGCGAGAAGAAAATACGGCGCCTTATCCACGAAAGATCGACTCAATGACTTTCGGAACTCACCGGGGGCAACATTCGTGAGGACCAAGTGGCCGAGTGGCCAATAGTCGAGCAGTATCAATAAAAATGGCAGCGTCACGAACATCTGTTTGGAAAGCAGGCTGAGGAAAAACAAGAGGACCGCGAAGATTTGCCAGCGAGTCCGCCTTGTCCGCGAAAATTCGCCGTAGAACCAGATCGCCGAGAAGCCAAACACTGAACTTAAAACATCTTTCCGCTCGGCAATCCACGCCACCGATTCAACGTGAAGCGGATGAAGCGCGAATAATCCAGCCGTCAAAGCACTTGGCCAAGGCTGATCGCTCATTCGCCACAACGCCTGGAATAGTATCCAGACGCACGCGACGTGCAACAACACGTTGGTCAGGTGAAAACCACCAGGATCGACCGACGGCCTGCCGGGGGGCGCATGGGTTCGGTACATCATCGCGTCGACCATCAGCGAAAGCCAGGTGAGCGGATGCCAGTTCGCCTGACGAAAGTCGCTAAAGGCCCAAGAGACGCCTTCCTTCGTCAAGCCGTCGAGGACCCGCGGATTGGCGACGACGTAGCCGATGTCGTCGAAATCGACGAACTCAAAATAACGCGACTGGGCATACACAGCGAGGGTGACCAGACAGATGACGATTCCCAGGAGATGGTACTTACGCATTCGTTTCTACCGTTCGTCCCCGGAACCAGGCGTCGGAACAATCACGTCTTCAGGTTAACTCCGCCCATCGGGTGTCTCGAAGACCGGTTGGTGCCGATGTCCAGAAACTTCCACGCAAAAACAGGAAGTCATTGGTTGGGCTCCGCCATCGGCTCGCCGGCATCTTCGTTGCCGTCTTCTTCAAGCGGTCGGTCCCATCGAAGGATTTGTTTTTCGAAGTCGGCATGCGTAAGCGGACTGCGTCTTCGGCGCAATCGGTAGAGGAGATTCTCGTCGACGTCGATACTCGATTCGAGGACGCGCCGAACCTCCTGTTCCAATTGCACGATCCAGGAGGGAACGTCGAGTCCCGCGCCAACGGCGGACTTGCCGAAACTTTCCAACTCCTGCTCCAATTTCTCGAAACTCGGCGAATGTCCGCTCATGCGACCTTCTTCGATCGCCGGCTCGATGAGCGCGAGCAATCGATCGAGATTCAACGGCCGCACGAACCGTTCGCCGATACGATCCTCGATCGTGGGCAATCGAAGGCCCAAGCGTCTTCCCGCTTCCTCCAGCTGTTGCTGGAAGCCGTCGGCGATTTCCTCGGTTTCTTCGCGAAACGCACGGTGAAGCAAAAGAGCCGCCTCGGGCCGAAACTTTCGCGCCAAGACTCCGTGCGCGATGTACGCCGGCTGAAGCGCCCATCGGTGCCGCTCATAACCCATCCGTACCCGCAGCAATTCGAGCAACAAGTACAGGTTTTCTCCATAGTCCGATTGCGTGGTGGTGGTGTTGTAATCCTTGTACGAGTCGTAGTTTTCCAAGATCGCGCGGAAGACAAACTCCAATTGAGTCGCCGCTTCTTTCGGATCGACTTTTACGCCAAGGTCCGCGGCGAGTAAGCCCCCCACCTCCGGCTGCTGACTTTCGCGAATCGCTTCGAGAAATGTGTCCACTCCCTGGTGGAGTATGCCTCTCAGGTTCGCGTACGTCATGAACTTTTGCGTGAACAGATCTCGACCATACTTTCGAATGAACGCGAACGTCGCCGCCCATTCTTCGTCTCCGACCCGCCGCTCGAGTTCGGAAATTCGAACGTTGGAAACGTGTTGGACCCAAAGCCTCGAAAATTTGCCGACGAGCGTTCCCACGAGACTGGTAACCAGGTGGTCGTCCCCGCGCGTCTCGGGCCATTGCGACATCGATTCCACGACCGATTCAATAACCGCGCGAAAACCGGCGGGGAAAAGGAGATTGAACTCGGTGACTTGATGTGGACTGCCCGCTTGTCCGGATTCGATCTCCATGGCGGCTTCGAGCAAGCAATAGGTCTCGCGATGTAGCCCCAGCGTTGGGAGCTGAATGGCGAGCTGTCGCAAGGTATCCCGAACATAGCGCGCTTGGAAGATGGCGCGCGGATTCCCCCCCTTGTCGAGCGGAACGTAAAGGAGCGGCGCGGATTTGAGGGCGGCAAAAAGAGGAGGCACCCTAGCGCGCGCCTCCTCCGGCAATCCTCGGCGGAGCGCCTGCTCGACCGCGATCACCAATGGCTCCCATTTCGCCAATCCCTCCCCTGCCGTTTCCGAAGCCGGCCGAGATAGCTCCTGGCCTCTCAAACGACGCAGGGCGTGCGCCGTCTCGATCGTCGTGCTGATCGTTTTGGAGAGCAGATTTTCCTTAATCGCCTGGCGCTGGTCGTATTCCATGACCGAGTCTTGAGAACCCATGGGCGCGGGGATCTTGTAATCGAACAAGGCGTCCATCAGACGTCCAAGATCGCGGGTATGTTGGAGGGCTTGCTTGGTCCAAGTCACCGGACAGGGAAATACTTCACTCCAAGGCGCCTCGGCGGCCCAACGCCAAAGCCGCGCGACGGTCGAATGAAAGCGAAGTCGTTGTTCGAGGATCCTCTCGAGGTGCGCGAGGGTGTCCCCTTCTAGATTCGCGGGACCTCCCCCTTCGATCATGGCGCCTTCTCGACCGTCGTCGGTGCTGTCCTCATAGGTAATGCCTTCATACGCCGCCGCGAATATGTCTTCTTCATCCTCCTCGGTCTCTTCGTCGCGCTGCTCGCCGAACAACTCCCGACCGGGGACGCGCCACAGTTGATCCGCGTTCGCTTCCAGGTAGTCGAAGAACTTCACCAATAGCACAAGGTAGTCATGGTTCGCCGGTGACGGAGCACCGCTGTCGTCGCAGGCAACTTGATCCCAGGCGCGGCGCAAAATCCCTTGGACCCATCGGACGGCGTAGGCATGAAACGAGCTTTCGCCATCGTCGAGGGGAACCTGTTCCACCTGACTGAGCCATTGCATGAGCAACGCCATCGCGGACACGTAATCCTGCTTGTCCATGAGGGCGTCAACAACGGAGGCGAAGGCGGACGGCGAATTGAAGTGGGCGGCATGTTTTCGCCAGAACGCGACGTCACCGGACGCCGCACCCGACTCGCGCCATGCCACGAGAACGTTCGCGACGAAGGATGCCGCGGCGGCGGACTCGCGACCCGAGACGCGCGTGACGTCCGATACCTCCACCGTGGCGTATTTATCCCACCAATCCGCCCGCCGATTCATCCTGGTCTGCAAGCGTTTGCGAGTTTCCGCGTCACCATTCGCCGCCGATTCTCGAAGCGCATGAGCCTGAAGATCGAACAACCGTTGCATGCATTCGAGGAGGTGTTCGACACGGGCATCGAACGTGCTGTTCTCCATCGCGGTGAAAATGCTGAAATTGCCTTGGAAACCGAGAACGTTCCACGGATCGACGAAAGCACCACATTCGATCGCGCGATCGAGGATATCCTCGCAACGTTCAATAGCCTCGGCGGCTGCCGCGACGTCCCCCCGCTCCGCCGCACGGTGCCCCGCCGTGATCTGGTTCTCAAGTTCCGCGCGCATGCGTATCGACGGCGTCGGAATGACCATGGACTGTCGCCGACTTGCGTCCGAGAAACCCATCTTTGCGTAAAGACGCGACAAATAGTCATGCTGCAACTGCGACGCCCGCATGCGAGCCATGGAGTGATTCAAAAACTGCCGAACGCCCCCGAAGGGCTGTTTGCGAAGCTTCGCGTCACGACGAAGCCGAGTTCCCATCGGACCTTTGAGTCCGAGCAAAAGCTGCTGATAAAAGCGATCCCGACAGCGAGCGACGCGCGGGACGAGGTTCGCGAGGGTCACGTCCGAAGTATGCGCGTCCGGTCCACTTCCACTTATGCCCGACGCCAAAAGAATCGTCCCGGCGAGGGCGGCAGCCGTCTCGAATAGTAGTTCTTCCTCGGCGATCCCTTCCCCTCCGCCGTCCCATTCCAACAAAGAATCCAGGATCATCGGGCGGATCACGAACCGACGGTATCGACCTTGGAAATCCAACTGATGAGGATCCCATTCACCAAACTGATATCCTGGCCGCTGATTGACGGGATGCGAGTGGTCATAGGCGCGCGGGTCGAGCGCCAATTCGCTGAGCCTGTCGAGATCGAACGACGAAGCCGCGCGCAGCTCCGGATCGGTCGAAGCGAGGATTTCCAAGGTCTTATCGAGGAGCGCCTCGTATTTGCCGAACGCGATCCCCGCGCCCTCGAGGTATACCGGGATGGGGCGGCAACGCTCGTGGGAATACGGCTGGATCCTTTGGGCCGTCTCGAGCACCGCGACCGGGCGATGTCCGAGGTAATCGTTCAAATGATTCAGGACCCCGCCGACGATTCGCGAAGTCTCCTCCCACGGCGGTTCCATGGCAAGCGTCGATTCGAAAACTCGCGCGAGAAAGAAAGGTTGAAACATGTCGTCGTCGGGCAAATGAAACAGGAGGTCGCGGTGAAATTGCCGGTATCCAGGAAGAACGTGGTTCTCCACGAGATCGAGAACGCTGCGCGCCTGCGTCACGTCGCCAAACGCGGCAGGCAGTTCCTCCCTTGTTTCCATTCGCTCTCGAAGCAACCCGAAAAACGAATACCAAGTGGGCTGATGAGTCCGACCGGCGAGCACGCGAAATAGTTCGCTGATGCCGCGCTGAAACTTCCCACTCGGCGTCCCGTGGGAAAGATTGAGATAGCCGATCAAGCCGGCTATCGTTTCGCCAATTCCAGGGATATTCCCGAAATCCATTCGCTTCAGCTCTAGCAGGCCTCTCGACCTTCCTCGTGGCACCCGACGTTCCACGTCCCTCGACGTACTTTCCTTACGGTCCGCAGTGCCGCTGGTTAGTGTATCACGGTTCCCTCGCGAGGGTTCGATCCATTTTCCGCGGCGGGCAAATCGCTCCCGCGTTTCGCGAGCAACTCGAGCACCCGCTTCTCAAACTCCCCTTCAACCGGCATCTTGTACCAACGAGCCGATTTACGGATGTGAAGGCAACCGTCTCCCCGGACCTCCCAGGCCCCTTTGCGTTCCTTTTTTTGAAAGGTTTGGACCACGACCGTCTCACGGGGCTCGCCGCTGAACTCCCAATAGCTCGCTTGATAGTGAATCCGTTCGGGAAGATCGGACCAATCCGTGGGATTGGTCAATTCTACCCAGCGAATGGGCTTCCCCTCCACCATGCGAAAAATCTCGACCCGATCCGCGTTCCTGAGCAACTTTTGTAGATCCGCTTGCCGCGGAATGGAATGAAACCACACCCAGGTGCCAAAAAAAGGGACCAATGCGAGCGCAACGAAGATTGCCACCATCCACTTCCACGAAATTCGCATGACGTTCTTCGCCTCAAAGGGGGGAACTACGCTTTGGCCCGAGAAGCATCGGGGGGATTTTCCGCAAACCTGGGCTTGCGACAAGGGAACGGACGAAGAATCCAGTTCCTCCTCCGGTCCTGGATGGGACGCATCCTTGTCCGCGTACGCCGGGCCGGCAATATCCAAAATGTGTCCACGGGACGTCACCGACGAATCGGACGAGCAATTTCGCGGGCGGTGATGGCGCTCTGCCGCCCGCCGGTATTCTTCATGTCCGCGACGCTGCTTTTGATCAGGTCGTATTCGTCGAACATGGGGAGCGGCCACACCCGTTCCCTCTCCTGATCCGCCGCCGCCTGAACCGTCTTGCCCCATGTTTCGTGATTGGTCATCACGCCGGCGACCTTCATGCCCAAGGCAATCATGCAGGGCGCCGGTAAGCGTCGCCAAGTCAACGATATGGTCGGCACCCAGGTCCACGGCATGAGAAAGAGCGTCCGCGAGGAGGCGGCCTTCCGCGTCCGTGTTCAAGATCTCGATCGTCTTTCCGTCTTTAAGCGCGAAGCACGTCTCCGGGCCTGTACGCCGAGTGAGCCAGGGCATGTTCTCCGCGAGGGGGGTAAGCGCCTACCAGGTTGACGGGACGCCAAGCCGCGCGATCGCCCACCGAGCCGCCGCGACCGTCGCCGCCCCCGCCATGTCACACTTCATGTCGGCCATGCCGTCGGCGGTTTTGATGCTCAATCCACCACTGTCGAACGTGATTCCCTTTCCGATGAAACAAAGGTGGGGGCGCCGGGATCGATGGCTTTGTGCGATTTCAGGATCAAGAGACGCGGCTTGCGCCGAGCTACCGCTGACGGCCAGAATACAGCCCATCTTCGCCGCTTCCAATTGTTCCGGACCAAGTAATCTCGACGTCGATACCGGGCGCCACGCGCCAGTTCCGCGATACGGAGCCGCTGAACGATTCCGGATATATCTCCGCGGAGAACGATTCACGAGTTCTCGAGCCAGGTTGATCGATTGGGCGACGGTTTCCCCCTGAAAGATACCCTGCTGGGTTGCGGCCTGCTCTCGACGGCGGACGCGAGAATGAGTTCTTCGATGGGAAAGCTGCTGAGGGCTCCGTGCGATAAATATCCTGGCCAACCATGCCGACGGCGGCCCCCGTGGCCAGTGCCGCCGACTTTGGGCCACCGTGAGCGAGCTGGACGGGAAAGTCCGAATATCCAACACGACACGAGAACACGTTTGCCACTGATCCATCGAGCCGCCGTACCCGCAGCACGCGACAATGTCATGGGAGTGACCGATTCCGACTTTCCCACGCCGACCAACAGGACGCGGGAAGCCGTAACGCCAGGAACGCGATACAGGGAGACCGTCTCGTTGGTCTTTCCCCTCGAAGTCGTTGCCTTCGCGAAGCTGCCTTGCGGGCCCCAGAGTTTCCTCGGGCAAGACATTCCAACCTTCTGCGTCAGAAGCGACGCTACAAACGAGCCAATCCGCGGAAACCTGAATGCTTGCCTCGGAGGTTGCCGATATCTTCATTTCCAATCCTTGAATGTTTAGCCTTGCCAACTCGACGTCTCGCGTCGAGCCATAAAACTCGACGGCCTAGACCCCTATTTCCCGCGCCGATTTTTGGACCAATTGAATTTCAGGTTTCGAGTTCCGCGGCCGAAAGGCCACGTTTCAAAACCCAAGACGCAATGTTTCCGCAAGGCGGTAATCCGTAAAGTCGCTCGTCGACTTGAATCGACCGGCATTCTACACTATTCGGATGAAACGATTCATCACCCTCGGCCTGGCGATAGTCGGACTCTTTGCCATTTCCGGATGCGGCGCTCCCGCCGATCCCGCTTCGACCATCCCGTCGGAGTCCGTCTTGATATACGCAAGCGGGGCGGACGCGACGACGTTGGATCCCGCCGACGCGGAAGATGGTGAGAGCGTTAAAGTCATCGTCAACGTCCACGACACGCTACTTACCTATGCCGACGACTCCGCGGAACTGATTCCCGGGCTTGCGACGAAATGGACGGAAAGTCCCGATCGGCTGGAGTGGACCTTCGAGCTTCGCGAAAACGTCAAGTTCCACGACGGAACCCCGTTCGATGCCGAGGCCGTGGTCTTCTCTCTCGAGCGACTGATCGACCCCAATCATCCCCATCGCCACGATGCCAAGCTTCCCCTGGGCTCGGACTACCAGGTGATTGAGAAGGTCGAAGCCAAGGGTACGCACGTGGTTATCCTGCGTCTCAAGCATCCCAGCGGAGTACTCCTAAGAAATCTCGCGATGTTTCCCTCGTGTATCGTGTCCCCCACCGCCGTCAAGGAGTCAGGAGAAGACTACAAAATCCGGCCGGTGGGAACCGGTCCGTTCCGTTTCGAAGAGTGGGTCACGAACGAGAAACTCGTGCTCCGCAAAAACGAGGCGTATTGGCGCGGCGCTCCGGAGGTGGAACACCTAATCTTCAAGCCGATCGCGGAACCGGCGTCTCGCCTAAGGCAATTGGCAACCGGTGAAATCGACATGGCGGACGGTCTTTCCATTCCCGTTCGGGAAGAGATTCGGAAAAACTCGAAGCTCCGCCTGGCGACCTCACCCGGCATGAACTTCGGTTACTTCGCCATGAACATGGACCGTCCCCCTTTCGGCGACGTGCGCGTGCGGCGGGCCATTGCACATGCGATCGATAAGAAAGCAATCCTCGCGAGCGCCTATGACAACGCCGGCCAGATCACCTCCACGCCCCTCCCACCCACGCTCTGGGGAGCCGATCCGGAAATCCGCGACTACCCGTTCGATCCCGGTCGCGCGAAGGAATTGCTTAAGAAGCGAGTGTGTCCCCGCCAGGGACAAGTTCGGCTTTTAGACGTCACGGAATAGCCGACCGTACATGCCCGCCGGAAAAAGTCGCCGCTGTCATCCAACAACAATTTGCGAAAGTCGGGCTCGAACCGGAAATTCAAGTCCCCCTTGGTCGCAGTACACGAACAGACAGGCAATGGCGAACACGACGCGTGCCTCATGGGCTGGTCGACCGGTAACGCGGACCCAGACAACTTTCTCTACACGCTCCTGGACAAGGACAATGCCAATCCGCCCAACGCGAACAATTTGAGCTTTTATCGTTCCGAACCGCTGCACGCGCTCTTGATCCAGGCACAACAGGAATCCGACCAAACCAAGCGCATCGAGGTGTACAAACAGGCACAGCGAATCATTCACGAGGATTGCCCGATGATCCCGTTGGTCTCGCTCGAAATGGCCACCGGCCTAGGCCCGCGGGTCAAAGAGTACCAACTGCACCCGACCGGCATCGTGTTCCTTCGCAATGTCAAGTTAGCGACGGAAAAGTAGTTGTCGGCGTCTCGACAAGGAAAGGCGATTCCGGCACCATCGGCGCCCCGTCCGATCTCGGGTCATCATTGTTTCCTTTGGGCTCCGCATGAAACCGGTGTGAATGAAATGATCTGGTTTACGATTCGGCGACTGTCGCGTGCCGCATTCACCGTCGGATTCGCGTTTCTCTGTGTCTTCGTTGCCATTCGGATGACGCCCGGTGGTCCCGCGCTCGCCATGCTTGGCCAGCGCGCCAATGCGCGCGAAGTGGCAAGGATCAACGAACGATTCGGCTGGGATCAGCCGATTCCGGTTCAACTTTGGCGTTACCTCAAGGGACTGGCTCGCGGGGACCTGGGGATCGCGTATCTCAGTCCAGGCCGACCCCCCGTATCCCGGGAACTGGCGCGCCGATTTCCCGCGACCATCGAATTGAGTGTCGCCGCATTAACACTCGCGATCGTAGTGGGAATGCCGTTGGGGATCCTCGCGGCCCAATACCGCGATCGCTGGCCAGACCGCTTGGCGATCTCCGTATCGAGCGTGGGAGTAAGCATTCCAGTCTTTTTCCTCGGATCCTGCTCCTCATGTTGTTCCCGGGTATGCCCGGAATTCCGGCCACCTCGACGTTCGCACGAGTCCATCGTCGATCTTCCGGACCCGGGTTGTGCTTCTGGACGCGTTGCTCGCCGGCCGCTGGGACATTTTCCAAATGGCACTGCGGCACTTGGTATTACCGGCCGTGACGTTGGCAACCGTTCCGCTGGCGATCATTGCCCGCGTCACCCGATCCAGCGTCGTGGAGGTTCTGCACGCGGACTTCATTCGCACGGCGCGCGCGAAGGGAGTCGGCCGCGCGCGCTTGCTCATGCGGCACGCGCTCCCCGCCGCCATGGTCCCTATTCTCGGACTCCTCGGCATCCAACTCGCGACCCTTTTGGCCGGCGCCGTGCTCACGGAATCGGTATTCAACTGGCCAGGATTGGGGCGCTACGTGACCGAGGCCACTACCCGAAAAGATTACAACGCGTTGCAAGGCGCCGTGCTCTTACTCAGCGGGGTTTTCGTCTTCGTGAACTTCTGCACGGACCTGCTCTGCGGCTGGTTTGATCCAAGAATTCGCTTGGACGGCGAGGGCTCGATATGAAAGCCGAACCACTGCCGGCCCTTCATCATCGTTCTTGGTCCGCCTGGGCATCAGGATTGTTTCTGCTGGCGGCCGTATTGTTGGCGCTTTTCGCCGACTACTTGCCCCTCGCCGATCCGATGGCCCAATCCAGTGACCATCGGCTGCAACCTCCTTCCGCCGCCCATTGGCTTGGAACGGATGACCTCGGACGAGACGTCCTGAGCCGCATGATTCACGGCGGTCGTTATTCCCTCTCCATCGGCATCCTTGCGGTCGGCCTTGCCGCCGTGGTGGGAATCCCACTGGGCATCGTGGGTGGATACTTCGGTGGTTGGACGGACCGGCTTTTTTCTTCCTTGGTCGAGTTGCTGATGGCTTTTCCCGGAGTGTTACTCGCACTCGTCATGGTCGCCGTTCTTGGACCCTCGCTGACGAACGTCATGATTGCCGTCGGCATCGCGCAAATCCCCGTCTATGCGCGTCAAGCGCGGGCAAGCGCGCTGAGCGTTCGCCAACAAGAGTACGTCCTCGCGGGGCGGGCCTGCGGATCCACGGAATGGTTCATCCTGACTCGCCATGTTCTGCCGAATGTTGCCGCGCCACTGCTGGTGGTCGCGACCATGGGCTTGGGAAGCGCGATTTTGGACGCCGCCGGCCTCAGCTTCCTCGGCCTTTCCGGCGACCCAAGCCGGCCGGAGTGGGGGAGCATGCTGACGGCGGATAGAGAACGGGTCCTACGCCAACCGTGGCTCATCATCGCACCAGGCGCGGCCATCACCGGATCCGTTCTCGCCTTCAATATTCTTGGAGACTGCCTGCAAGATAAACTGAATCCAAGGGGAAACCAGCAGCATTGAACTTCGCGAACGCGGGCTATCCCACGACGGATACTATTACGAGCGGTGATCCGTTCTCTTGATGGAAACAATCGGCGTTCGTTGACGGGAACATAGGAATACGAACTCGCGTATCGGTCCACGATTGAGCTTCGAAAAAATAATGGCATATTTCCGGGCCCGGCATCCTAAAGGTTATCGACGCAAAGCGATACGAAACAATGCGTTACCTTTTCGGGAGTTAGTAGGCGGGTCCGGCCGGTGACTCAGGATGGTCGTTCGTCGCCATCGTTCGAAGCGATGTCCGTTGCCGAGGTAAGGGTTTTGGACATTGGCCATTTAATGGACCGGAATGGATGATCGGGTTTCCATGACGCCCAGAGTCAATTGGTTTGCTGCGCACATCGGGGGAGGCTCGGGTTTCGGGTGCTGAAAGTCACGAATATTCGGCTGGCAGTTGGGCAGGACGAATCCGAACTTTCCCGCGCGTGCGCTAAGCGGCTTCGCGTTCCCGCCAACGACGTTACCGGCTACCGCATCCTCCGAAAAAGCCTGGACGTGAGGGACAAGTCACGCCTGGAATACGTCTACACGCTATCGGTCTCGGTTCCCGATGAAGCCAAACTACTTCTTAAGTCCCCCAAGGACGTCATTCCCTACACGCCGATACCTTTCGAGTTTCCCACGCCCGGAAACGTCGGCATGGCGCATCGACCGGTCATTGTGGGCGCAGGTCCTGCCGGTTTGTTTGCCGCGTATGTCCTGGCTCAGCACGGCTATTTTCCCCTGCTTCTCGAGCGGGGACAGCCGGTCAGCCAACGCATCAAGGATGTCGAAGCGTTCGATCTTGGCGGTCCCCTCGACGTGGACAGCAATTACCTGTTTGGCGAGGGGGGCGCGGGAACCTTTAGCGACGGCAAGCTCACCTGCAGAAACACCGGCCCCGACACCGAGAAAGTGCTCGAAATCTTTGCCGAATCCAAGGGGAAACCATCGATCCTCTATGAAAGCAGGCCGCATCTGGGGAGCAATCGGCTTCCCGCAGTGGTCAAATCCTTGCGCCGACAGGTTCTCGCGATGGGGGGCGAGGTCCGCTTCGGATGCAAGGTCGAAGACCTTTTGTTGGATCAAGGACGGGTCGTTGGGGTGCGAACCGCGAACGGAACCATCCCTGCGGACGCCGTCCTACTGGCCATCGGCCACAGTGCGCGCGATACCTACGAAATGCTCCACTCCAAAGGCGTTCCGATGGAGGCGCGACCCTTTCAGATGGGAGTCCGAATCGAACAGCCGCAGACACAAGTCAATCGCATCCAGTTTGGGACGGGTAAACAGGCTCAACTCCTGGGGGCGGCGAGTTACTCCCTCAATTGCACCGTTGGTGACCGCGAACTCTTCACCTTCTGCATGTGCGCCGGCGGCTATGTCATGCCCAGCGTTTCGCAGGAAGAGTATTTCTGCACCAACGGCATGAGCCGCTCGAAACATGAATCTCCGTACGCGAACAGTGGTCTAGTGGTCACGGTCGATCCAGCACAATTACAACAGGGTTCGCCCGATCCTCTGGTAGGAGTTCGTTTTCAGGCCCGAATCGAGAACGCTGCGTACAAGTTGACGCATGGAACGTATCATTCTCCGATCCAATGGGCGAAGGACTTTTTGGCACAGCGAACGTCTTCCGGGAAACCTCCGTCAAGTTATCGGCGTGGCGTAGAATCGGTGAATCTCTGGGAATTCCTGCCCGCCGAAGTGGCTCGGCAGATTCAGCAGGGTTTGCCGGTGTTCGATCGCCGTTGGCATGGGCTCTTTTTGAAAGATGCAACGCTGGTCGGACCCGAGGCGCGCGGCAGCTGCCCGGTCCGCCTCCCCAGGGATGGAGTCACCCGCGAGTCCATTGGCTTCCACGGCCTTTACCCGGTGGGAGAGGGGGCTGGATATGCCGGTGGCATCGTCTCGGCCGCCGTCGACGGCCTGAGAACCGCTAAAGCGATCATCGCGAAGTATGCGCCACTAAAGAAAATGTGAACGTCTGCGACGCCGGAAAACTCGATCCTTCCCCAGGGAATCAAACGGGGAGCTAAAAAAGCACTGCATTTACCTTTTTATCCACCTTTGCGACCTAGACCGCCCGGCCTCTCTATTCTTTTCCAAACCGTGACTCGGATCAGTTTCTGATTTCACCCCTACGATCCCGAAGGTTGGCATAACAGTTCGGATAGCACCATTCCCTGGATTTCGTGACGACGGATTGTCTCACCAAGGTTGCAATCGCAAGGCATGGTTCGTTAGACTAAATCATCAATCTACGCTGAGAGGAACGTCGAGCATTCGCGGGCACGGCCTGGCGATGTTGCGGGATCGTCTCATCCTCGCCGTGGCAATCGGGGTTGGTGGACGATAATCGCGCCTTCGCCTTCTCCAGGTGCTAGGGTTGGAAGTCCAACATTGCGCCGTCCGTACGGCTCCCGTGAAGCGTCGTGGAAGAGCCGTGGGGAACGGTTTCTCGCGATGCGTGACCTCGAGGTACTTTGAGCAGAGCTTACAAACGTTCAGCGGCAACGCGCGTGCACCGAGGAGACAGAACCATGGAAGCGGGCAACGTTTCCATCCTTACCATTCCCGATTCGGATTTGACGACCAAAAAGAAGCGTCAACCGCGCTACAACGTCATTTTGCTGGACGACAACGACCACACGTACGACTACGTCATTCGAATGCTCGTGAAGCTATTCGGTTTCACGGAGGAGAAGTCGTACCAGTTCGCCTGCGAGGTGGACAGCCAAGGTCGTGTCATCGTGATGACGACGACGCGCGAGCATGCGGAACTGAAGCAGATCAGATTCATTCCTTCGGAATTGATCCCCTGATCGCTCACTGCAAGGGTAGCATGACGTCGATTCTGGAACCGGTCCCTGGCGATTAAGGCTGCATGACGACGACGACCTTTGTCTGCCGGGCAATCCTCTTAGCGATGGCGTTGTTCGTCGTCTATCCGTACACGATTTATCCGCTCTGTCTGTGGATTCTCTGCAGATTTCGCCGACATCCCTGAAGAAAAGCCGACTACCATCCTCGGCTTTCCATCATTATCGCGGCGCACAACGAAGAAGAGATTATCGAGTCGAAGATCGCCAACACGCTCGCCTTGGACTACCCGCGGCACCGTTTGGAGATCCTCGTCGCCTCCGATTGTTCGACCGACCGGACGGACGAAATCGTCCGCAATCATGGCTATCCGGTTCGTCTGATTCGGTTGGAGAACCGATCCGGGAAACAGGTGGCATTGAACCGCGCGGTTGAAGAGGCGCGACCGGAGAAATCCTTCTCTTCACGGACGCCGCCGTCTTCGTCGAACCTTGGTGCGCGAAACGGCTCACGCGAAACTTCGCCGATCCGAGGGTTGGCGCGGTCAGCAGCGTGATTCACATTTCCGCGCCGAAGGCCACCAACGGATCGCCACAAGACGCGGGAGTCGCCTTCTTCAAATCCGAACGGGAAGCGGAAGGCGCGTACCTGGATCTGGACCTCGCCATTCGCAAGATGGAAGCAGACCTGGGGAGCGCGGTCGGACTTTGCGGCTCGTGCTACGCGATCCGGCGCAAGTGCTTCATTCCATTCGACCCGGGTGCATGCAACGACTTTTTATCCGCCCTCGACGCCGTCAAACTCGGTTACCGCGGTGGTGGACGAAGAGGCGACGGGTACATGCTGCCGGCGAAGAATCACGCCGGGGAGTTTCGCCGCAAGGCGCGCACCATCGCTGGCGGTATCGACACTCTATGGCGCTCGGGCGCGCTCAGGAGCGGCCATGGCCATCCCATTTACTGGTGGGAATTGATCAGTCACAAGGTCGCGCGCTGGATGGGACCACCCGCTTTATTGCCCGCGGCGATCGTCTCCGTCGTTGGCGCGCTGGACCGGGATCCACTACTATCGGTTTTTGCGGCCTTGGGATTCCTGGGACTATCGCTCGCCGCCGTCGGTTTCCTGGCCCCCGCTGCGGGAAAAATATTCCTGCCGTTCCGGCTGGCATCCTTCGCCTTGATCGCCTGGCTCGCGTGCTTTTGGGGATGGGTGCAATTTCTCGGGGGCGCAAGTGTCAAGTAGTCTGGACTCCCACGACTCGCTGAGTTCGACTTCAGCCGGTATCGGCGAAGTGCCTCCCAGGCCTGCTCATGAATAACCATTATGGAAGAGGTCTAATCAGAATGCTGCATTCTCGGCAATGTCCATGAATGAAACGATGTTTTAAGGCAGAGGACGGCGGTGCCTTGCCCCGCAAGCGGCGATTTCGCCACGAGAAGGGAGCTGCTCGCTCGATGGCCGCGGACGAACTCGATTTACCGGACGAAGTACCACTGCTAAAGGCCCGGGAACGGTTCTTCGTGTGCCGCCTTTGAATATGCTGCCATTGGAATGGCACTCGTCTCCCCCGAAGGACGGTTTCTCGCCGTCAATCGATCCCTCTGCGAACTCTCGGGCTATACCCGAACCGAACTGCTCGCCATCGACTTCCAAACCATCACCCACCCGGATGACCTCGGGCGCGGATCTGGAATACGTCAAGCGGGTGCTCGCCCAGGAAATCGACTCCTATCAAATGGAGAAGAGATACATCCACAAAAATGGAAACGTCATCTGGTGCTTCTGAGCGTTTCACTGGTCAACAACGACGAGGGGCAACCCTGGGTCTTCATCTCCCAGATCGAGACATCACCGGTCGCAAGCGAGCCGAAGAGGAACGCCGTCGACTGGAAGGACAAATTCAACACGCGCAGAAGCTCGAGAGCCTCGGCGTGCTCGCAGGCGGCATCGCGGCACGACTTCAACAATCTATTGGTCGGCATTCTCGGTAACGCCAGCTCAAGTGCTCGAGGAACTTACGCCGACCCATCCGATCCGAGGATACGTGCAACACCGAAGTCGCTTCATGCGCCGCAGACCTCACCAAGCAAATGCTCGCCTACTTCCGCAAGGACGATTCATCGTCCAGAGGTTCTCTCTCACCGAGATGGTCGAGGAGATGGTGAATCTCTTGCAAGTTTCGATCCCCAAAAACGTAGTGCTCAAGTTTCTCCTCGATCGCCAGATTCCATCGATCGAGGCGGACGTGACGCAGATACGCCAGGTCACCATGAACTTGATCCTCAATGCCGCCGAGTCCATCGAAACGCGCAGCGGAATCGTCACGCTTGCAACGGGACATTGTGAAGTCGACGACGACTACCTCAAACAAACCTATATCGACGATCGGCTGGAACCGGGCGCGTACGCCTATTTGGAGGTGTCCGACACCGGCTGTGGCATGGACGAACATGCCCGCAAACGACTTTTCGAGCCTTTTTTTACGACCAAAACGACCGGCCGCGGCCTGGGCCTCGCCGCCGTCCTGGGCATCGTTCGGGGACACCGCGGCGCGATCAAATGCTACAGCGAACCAGGCAGAGGCACGACTTTCAAAGTACTTTTTCCCGTCGCCCAGGGGGAACCGCAGCCCCTACGGACTAACGTCAAACATGCGGATGATTACCAAGGAGGAGGTCTCGTCCTCATTGTTGACGACGAGAAGGCCGTGCGCGAACTCGCCTCCCGGGTGCTTGTAAAAGGGGGCTTCGAAGTGCTCCTTGCCACCAACGGACAAGAGGCCGTCGACGTTTTTCGTGAACGACAACACGAAATCATTCTCGTCCTCCTCGACATGATGATGCCTCGATTGAGTGGCGAGGAAACCTTTCGGCAATTGAGGCAGATCAACCCCAACGTTCGCGTCATTCTTTCGAGCGGGTACAACGAACAAGAGACCACCAATCGGTTCGCCGGCAAGGGATTGGCGGGGTTTGTGCAAAAGCCCTATCGATCTCAAGAACTCTTGGAAAAGATAAGGCTCGTGCTTCAAACCGGAACGACCTGATCGAATCACCCTCCGCGCGGACCGTCGACGGCGATCGAGAAGTCGACCAGAAACGCCGTTCAAATCAGTCGGCGCGCCCGATAGAACTGCTTCCATGACTCATGGTTCGCGGCCCGCGCCTTGACGGTAACGTCGAAATACGCCTTCAAAGCCTTGCGATCGTCCGCTTCCTTGAGCAACGATCCCGCAAGATGGCGAACGATTTCCTCCGGTCCCGGCTTGCCATCTCCATAGTATTTGGCGTGCAACGACGCGCTGAGCCCCACGGCAACCGCTTCCGCCGTGCTTATGACGCCCCCTGGCTGCTGGATCGCCGCCCCCTCCACCGTTCTGCCGGATCGGAGTTCATGAAATGTCGTGACCAGTAGCTCGGCGACGTCGCGCTCCATCCGCACGCCGACCCCCAATTGATCGAGCTGATGCCCCACTTCCCGGTGCACCAATTCAAGTTCGTCCGCCAGTTCGGGAATGGGCTGAACGGTCTCGAAATTGAAACGCCGTTTGAGAGCCGACGACATCTCATTGACTCCCCGGTCCCTGGTATTGGCGGTCGCGATGATGTTGAAGCCCGGCCGGGCGAAGAGCAGGCCAGCGTCGCCGAGTTCCGGAACGATGAGCAATCGTTCGCTAAGCACGGGGACGATGACGTCTTGCACTTCGAGGGGGCACCGCGTGATTTCTTCAAAACGAGTGATGCGCCCACCGCTCATGCCCTGAAACAATGGACCAGGGACGAGTGCCTCGCGAGATGGCCCCTTGGCGAGCAGAAGGGCATAGTTCCAGGTGTACTTGATCTGATCTTCGGTCGTCGCCGCCGACCCTTGGATCGTCAAATGGCTCGCGCCGCTGATCGCCGCCGCCAAAAGCTCTGAAAGCATGCTCTTGGCCGTGCCAGGTTCTCCTATCAACATGAGACCACGGTCGGTTGCCAAAGTAATGATGGCCCGCTCGACGAGCGCGTCGTCGCCAAAGAACTTCCGTTTCACTTCGACCGATCGGCCATCCAGTTCCAGCGGTTGCTCCCGCCCGCAGATGAACTCACGCACGGCGCGTGGCGAGAGTCGCCAGCCGAGAGGCCGATCCCCGGTGTCATTAACGCTCAAAGCCGCGAGTTCTGACCCAAATTCGATCTCCGCGGGATTCCTTTGCCGTTCGCGCGTCGGGGGAGATGCAGTCCCCTCCCCTTTTGGCGTAGATTCCGCGCGCTCCTTTTTGCGGGACATGGGAGTTCTCCGTTCTCGGTAGCAAGTGGACCACTCCACCCAACGTATTGTCGCTTGGTAGAAGATTGTACTGGGTCTCTGGTAACGAATGTCGTTCGCCCTGGGAAGATCCAACGGAGATATTTCTAGCGCGCCGTCCGAAATCGGACGCTCCTCGGCGACCGGCGAAATCGGAAACATCCGCTGGAAAACGTGCTCCGAGCGCGGTAGTCTCAACCGAGATAGGCGCTCTTGTCGGTAGAGCGATTCCTCGGGATTTCGTGCCATATCGCCGGGCCGTCTTATTCCTGGAAAACCACGGCACTTGAGACAGACGCTCCCGAGGTGAACGATACGATCGAGCATAACCGTTGCGACGCGGCTGTCGGGGATCACTCCGCGCGATGGCCGTCGCGGGTAAATGCCACACGGACCGGCGCATATCCGAACGGCAATAGAGAGGGGTCGCAGGTGGACGAACCTGGTGATCGGACGCTGGCCAATCAATGCCAGGATGGCAACGAGGAGGCGTTCGGGAAAATCTTCGAGAGATACGCCGACAAACTTTGCCGGCTTGCCCGCAGTAGAATCAGCGAACGGCTCGCCTCGCGCATCGAGGCGGAAGACGTCGTTCAATCCGTTTTTCGCACGTTCTTCGGCCGCGTTCAGCAGCACCGATTCACCTTCAAGGAACAGGAGGACCTTTGGAAGCTCCTGGTCTCCATGACGCTCAACAAGCTGCGCAACAAGGTAGATTTTCATACTGCCGCCAAGCGGGACGTGGGAGCGGAAAAGCCCATCGCGGGAACCACGTCTTGCCCGAGCGCGTACGATGGGGACGGTGAGACCCCGTCCCCGGAAGCAGTGGTCGCATTCGTGGATCTACTCGAACATTTCATGCGATCGCTTCGAGAAAGCGATCGACGAATTCTCGAACTCAAGCTGCAAGATTTAACTCAGGAAGAGATCGCCGCCGAGGTCGGATGCACGGAGCGAACCGTGCGCCGCGTGCTCGATCGGATCCGCAAGATCGCGGAAGAAAGCGGTATGCGCGAACAACTCGAGGACTAAACGTCGCCGCCTGGCCTTCTCTCTCCGGAAAAGGACCAGGCGGGCGATCGGCTTACTGGTCGGAAAGTTCCTTTTTGCCCGCGTTGGTCATTTCCAACTTCGACTCTTGGACGATTCCGAAGCGGGTGAACTGCCTCTGGTATTGGGGTTCCGGCCGTTGGGCCAAGAACCGGCGATCGCGAAGTACGCTCATCTCCATGCCGTAGAAGTCGGCGTACTTGGAGAATTCCGGCTCCTTTCGCCCAAGGACCTTGATCACGTAATAGTTCTGTTTCGTGGCGTCGGGCTGTACCACGACCTCCCCCTGTTCGACTTTGAAAACGCTATCGAGAAGTTCCCTTCCCGCGTTAGGGATTTCGTCCAAAGACGCATCCGCGATAGTATCTCGGCCCATCAAAGGATTGCGAATGGTGGTAAACCGTTCAAATTCCTTGGTGGTGGCAAAGGTGTAGCCGCTATCGGCGGGAATGGCCGCTTGCACGCCGCCGCTTCCCTTGCGAATCTCCTCGGCGAGTTTATCCGCTGCTTCCTTTGCCTTCGGCCCCGCCTCGATGAGCTTCCAAGCCGCGATGACTTCAGGCTTTGCTTCTTCAAACGGCAGGGGCGCCGCCGGCTCGGATTTCGTCTTCCAGTAAAGGAAGTATTCCTTGGTCGCGGCATTTTGGGCGATTCGACCACGGAACTCCGGCTGGTCGAAAAGCAGGACGGGAAAAGCGAGTGGCTGTTCGAAGGCGTCGTCCCGTTGGAGCCGTACCGATTCACCGATCCCGGGTACCTTGGCGGCCTCTTCGGCGTTGACCATGCCCGTCTCTTTGATTTCGAAACCTTTTTCGGCAGCGACTTTCGCCAAATCGGGAAGCGGAGGAGGTTCAAAGGCCGGCTTGTCCTTGGATTCCGCCTTTCCCTGAGAATCTCGGAAGCGGTTTCTCGCCTCCAAGTAGCTATCGAGATAGGCGTTCATCGGGCCATTGACGATGCCGCGGAAGTCCGCAAGGACCAGCTCCGCGGCTTTCTTTTCCTTGAGCCTCTTTTCGATGTCGCCGCGGACCGCTTCGAATGGTTTGGTCTTCGGCGCGGGGGGCGGAGGAGGAGCGATGGGTGGAGTCTGCTCCTTTGCTTCTTCCTTCGCGGTTTCCGGCTTAGCTTCCGCAGGTTTTTCCTCCACGGGCTTTTCGTCCGCCACGGGAGCCTCTTGCTTGGCTTCCTCTTTGGCCGCGGGGGCCTCTTCTTTTTTCTCCTCTTCCGCGAACAAGGAGGTACCTATCACGCTGGTAAGGAGAGCGCGAATCACGCCGTTCGTTTGCGGTTTCTCTTCGGCCTTTGGAGTATCTGGCGTTTCCGCCTTCGGCTCGGCGGGAGCAGGAGACTCCGCTTTGGGCTCTTCCTTCGCGGGCTCCTCGGCTTTGGGCTCTTCTGCCTTCTTGGCGGCGTCCCCCTCATTCTTCGTGGGGGCCTCCTTGTTTTCTTTCGGCGTATCCGGCGGAGGGACAGGGACCTCGGAGCTCTTTTTCCTCCGGCGGGGCCGGAATCGCCGCTTTCGATTCCGGTTCCTGTGGAGCGGCCGGGGGTTCTTCCTGGAACTCCTCGGGATGTTCGTCGTAGTACTTTTTGACTTCCTCTTCGGTCACCTTCACCTTGTCGAAATACTGATCCACCTTCGCCACGAGGTACTGGGCACTCGCCTTCGCAGGCTCTTCGAATCCAATGATTCCCCGCTCGGAACTCCGACAATGTCTTTGTACTGATCGTAGGCTTCTTGAGTTGCTCCTCGGTCGGTTCCCCACTTGCGTCGTGAACTTCTCGACGGGAATCTTGACGACTTCGAGTTGCACCTTGTAAGTCGAGCTTCACGATCCGCCCAGAGATCGTAGGGTGTGTCCAAAATCACGGGTGGAGTCGGTGCCGACGGCGTAGAGGATCATGATCTCCTGGCCGAGAATCTGGTACAGGTCCAATTCGCTGATGGACAAAGGAGATTCATCTCGTTTGCCGGTCTTGCTCGTGCCGCTGAGAACGCTGAAGAAGTCCGCTTTGCTCAGTTTGTCCTCGGTGATCGCGTTGATGTACTGCGTCACCATTTCGTTATTGACGGACAAGCCCATTCGTTCGGCCTTGCCGAGGATGACGATCCCTTCAATCGCGCCGTTGACGGAACTGTCAAATTGCGGGCCGATATCGGGGAGCGCCAACCAGGATCGCGCCTTGGCGATGAATGTATTGGCGTACATACGGTCTTGCTGCATCCGCATGACCTGCCGGGCTGTGATGTCCTTGCCCCACGCGGTGGCGATAACGGTGTCATCTCCGCTCAATTCCCGGTTGGTGAAACGATCGAGCACGCCCGCGAAGACAAACGCGAACATGGCAAGCAGCGTCAGAGCGACGAGCATTTCCTTCTGACGACTGCGAAAGACTTCAAAAACCATCCGGATCACCTCGATGGGTTGCTGACAGGTCCGTAGAATCCCCTCGGGCCGCGTGGCGCGAAAGGCCCTCCCTCAGTCGGCAGATTATAGGTACCAGGCGCACCGCCTCAAGGGGAAAGCGGGCAAGGATATTACTTCGAGATCGAGCGTGGAACGGACCTCCGATGCCTTTCCGTCCACCAATTCCCCGCCAAGGACATAACCCCATGCATGCCATTGACCTTCGTGGAGTCGGGTTCATTACCGAGGGACAGGAAATCCTCCGCGACATCCATTGGGCCATTTCCCGAGGCGAATCCGCCGCCATTCTCGGCCATAACGGTAGTGGTAAAAGCACTTTGTTGCGATTGATCACCGGTTACCATTTTCCCACCGTCGGGACCGTGGAGGTGCTCGGCAGCCAACTGGGAGAGATCGATCTGCACGCCCTGCGTAAAGAAATTGGCATCGTGGACCCCGGAAGCCCCTTCTCTCCCGACCACCGCCTGACCGTGCTCGAAGTGGTCCTCACCGGCGTATTCGGGAATTTGTGCCTCGATTTCGATCACCCGACTCCCGCCGATGTCGCCCTCGCCAAGAAACTGCTCGCAGATGTTGGCCTCCTCGGTCATGCAAACCAAAAATACCGCACCCTATCCACGGGGGAGTCGAGGCGAACGCTCCTCGCGCGCGCCTTGGTACATCAACCAAAACTCCTGATCCTCGACGAGCCGACTGCGGGACTCGATCTACTCGGCCGCGAAACCATGCTCGCCACCGTCGATCTGCTCAAAAAGAGGCAGCCTTGGCTCACCATCCTCACCGTGACGCACCATCTTGAGGAACTTTCGCCGAACACCGATTCGATCCTCCTCCTCAAGAATGGCAATGTTCTGGCCAAGGGCCCAGCGGAAGAAGTGCTCCAGGAGTCCTTGCTCACGGAAGGATTTGGCTGTCCGGTACGAGTTTGCAGAACCAACGGTCGATGGCAATGGACCGTAGAACCTGCCATCTGGAAAACGCTTGCCGCGGACGCAAAATCCGGCGGTGAGCGATAAGGTTCCAAGCCGCCACGCCGACGAGCTTTTCCCCCCTAAGACCGCGTTCTTGAATAGCCAGGGGGAAAAATCGGCTCCTACCGCCGCGCAGAAAAGCAATGCCGAGGCCCAGTGCGCTTTTGGTTCAAGCTCTCCAGGCGACCTGACCGGGCATTACGACATTACTTTTCTGATGCTCATTAAACGGATACACTCAGTGGACATTCCACCGGTCTTGCGAGGAACCAACGACGATGTCCGATGCTCACCATAAGACGATGAAAGTGGCCGACGTCACCTTGACGCTCTCCCCGCCGGACCAAACGAAACAACAATGGATCGGCCAAGATGAGATCCTGAGCCAACTGCTCGCCTGCTGGCTTGTGGTCGCGGAGGAGGACTATCCCTTGTCGCCTCGCGTGACGGGCCAACCCGGCATTGGCAAAACAACCTTGGCCATGGCGGCGGCCCGCATTCGAAATCAAGACCTCTTCATCTTTCAATGCACGGCGGATACCCGCCCGGAAGATCTCCTGATCACTCCCGTCCTTTCCGAGGCAGGAAAGATCAGTTATCATGCGTCCCCACTCGTCTCCGCAATGCTTCAGGGAGGGATTTGCGTCCTCGACGAAGGAAACCGGATGAACGAGAAGAGTTGGGCCTCGCTCGCGCCGCTTCTCGATCACCGCAGGTACGTCGAGTCGATCATTGCCGGCATCACGATTCCCGCTCACCGAGAATTCCGCTGCTGCGTCACCATGAACGAAGATGAATCGACGTATGAGATCCCCGACTACATCTTGTCCCGGCTGCAACCGACGCTGCGCCTCGGCTTTCCCAACCGCGGGGACGAATTGGCGATTCTCAAATACCACCTACCGTTCGCGGAAGACGAATTGCTTGGACTGACAGTGCAGTTTTTGCAGCGGAGTCATGACCTGCGTTTGCAATTCTCGCCGCGCGACGGGATTCACGTGCTGCAATACGCCCTCAAGCGTTTGGCGCAGAATCCCAATCACCCGCTGGGAAAAGACCACGTTTGGCGCGAAGCCTTGTTAGCGGTCCTGGGAGACGAAGCACTCGATCTGGACCGTCTGGCGGATCAACGGCGACGAACCTTGGGAAGCCAGATCTTGCCCGCAGGTCTGGCGGATTTCTTCTTCGATCAAGAGGATCCCCTCCACCCCGATCAAGAGGAGGACGAGGATTAAACGCTAAGCAAACAGATCCAGCACCGTTTGGAGTTCCTGGTTCGCGGCCTGGACCGATTGCGCATCGAGTGAAAAGAACTGCTGCGTCGTGATGAGATTGATGATTTGTTCCACGGTGTCGACATTCGATCCTTCCAGGAACCCCTGAGCGAGCGTGCCGAAACCGTCCTGACCGAACCGTCCCACCTGGGGAGATCCGGAGGCGCCGGTATCCGCGAATAGATTGTCCCCTATTTGTTGCAGACCTTCCGGATTGACGAATCCGACGGCGATGATTTGCCCCACGTTCACGCCGTCTGCCGTTACCGTGCCGTCCGCGCCGATCACCACGTCTGCCGTCCCGTCGGGAATCTGGATGGGCGGTTCGAGAAGGAGTCCTCCGCTGGACGCTGGTAGCGTCAACATCCCGTCGGCATTGAGCGTAAAGTTGCCGGCCCGCGTGAAAAAACGGTTTCCCTCGAGATCCGAGACCGCGAAGAATCCGTTCCCGCGAATCGCCAGGTCATAGTTTTCGCCGGTGGATTGAAGGGGCCCTTGTTCAAAATCAAGTTGCGTGCTCGAAATGCCGGCTCCGCCGCCAAACGATACACCGAGACCCGGCCCGCCGGAGCTTCCGATTCCGCCATTGGACAACGAACTGTAGAGCAGGTCCTGAAAATTAGCCCGACTGGTTTTGAATCCGGTCGTTTGCGCGTTCGCGAGGTTATTCGCCGTGATGTCGAGGCTTTGGCTTTGACTCACCAAACCGGAAGCACCGGTGTAAAACGCCTGCATACCCAAAACTTTTCTCCATTTCTCTCCGATGACTCTCTCGAAGCGGGACCCGCAACTCTAGTATACGGTCTGGATACCGCAGTCGCAGCGGGAAATGGAGAATGACACATCGGAGGCGCACGCATTTACGGCTCCGTGCTGGAGACTATTGTCGCTCGAGAAAGGAATGCCGGTCCGCGGGAATTTTCAGTGTCCCAGATACCAGTCATAGCCACGTTCGGCCCAATAGTCCGCGGGTCGGCGATTCGTGCAATGAATCATGCCGATCCGCTTGATCGACTTGACGCCATATTTCAGAGGGCAAACGAGGCGAAGCGGGGCGCCATGCCCCGTCGTCAACGGGGCGCCGTTCATCTCGTAGGCAAGCAGTGACTGCGAGTGCAGCGCGCTTTGGCGGTCAATCCCGACGTAGTATTGCCGATCCGGCGTCGCCAACGCCACGTAGGGGGTCTCTCGTCCAAATCGGTTGAGGAAATCGCTGAGTCGAGCGCCAGCCCACTGGACAATCTGGCTCCAGCCCTCGACGCATTTGAATTCGGTCACCATCTGATACCGGGGTAGCGTTTGAATCGCTGCCATGGTCAAGGAACGCTCGAGGATCGGAATCTCGTCCCCACTGGCGACATCAAGCCGCCAAGCGCCGATATCGAGAGGCGATCGCAAGCCTAGCATTCCATTGACGCGCGGCTCCATGGGCGCGGGCGGGATCAAAGTCAGCGCCAATCGCTCGGGACTGAAATATGCCTTCGCGATCCGTTCATTGAACTCGAGCGTGCGACGGAGCGGCCAGGAATGCCCCTCCGCCGCTGATTTGATCCACCAGAGCCCCACGGCCCCCACCGCGGCGGCGGCAGCCCCCGTCGTCATGCTCCGCCGCGTCCGTCGCCGAAGTTCGTCCCGCGCAACGATCGACGCCGATACTTCAGCCGCGTCACTGTTTCGTAATTCCATGGTCGATTCCGACTTATGTGTCTCAAGCATGGGGAACCTCCGACGACTCGACGAGTTCATAGCCGCAGATCATCGCGCGAAAGTTGTTCCAACCGGCACGGATGACCCGTGAGATGTGCACCAGAAAGAAAAGGACGTAGCCGATAGTGAGGTGCAAAATGCGCGAACCGCGCCGTTGGATACCCGCCGAAAAGCATCGTCAGCCAATGGAATTGACCGGCTTGTAGATCGCCAGACCGGTCAGCAACGACCGCGCCCATCAAGATCACGCCGGTATACGCGAATTGCTGCGCGCCATTGAATTTTCGTTTTGGCGGCTCCACCTTGCTCAGGTGCAAATCATGCAGCATTACTCGCCATGCCTCGCGGAACGATTGGCGATTCGGGACCAGATAACGCCATTCTCCCGAAAGGAACGTATACGCCACGTAAGCCAGACCGTTGAGGGCAAAACCCCACATGAAGAAGAAGTGCCACGCCATTCCCTCGGCCAGCCGCGCTCGCAAACTGAACACGCGGTAAAACCAATCGGGGAAGAAATGGAAGAGCGTATTGCCCCCAATTTCGATGGTGTAGACGTCATTCGCCCAGTAGATGAGCAAGCCGCTCCAGATCATGCCGCTGAGCAAAACGACATTGAACCAATGCATCCATCGAACAGGCCGCGGATGCTTGTGCTCCAACCGCTGCATCGCTTGAGTCTCCCGAACTGTGAATGGGTGCGGGGCAGGTTGTCAGGAAACGAACCTGCCCGATTCCATTGAGCATCAGAAAAATAAGGAGTAGCCGTGAAGAAGTCCCCGCGGAAGAGGATTGGGGCGAGGAGCTTCGTTCTTGCACGACAAAACATGCGCGGGCATTCCACGCGAACAAAGAACCTTTCCTCTCCCAGGGGGAGTGGACGCGTTTGCTGTGGCTTCGCCGCTCGACGATTCTGAGCGGCGAAGAAGCCCAACAACGCGAGACGGCCTACATCTTTCCTTCTTCCATTTTGCCGTCACCCATCTTTCCCTCTTCCATCTTTCCATCGCCCATCTTTCCATCGCCCATCTTTTCCATGTCGGACATCTTGTGTTCGCCGGTGCCCATTTTGCCCGTGTCATTTCCCGACTGGCCGCATCCCGACAGCGAGAAACAGGCCACGAGGAAAAGCCCCGTAGACAGAATCGAAATCAAAGAACGTTTCATGAGATACTCTCCGAAAAATGAGGTGACTCCATGGGCAACGGTTCGTGGCTTGAATCCCGGCCGCGACATCACCGGAGTTCGCATTCTGGATTCGTGAGCCGAAGGTTGCCCGAACGACACCTTCTCAGATGCGCGACGCAGCCCGTGGTTACAGAAAAAAGGCGGAATGGAATGGAAATCGGCGACGGCTGGTAAATCGGCCCGCTCGAGTTCTGTCGGTATTTCTCGTTCGATCTACCAAGGATTGCAGCGGGATTCGTTTGTAAAGCGGCGTTTTTATCACGGCAAGACCAACGCCAAGGATCCCGGGATTCGAAAAGACTGGAGAATGGCTAGCCTCAATTGGCCGACAGAATTCGTTCTGGTGTTGTCAATTCGTTGTAACCCCGCATGGAGCGGTGCATCCAATCCAACGCGGCCCCTCTCAGGACGGACCGCCAAGTTTCGAAAAACGGTCTTCTGCACGCGGGGGAAAAATCCATGAATCAGCCGACGCGCATCGTCATCCTTGGCGGAGGTTTTGCCGGCGTCCACGTCGCCCTGCGACTGGAACAACGGATGAAACGAACGCGCGGTCTCGATGTCACGTTGTTGGACAGCGAAAACTTTTTTACCTTCACGCCTCTTTTGCCCGAGGTGCCTTCCGGCTCGATTCAACCTAAGCATATTGTCTTTCCGTTGAGAGCGTTGCTTCGTAAGACGCATGTCCGCCAGGCTGAGGTGCTGGGGGTCGACCTCGAGCGCAAGTCGGTTCTCGCTCGCCATTGCGGAAAATGCGGACAATTCACCGTTCCCTTCGACCACCTCGTTTTCGCGATGGGCTCGGTCTCAACTTTTTTTGGTACGCCGGGAGTCAGGGAGTACGCCCGGACGATCAAGAGCCTTGCGGACGCCGCCGCCTTGCACGCGCACTTGGTCGACAAGTTGGAACACGCCGACCTGACAAGCGATGTTGGTAGACGTCGTGAACTTGTTACCTTCGTCGTCGCTGGCGGCGGTTTTGCCGGCGTCGAGACGGTTGCGGAACTCAACGATTTTGTGCGCGGCTCGGGGAAGTACTATCCCAACGTTCGCCCGGACGATATCCGCGTCATGCTCGTGCACTCGGGCGACAGGATTCTGCCCGAGGTTAGCGCGTCACTTTCGACATATGCATGCGATGTGTTGCGGAAAAAAGGGATCGAAGTTCGGTTGGGTACGAAGGTGGCGGGATGCTCGTCGTCAACGGTCCGGCTGACCACGGGGGAAGAGATCCCTTGCGGAACCTTCATCTGGGCCGCGGGAGTCGCTCCCCATCCGATTCTAAGCCGTCTGGACCTGCCCCGCACGCCGCAGGGAAAAATCCAAGTGGACGCCACGATGGCGGTGAACGGATATCCGGGTTTCTGGGCAATTGGCGACAGCGCCGCGATCCCGGATGTCCTGACGGGAAAACTTTGTCCGCCGACGGCGCAATTCGCGATTCGTCAGGGTCGATGTTTGGGAGACAATCTCGTCGCAGCGATCGAGGGAAAAACGACCTGCGAGTTTGTTCATCGCTCCCAGGGACTGCTCGCGGGGCTCGGCCGCCGGTGCGCGGTCGCGGAGGTGTTTGGCTTGAAGTTTTCCGGCTTCCTTGCCTGGTGGTTGTGGCGTTCGATTTATCTCCTCAAGCTTCCGGGCCTGGAGCGCAAGTTGCGCGTCGCCATGGATTGGACACTCGATCTCATGTTTCCCCGCGACATCGTTTACTTGAGGTCGCTCCACGAGGCACAAAAACCCGATCCCCCCTTGGTCGACGTGCCGACCTGTAGGATTGAACATCGAGCATTGTCGGCGGTGGATTGAGCGGCGTTCCTAGCCGAACGCCAATCGATTGCTCGCGTTAAGCGCGGCGATTTTGTAGGCCTCGGCGAGCGTGGGGTAATTGAAAACGTTGTTGATGAAGAAATCGACCGTCCCCCCGAGCGCCATGCAGGCCTGGCCGATGTGAATCAATTCGGTCGCGCCGGTCCCGATGCTGTGGACCCCCAAAAGTTCCCTCGTGTCCTGGTGGACTAAAAGCTTCAGCATGCCGATCTCGTCGCCAAGCAGTTGGCCACGCGCGATCTCCTTGTAGCGGGCGATGCCGGCTTCGTAAGGTATTCCCTCATCGGTGAGTTGCTTTTCGTTCCTCCCCACCATCGAGATTTCCGGGATCGAATAGATGCCGTAGGGAAAAAGTTCGGGCATCGAATGCGTGGGGGCGCCGAACATGTGGCAGGCGGCAAGTCTCCCTTGCTCCATGGCGGTGCTCGCCAAGGCGGGGAATCCTATCACGTCTCCCACGGCATAGATATGCGGAATTTCGCTTTGGTAATGCTCGTTGACCTTGATCCTTCCCCGACTATCGATGGCGACTCCAATACCGTCCAGGCCCAAGGCTCGCGTCGCGCCCTGGCGGCCGATGCAGTACATGAGCGTATCGGCCTTGAGGTGCTTGCCGCTCTGCAGCGTCGCGCGGACGATTCCCTTGCGGGTCCCCGGAACACTCCCCCCGTCCAGGATCTCGACCTTCTCGACGCTTTCACCCAGCCGGAGGGTAATTCCGATTTGACGCATGTGATACTGGAGAGCCTCGACGATCTCGCGGTCGGCGAATTCAAGCAAGGTGTCGCGCGCTTCGACGAGGGTGAGCCGCACGCCGAGTAACGCGAGGATGCAGGCGTACTCCGTGCCGATTACGCCGCCACCGACAATGATCATCGATCGGGGCAGCCCACCAAGTTTGAGAATGCCGTCGGAATCGACGACGTCCACGTCATCGTAGGGAAGGTCGGGATGCCGGCAGGGCTGCGTACCGGTGGCGATCACGAAGTGATCCGCCGTGAGCTTTTCGTCACTATGTTGTCGGGTGATTTCAATCCGGTGAGAATCGCCATCGAAGGACGCGACGCCGTATAGCAACTCCACCCCGTTGCGATACATCTGATTGCGAATCACTTCCATTTCGGTCCGAATGACCCGGTTGCTCCAGAACACCAGGTCATCGATGGTGACCTTGCGGAGCATGCGATCGAATCCGGCCTGGGAACGCCGTCCGGTAAGTTCGAGCACGGCTTCGCGAAGCGCCTTGGAGGGGATGGTTCCGGTGTGCAGGCAAACACCGCCGACCACCTCGTTCTTTTCGACAATGGCAACCTGTTTTCCCAGCTTGGCCGCTTGGATCGCCGCCTTCTGTCCCGCAGGCCCCGTTCCAATGACGATCAAATCGAAATGACGCATGCAAACCCCACGGCTGACAATCGTCCTTGCAGACTCGATGGTATCCTATCACATCCACGCACAAATGCCGCGACGCCTCCATGGCATCGGACTTTCTCTACGTCGATCTTCTCCGATGGACAACCTTGTCATCTTTCATTAGCCGGCGGTTTCAACGAGAACTCAATCGAGAACTTTAATAAATCCGGAAAACTTCCCTTTTCTCGACCCGCACAGATTCTCACTCGGCCGCGCCAGGCCGATCCGCCGAGAGAACGCTTGAAACCTAGACGGGCGGGTATATCCGTTGTCCCGTCGGACTGAAGGTCTACCAAGCCGGACCTTTCTCTCGAGGCAATCGACATGCAAACTGGCAAATCCTACGTCCTTTCCTTGCTGAGCTGCAGTGCCGCCGGCACTCGCCTGGATTGATTGGCTAAGGCGGAAGGGAACGAGCGGCCTACCGGGCCACGATTCGTTCGACAATCAAATCGGCGTCCGGAACCATTGCCTCCGCTCCGGCTTCCACGGGAGGCGCCGCCCGGCATTTTCGCACGCTGAGTGTCTCATTTCGGGAGTGTCCCATTCCCTGGCGAAATCAAGCAGGACGGGTCGATCGAATTTTCGCGTCTACGATATCAACGCGCAATCTTCTCAACGCGCTTCCCAGGCCGACGTCTTTGGGAACCGCCACGTCAAGTCATCGTGGACCGCAGACGTGGGAAGAACTCGCCGGGATCGCCCGCTCCCCTTTGCCCGGCGACGACGTCGACTTCATCGCGGCCCATGCTTGGATCCCGGCGTGCAAGGTTTCGCGCTCGCCGGATCTGCAAAAGCCCTGGAACGCCGGCCGCGAAGCGGCCGCCGAACTCGCGGGACTTTCAGATATTGAAAGCGGTGGCTTGGAATGTTCCGACCTCGGCGTGCAAATGGTCAGGGCGAAATCGATTCGACAGGTGGCCATTACTGGCGTAGTTGTCCGGGCCTGCGCTGATGGCAGGGCAATCGGATTGACGGCGGCCGCTGGCACTCGACGTCGAAGCCCACGCGCGCATCCAGTCCGTCCGCGACGACCGGCGTTCGCGAAATCCTTGGTGTGAACGGTCAACCGAAAGAAGCGTATCGGTGGAGTATGGAATTGACGGTCGCGGCCGTAGCGAATGACCAGGAATTCACGCCCGCCGCGCTTGCCCAATTGCCCAAGGAACCGACGGACGAATTGCTGATGCTCACCTGGTCCGACCCGGAACTCATGCTCTCGTTCGTGTTTCCGCGTGCCTGGAACGTGCGACGAACCGGAGAGCGGGACGTGCTCCTTTCGCTGGGGAACAATTCCTTGGTCTTGCATCCCGAGCCCGAGGGAAAGACACCAACGACGGTCGAATACGCGGACGAGGTGAACCGTTACCTCACTTCGAACCGTCACCCCTATTCGACCGTTCGACCACCGCAGGAAGCGGTATCCGCGGCCGGCCGCGTCGGACATTTTCAGTTCGCCACGACGCTCGAACGGAACCCCATCGTCCTCGATTATTGGGTAGTTCAGAGGGGTTCGCGCGGCGCGACCATGGCCGGCCGGGTGGAATCGGATCAGGCCACCCGCCTCGCCAGCGACATCGAGCGAATTGTTCGCTCCCTGCGGTTCTTGTCTCCGCGACCAGATTCACAATGATAATAGTTGTACCGGGAGCCAAAATCTGATGGAATCATGCGTGGCGTTCCCCGGGCAAAAAACTCGTGCGTGAGTAGAATTGGGCAAGTTCGATGGAACATCTCAGCTTCATTTCAGCAGCCATGCGAGACAAGAATGTCGGCGCGCTCGTGCCAACGACGTTCGCGTCCGTCCGGCATATTTGCCGGAAGATCGATTGCGATCGCCCGGTCGTGGTCGTCGAGTACGGTCCAGGTACCGGAGCATTCACCCGCCACCTGCTGAAGCGATTGCACCCCGGCTCGACCATTATCGCCATCGAATTGAACTTTAAGTTCGCGCGTCAGCTCCGCAGGTTCGCGCAGCGACGGAAACAACGAACCCCAAAACTGATCGTCTCCAATAACGACGCGCGGAACGTGCTCAAGATTCTTCAAAAGCAAGGGCTGGATCACGCGGACTACGTGTTGTCCGGCATTCCGTTTTCGTTCCTCCCCGAGCCTCTGAAACGCGACATTATCCGCTGCACGCACGAGGCGCTCCGGCCGGGCGGAACGTTTCTCGTCTATCAATACTCGTTTCACGTCCGACGTTTCGTGGGTGAAGTCTTCGAGGACATGAAGGTCAGCCGCACCTTTTTCAATCTACCACCCCTCTGCGTGATGGCAGCGAACAAGCAGGCCGGGGCCGTGGTATCAGTCAGTCGGCCCGAGTTCGGGGGGGAGGGCCTGCAGGCACCCGTCCTTGTCGATGCACGCCAGAGTTGATTCCCCCTCGGCGAGGATCTGGCCATCTCTGAGTAAGGTGTAGCGGTGTTCAATGCGCACTGGCGTGACTCGATGAAGCGTCGTGCGCAGCGTTAGGTGGTCGTCGTAACGAGCGGGTGAGCGGAAGCTGCAACTGATCTTCGCGATCACCAGATAGAAACCCTTCTCCTCAATCGAACGGTAATCCAGCCCCGTCGACCGGAGCATCTCCGTGCGACCCATCTCGAAATAAACGAAATAGTTGGAATGATGAACGATCCCCATCTGATCGGTCTCCGCGTACCGAACTCGAATGGGAAGTTCGTGCGTCGGCGCGTTCTCGTCCGTGGGTGACGACCTTCGGTCCCGGCGTGCCATGGCGGACACTCCTCCTTGAATGAAAGTCTAAGGCCCGATTGAGCATCCCCAAATAGGGATTCAACCGGTCCGATTGCCTGGCGGAACCTGCCTAGAGCCGTTCGCTTCGGCGTTGCCGTTAGCGGGTCCGCCTTCGCCAATCTTTCCCGCAAGGTAGTTCCGCGTGAGAAACACGTCCCCTTGGGGCTGTGTTCCCACGCGCCTACCACCAATGTACGAACGGGGAAACGGCGGTGACAAACTGCTTTGGTTCGACGTGCGCCAACCAAGCCCCCTCAAATGCCCAAGAGCGGTTATTTGGGCGGATCGATGATCGGAAGCGAGAATCCGCCGCTTCCCTTCGCGGGGGGAGGCGCCGCGGACACGCTTGAGAGTGTCGGATTGACGGTGGGGAAAGGTTCTTCCTCGACCTCGTCAAGAAACACCTCTTCAAACTCCGTTTCATCGACGTCCTGGCGGAGCAGGAAATAGATGATCGTGGCGGCGGACCAAAAGTAGCTGTAGGTGAAGCCGACGATTGCCAGGAACACGACGTGCGTCCAAATGCCGACCAGAATGGCGGTCACGTAGGTCGTTCCGGTCGGCTCCGACATACCTGCGGCGGGTCCGAAGTCGGCACGCCATCCGCCGGCAACCGGTACGTACGAATAGAGCATCTGCAGATTGACGCTACCCCCGCCCCAGGAAACCGCATACTGCGACAGGTCGATGACAAGATAGCCAACGGTTACCGCCAACGTCGTGAGCACGCCGCCATACACCAGCGCCACGATGGCGTAAAAGAGGTAATGCCACGGCCGTTCGAGAACATAGCTGTAGGAACGGCTGAGGGAATCAAAGCTTTCCGTCGCTTCGGTGCTGATGGCCGAGTACATCAAAGGCCAACCAAGCGCCAACCCGAGCAAAGCCAAGGCCATGATCAACCCAGCAAGCAGGGGGAGGATCCAAAGAACCCCCATCAGGACGTCAAGGAAAGGAATCCAGGTCAATAGTCCACCCAAAAGACAGAGCGCGACGACGATGACGACGCCGAGAAAAGGGAGGATCGGCGCGCCGACGTAACTCATGTACCGGCCGAGAACGAAACGGATCGCGTCGAAAAAGCCGACCTGTCCTTCGCGAGCAATTTGGACCGCCGCGATACGCGTGATGGCTCCGCCGAATAATGCCCACACGAGCAAGGTCCATGCCGTGAGCGCCATTCCAACTATCGTTGCCGAGGTGCTCTGAAACATCAACTTGACGGGGAAAACCAGCCGCTTGAGCGGTTCGAGAATCAGAAAAAGGGAAGAGAGTTCGCCTACGTTGCCCGGCTCCGCAAACGGGGATCGAAAGACGTCCGGAGAACCGTTTGGCGGCGCCTGCCACGGAAATCGACGGGCATCCTCGAGTGCCGCGAAACGCAGGGCGCGCAGGCGGTATTCTTCGATTTCTTCGTCGGTCGCGGAATCCGCTTTGCCTTCAACAACCGGGGGACTTTCAGGTAGCGTTTCTTCCTGAACCATGCGCGCGACCAACCACCATCCCGCGGACATGAGAAATGCCCCCAAGGCACCGAGCAAGATCTTCTTCGGATCTAGCGCGATGCGGAACCCGCGAAATAGATGGACCCAAGGAAACACTTCACGGAGATCCAGGTTTTTGACGTCAATCCGCGCGTCCGGCATGGAGGCTCCTTACTTCCTAGGAATTCGTCGCGTCGGCCGCGATTTTCCAGCATCCCTTCCGATTCCTGGAACGGGTCGATCCATTTCTGATGCCATTTGGAAAAGAAGCAGCCGGGGCCTTCGCGATTTGCTCGGACCTCCCGTTAGCCAACCTCGGCTTTACTGCCTGGCTCTTCCTTTGCTCGGCCTTGCCAATTTGGTAGGCGACACCCGTTTTCTCGAACGCCAAGCGCATTGACCAGTTCGATAGGCCAAAAAGCTCATGCCGTTCCACCAACCGAATCGGAATTCCAGCAGTCAACGAGATCGTGGGCGCTAGGTTCCGATACGACGGTCAGTATAGCCAAGCCAGGGGAAGGTGCAATTGAATCTTGACGGCGGATTCAAGCAACCTTGACATCTACGGATGCTCAGCGTTAGGGACATGTAGTGCGTCAAGGATCGAACGCAAATCCTCACCGGACATGCAGCCGCGATGAAGAAGCGTGGCCACCAGGACGGCGTCGACGCCGATCGATGGAAGCATGGCGAGATCGGCGGGTTGCCGGATACCGCCCCCCAAGGTCAGTTCGGTTTTCGGATAACGCTCGCGAACGATTCGAGCAAGTCCTTCGGTTCCCAATCCTTGCCCCATCCCCACGCGCGCCAGGTCCAACAAGAGCATTCGCTCGACACCCCGTCGTACGGCCATGTCGACGATCGCCTCCGCGGATCCATGCTCCCAGGCCACGCGGTTCCCCAACGGAACCCCTTCCTTCATATCCAGGGAAAAGAGGAGTCGGCTCGGGTTCACTTGCAGCAGTAGATCGGCGAGGACGCCGGGACCATCCAATGTTTCCAATCCGGCCACGATCGTGCCGATTTCCTCGGCGCCCCAGCGTCTTAGGTCGTGGACGTGCCGAAGGCCCGCGTCCACGGTGAGCGAGAATCCGTCCTCCGCGAGCGCGATAAACAGTTCTCGCGCGGGGGGCGCGCCGGCAATCGCGTTCAGGTCCGCGACGTACAACTCTGAGATACCGAATTCCTTCCGCAGTGCCTTGGCAATGGCGATCGGTTCCGCGCCCTCGCAGAGCGCGGATTGGATGGGTCGGTACGTTTCCCGTCTACCCGCCTTGCCGTGAACCACCTCGCCGTTCATCAAGTCGAGGACTGCAATAACGCGCAACGAGACTCCCCTTTTAAAGTCGAACGTCCCGACGTCGCCCGCATTCGCTCCGCCAATGCTCCCTCGTTATAATGGAGGGGTCCGCATCTCCGGGAAGTTCTAACATGAAAATATTCGTATACGAACATTTATGCGCCACGAGCCCCTCCTCGCAAGGCGCGGACTCGCTGGAGCGGGAAGGTCGAGCCATGCTCCATAGCGTGCTTTCGGACCTCGCCAGCCTGGGAGACGTCGACCTCTACTGTTGCCTGCATCCTGGCCAGCCGCGTCCCGCCTTACCTCGCCTCCATGTGCTCCGTGCGAATCCAACGCTTCGCCAGGCCGTCATGCAGATCGCGTCGATGTGTGATGGTTCGCTTGTCATCGCACCGGAAACCGATGGCATTTTGGGCGACGTCGTCCAGTGGGTACTGAACGCGGGGGGAACTCTTCTCGGTCCGGATCTCGCGACGATCAAGCTGTTTTCCGACAAGATCGAAACGGCGCAACTCTTGGGCCCGAAGACGATCCCGTCGACCATTCTTCCGGACCTGCCGCACAATGTTGGTCCCTTGGTCGTCAAGCCCCGATATGGCGCGGGATCGGCGCACACGGTGATCGGGCCGCGCGTCGAGGTCAATGCGATGATGGCGGCAATTCGTTGCCAGGATTACTCGGGTGAATTGATTTCCCAACCGTTCTGGCCGGGATTGCCCGCCAGCATCGCCATGGTCGTTCGAGCAACCGGACAGGCGGTTATTCTGCCGGCGGCGGAACAAATCATCGACACCATTGAAATCGGCCCCAAGGAACATTGTCGAAGCAACGGTTTTCGATGGCTCCATTACAAGGGTGGCCGGATGCCGCTCTCGTTGTCCCATCATCGCCGAGCTCGAGCGCTCGCCGAGTTTCTTCTTTCGACGACGCCTGGCATTCGAGGGTATATTGGGATCGATCTCGTGCTCGCTCCGGACGACGAAGGAACCTTCGATCGGATCGTGGAGGTCAATCCGCGATTGACTACTTCATATACCGGGTATAGCCAACTGCTCGGCGGTTCCACGATGGGACGACTCCTGCTCGATCGCGAGACAAACGCAACATGCGAGTTTGATTGTTTCCTCAACAATGGAAAACGCCTGCGATATCAGCCGGATGGCATTGGCGTCTGGGAACATGCCTCCATCCAAGGTCGCTGACTTGATGTTCGCCATCCAAGACCACTGACTCGGATGTTCGCCATCCAAGACCACTGACTCGGATGTTCGCCATCCGAGACCACTGACTCGGATGTTCGCCATCCGAGACCACTGACTCGGATGTTCGCCATCCGAGACCATTGACTCGGATGTTCGCCATCCGAGACCATTGACTTGGTTGGCGAGAAACGGCGACCCGCCGGCCGGAACACGTTAGACCTCGGGAACCATCATCATGGAAAAGATACTGCTCGCGGGTGAATGGATCGAATCCTCCGCGAAAGAGACCTTTCAATCGATCAATCCCCGAACGAAGGAACTTCTCTCGGAGAAGTATCCCATTAGTCCCTGGGACGAAGTGCTCCGCATGATTCAGGCGAGCGCATGCGCTTTCGAAGGACTTCGAGCCACGCCTGGCGAACGGCGTGCGGACTTCCTCGAAGGATTCGCGCGCCGAATCGAGGAAAACGCCTCCCATCTGGTGGAAATGGCACATGCCGAGTCGGCGCTTCCCAAGGAACCTCGACTGGCTTCCGTGGAATTGCCCCGAACGACGAATCAGCTGCGGCAAGGGGCCGCCGCCGTTCGCGAAGGATCCTGGGCGCTCCCCACGATCGACACCAAACTCAATATTCGCAGCCTGCACGCGCCACTCGGACCGGTGTGCGTCTTCGGCCCGAACAACTTCCCGTTCGCGTTCAATAGCGTCGCGGGAGGTGATTTCGTCGCGGCGATCGCGGCGGGAAATCCCGTCATCGCCAAGGCGAATACTTCCCATCCAGGTACCACGCGCCTTCTCGCGGAATTGGCCCATGACGCGGCGTCGGACGCTTCTCTCCCCTCGGGAACGATTCAGTTGCTCTACCGCACGAGCCACGCTGACGGCGCGAAATTGGTCTCCCATCCTTGGATCGGCGCGACCGGCTACACGGGGTCAAGGCAAGCCGGTTTGGTGCTCAAACAGGCGGCGGACGCGGCCGGCAAGCCGATCTACCTGGAGTTGAGCAGCATCAATCCCGTTGTTCTCCTGCCGGGAGCTCTCGAAGAGCGGGGCACGGCCATCGCCGATGAGTTCCAGAACTCTTGCCTCATGGGGACCGGGCAATTTTGCACCAATCCCGGATTGGTGCTCTTGATCGCGTGCCCCGCGACCGACCGTTTTGTCGAGGCAATAACGACACGCTTCCACGCAGCGCCGATCGGCACGCTACTTGGTCCCAACGTGGAAGAATCGCTCGCCAGGAGCATTGGTTCACTTCGCCACGCGGGCGCCCGGGTATTGGTCGGCGGCCAGAGGGGTGGGGGAACGGGCTTCTCTCACGCCAACACTCTGCTCGCGACCACCGGAAAGGCGTTTCTCGAACATCCCGAAGCGTTCCAAACGGAAGCGTTTGGCAATGAGTCACTTTTCGTGATCGCCGAGTCCCGCGATCAACTGATTGCCGTCTGCCGCGCTTTGGAAGGGAATCTGACCGGTACCATCTATGCTCATCAAGCAGGAGCGGACGACGAGCTTTATCGTGCCATTGCGCCCGTGTTGCGAGAAAAAGTCGGGCGACTCATCAACGACAAAATGCCGACGGGAGTAGCGGTTTCCGCAGGTATGAATCATGGTGGCCCCTATCCCGCCACCGGACACCCGGGGTTCACCGCCGTCGGAATCCCCGCTTCTCTTCGGCGATTCTCGGCGTTGCACAGTTATGACAACGTGAAAGACGACCGGCTTCCGCCGGAGCTGCGCAATCGTAACGCGGCGGGGCGGCCGTGGCGTTGGATCGATGGCTCCTGGACGCGGGAAGACATCGCTTGACCACCGAGCAACTACGCGAGTGGGATTCCGCGCATGTCTGGCATCCATTCTCTCCGATGCAAGCCTATCGCGCGGAATGTCCACCAATCATCGCGGCCGCAGACGGCTTTTTCCTCATCGACACCGAGGGAAAACGCTATCTCGACGGCGTTTCCTCACTCTGGTGCAACGTCCATGGTCACCGTGTCCCGGAGATCGACCAGGCAATCCGGGATCAACTGGATCAGGTCGGTCATTCCACGCTCCTGGGGCTGGGCAATGTTCCGTCCATCCAGCTCGCGGAACAATTGGTTCGCCGCGCCCCGCGCGGCCTGGACAAGGTGTTTTATTCCGACAGCGGCGCGACGGCGGTGGAAGCAGCGATTAAGATCGCCTACCAGTACCACCGCCAGCGGAAAGACACGCCCGCGCCGCGAGACCTCTTTATCTCGCTCGGCGACGCGTACCATGGTGATACCCTCGGCGCCGTCAGCGTTGGGGGAGTCGAGCTGTTTCACGGCGTGTACCATCGGCTGTTGTTTCCCACCCTCAAGATCCCTGCTCCGGTCGCCTATCGGGTCCCCGCCGGGCACACCTCCGATTCGTATCTCGCCTTTTGCAACGCGGAGTTGGAACGAACGCTCGTGGAGAATCGCGATCGAATCGCCGCCATGGTCATCGAGCCCTTGGTCCAGGGGGCTGCGGGAATTCTGGTCCATCCCGCCGGCTACCTCCGGCGCGTCCGCGAGCTGACGCGTCAACTCGGCATACTACTCATTGCGGACGAAGTTGCGGTCGGTTTTGGCCGCACGGGTAATCTGTTCGCGTGTGATGACGAATCGGTGGCACCGGATCTGTTGTGCCTTGCCAAGGGACTCACCGGGGGTTATCTTCCCCTCGCCGCCACTTTGGCCACCAATGAGATCTACGAAGCGTTTCTCGGCGACCCTTGGGAAGGTCGAACTTTCTTCCACGGGCACACCTACACCGGCAATCCTCTCGGGGCCGCGGCCGCCCTGGCATCGCTAAAGCTTTTTGAAAGCCGCGATGTGCTCGGGAATGTTCGCAACAATGCCGACATCCTTAGAACTCGACTGCGGGAACTCGCGGACGCGCCCCACGTCGGAGAAATTCGGCAGAAAGGAGTCATGTGTGGCGTGGAACTCGTCCGTGACCGGGAAAGCAAATCGCGGTACCCGAACACGGAACGACGCGGACACCAGATCACGCTCGAAGCGCGCAAACGGGGTGTTATCGTCCGCCCCCTCGGTGACGTGGTGGTGCTGATGCCGGCACCGGGAATACCCGCGGACCTCGTTCACCAGCTGTGCGACGTCGTCATCGAGTGCATCCGCGTCGTCACCGCGCGCTAATGGAAGGCAACGGACTACAATCCCTCTTACGGCAAGCAAACCAACGCCTGCCGTCGCGCTTTTTCGACGTGGTCCGCGCGTCCGCGAATACGGTTCAATAAGTTTAAAGGATCTTTGAGTGATTCAACCCGTGGCACTCGTGACCGGAAGTGGCAAGGAAAGGGTCGGCAACGCCGTCGCCCGCGATCTCGCCTCCCATGGATACCGCATCGCAATCCATTATTTCCGATCGGCCCAAGCCGCGGACGAGACCGTCGCCGATCTCACTCGACAAAAGGTGGAAGCGGCAGCCTTTCGAGCGGACCTTCGCAAGGAAGACGATGTCATTCGGCTTGTCGAACGGACCAAGGCACACTTTGGCCGACTGGACGTTCTCGTGTGCGCCGCGGCGGTTTGGCAACGAAAGTCCTTGGAAGCAACCACCGCCGCCGACCTTCAGGATCAATGGGAGGCAAACGCGCTTTCGACGTTCTTGTGCGTGAAGCACGCGGGGCTCGTCATGGTAACCCAGCCGGAAGGGGGAGCGATCGTCACCATCGGCGATTGGGCCATTGCCCGGCCGTATCGGGACTATGCGGCTTACTTTCCATCGAAAGGGGCGATTCCCACCATGACTCGCGATCTGGCCGTCGAGTTGGGGGAACGGAATCCTCACGTTCGCGTGAACTGCATATTGCCCGGTCCGGTCATGCTACCCCCCGACCTGCCCGCCGAAGAGCGCAAGGAGGCCATTGACGCGACCTTGGTGAAACGGGAGGGGACACCACGTAATGTAGCGCACGCGGTGCGTTTCTTGATCGAGAACGATTTCATCACGGGCGTCTGTTTACCCGTGGACGGCGGCCGCAGCATATACGCGCGAGGACTCTAATGCCGCCACGTCCCCTTGCCATGACCTTCCAATCCACCGCATCCCCCAAAAGCCATCGGACCACCGATGGCGAGTCGATAATAAACCTGTTCCCTGGATAGAACGAGAGGCGGGCCATGTTTCGTGTCACTCGAGAGATCAAGTTCTGCTACGGTCACCGCCTGCTCAACTACGCGGGCAAGTGCCGACATCTTCACGGCCATAACGGCCGGGCCATCATCACGATCGAAGCGGATCAATTGGACGCCCTTGGGATGGTGATGGACTTCTCCGAGATCAAGCGGGTCGTGAGTACCTGGATCGACGAGAATCTGGACCACCGGATGATCCTGCACCGTAACGATCCGATCTTGCCGACGCTCAAGGAAATGGGAGAGCCGGTCTTCGTCGTCGACTGCAATCCGACGGCGGAGAACATAGCCAAGATCATCTTCGACTTCACCCGACAGCATGGCTTTCCAGTCACCGAGGTTCGTCTCTGGGAGACCGATTCCTGCTTCGCGACCTACCAGCCCGAACCCCCTCCACCGACGCTCGAAGTGTAGAAATCCGTCGTTTTTCAGGTTTCCAGCGCCTGCCCACGGCTCGGGAACCGCGCGTCAATCCGGACGATCGACGGGTCGTAAGTGCCGATGATTCCAGCCAATTTGTCAATCGGCGTCTGCTCCCGCCCGGAGCGAGTCCCAGAAGAAAATCGTGTCAAACTGGACTTGCATCAATTTCAGGAACTTGGGATACGCGTCCGTAACTGTCCATCCACGAAGTGCAAAACATCCCAATCGCGGGTTTCGCCGGCCTCGGCTGTTTCCGCCTGCGCCTTGGGATCGTCCATGCCTATGGCATGGGGCGCGCGCTTTGCGGACGGCGCGGAATGCGGAGAACCGATGCCTCGAAATCGTCGAGTCCCCTTGATTCTGCTGATTGTCGCGCTCAGCGGCTGCCGGTCGATGATGAAAGTCACCGACAATCCGCTCACCGTTGCGCATCCCAGCTATGACTTCATCTGGGACGAAACGGTCAAGGTGGTCGAAAAGTACTTCGACATTGCGTATGAGAACCGGTATGACGGCCGGATTGAAACGTTGCCTCAGGCGAGCGCGACGCTATTCGAACCTTGGCAGCCGGACGCGGTGGGCTTTTACGATCGACTCGAGGCGACGCTGCAAACGATTCGTCGCCGCGGATTCGTATTGATTCAACCTGGCCCCACAGGCGGATTCGGCATCACCATTGAAGTCTACAAGGAACTCGAGAACCTGCCGCGCCCGGCATTTTCCACTTATACCAGCGATAGCTTCATCTCGAGCATCGAGCCGATCACGGAGAGTCTCGTGACCTCCCCCATCAAGCCACCGGCTGGCTGGATTTCGCTTGGCCGCGACACCAAACTTGAAGAAAGAATGCTCGCCGAGCTGCATGAAGCCATCGATGCGCACACGTCTCTCGAACCGTAAAGCGATCGACGTTAGTTCGTGATTCCCTTGGTGAGAACCATGAAAGCGTCCTCGAGGCTTAGCTCCTCCTCGCGGAAAAGGCGAAGCCGAAATCCGTTTTCCAAAAGCAGCGTGGGAATGAAGCTGTAGTCGACGTTCGCGTCATTGATGCGGACAACGACGAAATCGGGTTTGAGTTCGACTTCATCGATGTTCGGCTGCCGTTTGAGAAGTTCAAAGGCTTCACCGTTGCGGTCGCCGGTGCTAATTTGCAGCGCGATGTGGCTGCGAACCCTTTTCATCACGTCGGACACCGCCCCGTGCACCAGGAGTTCCCCTCGCTCGATAATGCCGATTTTATTGCAAATGTCCGCCAACTCCGGCAGGATGTGGCTCGAAACGAGAATGGTTTTGCCCATCTTGCGAAGCTCTTTGAGCAATCCCCGAATCTCGATGCGCGCGCGTGGATCCAGGCCGCTCGCCGGTTCGTCGAGTAGGAGCACTTGCGGATCATGCAGCAGCACGCGCGCCAGGCCGAGACGTTGCGTCATGCCGCGCGACAAACTGGTAACCAGAGCGTCTCGCTTGTAGGTCAAATCCACTAGTTCCAGCACGTCCTCGCAAATCTTCTTGCGCGCGTGCCCTTTGATTCGATAGGCAGCGGCGAAAAACTCCAGGTATTCGATGACCTTCATGTCGTCGTAGACGCCAAAGAAGTCCGGCATGTAACCGATTAATCGGCGGATCTCCTTCGCCCCGGTATAGATCGAATAGCCACAGACCGTCGCCTCGCCGTAGGTCGGGTTGAGGAGTGTCGCCAACATCCTCATGGTCGTCGTCTTCCCCGCGCCATTGGGACCGATAAACCCGTAGACGTCTCCCTTGTCGAGCGTCATGTTCAGGCGATTGAGGGCGTAGAGATCGCCATACATCTTGGTCAGATCGCGTGTCTCGATCATGGGTGATCCTTTTTCAGGTCGAGAAAGAGGCGCAGATACGTTTCGGAGCGGATCTTGCCGTCGATCGCGGGCGGTTCGCCTTCCGTCGTCGGAGGCGCGTCCAGCCAGAATCTTCCGCCGGGAGCGTCCACGGACGCGAACACAACCACTTTTCCAAGATCCAACCGATCACTGAGATCCAAGTCGTGCAGATAGTGGTTCGGGAACGACTCCGTCGTCTTCTTGGCAAGCCGCGAAAATAGTAGGCCCTCGGCGAGCGTCAATCGTTCCGAACTCGCATTTTCTTCCACGACTGCATAGCCGTAACGGTATTTGCTCACGTCCAGAGTTCGGGTACCGAAATAGTCGCGAACGGTTCGTGGCTTGATGGATTCGAGATCGAGGGTCGCGTTCGCGTCCAACGCGTCAGCGACATAAACAAAATCGCCGTGGAGCACGAGTAGATTGTACAGCCGATGTTTCAGTTTATTGGTGATCGTGCCCGCGATCAGGATCTCCTTCGCGGAGATCGGCCTCGACCACGCTGCCTGCTTTTGCCAGCCACCGGTTCGAAAATTCGCTTGACGGACCAGACCTGGATGGGGACGTTCTCCAGCGCCGGACGCCTCGGGCCCGACGTACGAATAGCCCGCGGCGCTCGAGCAAAGAGACGCTTCCCTCGCCGTACACGCCTCGGTACGCCGACTCGGGCAACCCCAGCCAGGACCCGACACGATCGGCGGACTGCCTCCCCATGCCGAGATCCTCCAAGTTCCCTCCGCCCCGAGCCCTGGCGTATAAGCAATGGCATAGCGCGCGATGCGCGGACTGAAAATGGCCGTGAAGGCGTTGCCGCGCAACGTCTCGGAGGGAACATCGATGTCGACGAATTGGACCTGGTTGACGCGGAGTTCATCCCCCTTGAGCCAGTGGGCGGCGAAATACGCCGCCAGGCTGACACCGACAACGATCGTGGGGAACGTGATCCAAGTCAGTTCGAGCCGACCGAACACTTTCTTGAGAACGAAATAGTCGATCGGGCCGATCAGCAAGATATAGCCGAAAATCAGCAAGGCGACCCATCCGAAAGGCACGACCGTCACCTCGGGAAAGTCCTCCAACCGGGAATTGAGGACGCTTCCCATTTCATTGACGCCGTAGTAGGCGTATTGCTGATTGCGTTGTTGGCTGGCGTCGCCCGTGGCCCGAGGGAACTCGAGGAGTTTGATCCAGAAATCCTGCCGGCCGGGCCAACGACTGAAGGGAACCGCGTCGGCGTCGAAGGCGAGAAGAGTCACCTTGCCAAGACCGTAAGTACCCGTGACGACGATCGGCTTGCCCGCCGACTCCACGTCGATTCGGCCGCGCACCTCGGCCAATTGAGCCACCGGCAGGCCGCCCTCCCCGGCGTCAAACCTCTCCTTGGCATTCGCGTACGTTTCCAAGGCGTCCGGCACCCGAACCGAGGCCACTCCTGTCAACTTTGCGGGTAACATCGGCTGCAAGAAACTCGATTGCACCACTTGCCAGTTGTTCGCCACCGAGACCACCAGATGACCCCCTTGGCGAACCCATGTCTGCAGCGCGGAAGCCCGAAGCGCGTCGAATGTATCGAAAAACGTCACGTCACGGGTCGACAGCACGACACTGTTCACCGCCCCGTAGGCGAACCATTGCGTCGGCATGTCGCGGGGGTTCTGGTTCTGTACCACGACCACTGATTCCGCAACCACCGAGTTTCCCGCAACAGCCTCGCCGATTCCGGAAGGAGCATTTTGGGCAAGGATGAATCGCTGATCCCCCTGCAGGCTGTCCGCTTCGAGGTTGTTCGCGAGTTCCAAGCGCCGGCCGGCGACAACCTCCCCATTCTCGTCGCGCAGTTGCACGTCAATCTCGGACATGGGGCTCCCCAACTTGATGAAGTGGTGGATCGTGGTCCGCTCATTGACGTTGACGAAAACCTCTTGCACCAGGCTGGTGTCGATGCCGTCCGAATCGGGCGTATTCAACTCCAGCGTGCCACGCAGCGCGGGTCCCTCGCCGGTAATCTCGATGGCGATCGGAACCCAAAAGCCCGGCTTGAACCTCCCTTGAAATCCGACTCGAATCGACGTGATGTCCCGCTTGGGTCCCTGGGCGGCGGTTTCCCCGGCACCGGTAACGGCGACAAGAAAGGCCGACAACAGAATTCTCATAACGCCGGTGGACCGCTTGGGGGCGAAACCGGCCGTCGCCGTCGCATGGTTCATGAAGGTACTCACGGTTTCTCGGAATCGGAACAGGAACAGACGAGTGCTCCGCAACCCGGACAGCCGGTTCCGTACTTCTTGTGTACGGCGGCGGCAAGGTCAACGTTCATCACATTCGCCAAAGTTGCCAGCCACGCGAGGACATCGGCAAATTCCGCGGCAAGATCTTCCTGGGAGCTTTCCCGCAGGGCTGCGGCAAGTTCGCCCACTTCCTCCATCAACCAAAGGAACGTTCCTTCGGGGCCCCGGCGTACATCCTTTTCGCCGTACATCGTACGGATGCATTCCTGCAATCCGCGGAGCGTCAGATCCTCGTTACCAGAAGTGGATGTCACGGAGCCTCCGCCTGCTCGAGCAATTCCTTCGCCCGCGCATGTTGGGGATCGGCCTCCAGCACCGCGCGAAGGATCTCTTTCGCCTTATCCTTTTCACCGTTGCCAAGACGTGCTTCCGCCAGCTTGACTTGCACGCCGGGCTCCTGGCTTCTCGCTAGGGACAAGTGTACTTGGTATTCCTCGATTGCCAACGGATATTTCTTCTGCGTCAGGGCAACGTCACCAAGCACGCGATGGGCAAGCGGATCGGCGACGTCCACATGGATCACTTCCCATGCCCATTGTTCGGCGGCCGGCCACTCCTCGGCCGCCGAGGTGATTTCCAGTAGCTTCTTTCGCACGTTTATGTTGTCCGAATCAGTTCGAGCGAGGGTCTCGAGGACCGGCCGAAGTTTGCCCTCCTCCTTCGTTTGAAGGTAAACGCGCGCCAACCCTTCCACCCACTTGTTTTCGAGGGGAAAAGCCTTCCGACCGATTTCGTAGAGCTCGGCGGCCTTGGCGGGATCCTTTTGACGCATCCGAATGGCGGCGAGAAGGTCCAGAAGACGCTCGTTCGGATTTGCGGGATCGAAACCAGGTTCAAGTATCTTGAGCGCTTCGTCCGTCTTGCCGATGCCGTATTCCATGCGCGCCAGGACGTAGAGCGCCAAGGGCTGTTTCGGATCGGCGGCGAGCGCTTTCTCGGCCAATTCTCGCGCGCGAACCGGACTTTTTCGCTGTAAATGGTGCTCGGCAAGCTCCGCGGCGCGTTCCGGATTGTCCGGATCCTCTTGATACGCGCGCTCCGCCTCCGCGAAGGAACGCTCGGCTTTCGACGGACCCGTCACGATCGTTTTGGCGATCCCGTCCAGGTACTCAAGGTAGCCTTTTTCGAACTCCACTTTCGACACGCCGAAAACCCGTGGGACCGCGTCGTCCGTCTCCATTCCCACGCGATAGGCGTCGAGCAGTTTCGCGAGCGAGTCGTCTCCGAACTTCGCCATCATGTATTCCGCGTAGAGCATGCTTTGACAGTACGCCATTTGCCAATCGAGAGGCGTCTTGGGCCGCACGAACGCGTGGTTGACCGTGTCGAGATTGAACAGATCCCGTTTGGGGACCCGTTCCGCCAATAGCTGATTCCAAACCGCGGATCGGGGATACCCCTCCGAGAGGACCGCGAGTGCCTCCGTGTACCAATGGGGAATGTTGAATTCGGTTTGCCGTAGCGTGATGATGTGCGTCACCTCGTGCGTGAGCACGCGCGCCCAATTGTACGGCGTCCGCAGGCTGCGCGGTGAAGCAATCGCGACCACCTTGCCCGTGCAGGCACCCACCGTGCCGATACTCGGCAGACCAACGACGCGGGCACTGAACCATTGGTGATCGACCATGATTTCGATCTTGGTTCTTTCCGGCGTTTCGAATCCGAAACGCTTGCACAGTTCCGGGTGCTTCTTCTCCAGGAACTGGGACATGTACCTGGCGAGCAAGGCGTCCTTGTCCTCGCGGTAAATGACCTCGTAATGTTCCGATTCGATCCGCTTGTACGGCTCAAGATGCGAGAGGACCTTGGAAAAATTGAGGACTCGCACGTGGAACGGATCGAGCTTGCGCGCTTCTTCAAAGGTGGCGCGCGCCTCGTCCTCCTTGCCAATCCGCATGTACAGCATGCCAAGCCCGTTCCACGCGCCAGCGAGATGGGGCGCACACGCGATCGCCTTCTTGTAATGCTTCTCCGCGACATCGAATTGCCGGCGTTTTTCCAGGGGATCGGCGAGATTGAAATAGAACACGCCCGGCTTCGAGTTTCGCTCCAATACCTCTTGCTCCAGCTTCGCGGACTCCTCGGGCTTTCGCTTGAGCTCGTAACAGGCGGCTAGCTTTCCGAGCGTTTCCTCGCTCCGGGGGTTGATGTTACGCGCCTTGTTGAGTTCCAGCTCCGCGGCTTCCGTCCGACTATCGGTGAGCAATAAATCGGCCTTAAGATTCAAGGCTGCGACCGAGTTGGGATTGATCTCCAAGGCAAGGTCTGCAAACTTGAGCCCCTCCGTGAAGTCATAGTCCTGCAGGGCGGCGACTCCTAGACTGACGAGCGCCTCCTCGCAACTTGGATTGATCTCCAGGGCTTTTTTGAGCTCGGGGACCCCTTCCGCCTTGTTGTATTTCTCGATCAAGAGAGTGCCGGCAAGCCACGGTGCCTGCCAGTAAGATTCATCCGCCGCCGCGTCCACCAATAACTCATTGAGGATGAAGTCGAATTCATCAGGAAGCTTGTTCCACCGGGCATACTCGGCCGATGCCTTGGCGATAACGAGCAGTGCCGCCGGATCTTTGGGTTGCGCCTCATTGTAATGGTGAATAAACCATTCGTACTCGCGGTTGGCTTCTTCGAACTTACCGGACGAGGCCAGAAGGGACGCGCGTACCAGGCGCGCCGACAGGTGATTCTGTTGCAACTTAATCGCTTCTTCCGCCCGACTGGACGCCTCTTCCCAACGACCGTGGGCCAGGTCCATCTCCGCTACCACGGCCAATAGATCCGCGTCTTGAGGATGTTTTTGTAATGCCTCCTTGAGGATCTTTTGGGCCTCGTCATCCTTCCCTTCGGAAATCAGACAACGGCTTTTGCCAATCGCCACCGCGACCGTCTCGCCGTCGATGGCGGAATACTTCTCGAACGCTTCACCGTATCGACCACGTTGCCACAGGTCGCGTGCTTCCTTCAACGCGTCCGCGGCAGGGAGTGATCCGCAGGCCCAAAGAAGAACTGCCAAGATTCCAGGTTTCATTGGCGCGCCTTGCTCCAAAAACAAGAACTGCCGTCATCCCCGCCTCGCCCCTCTTCGAGTTCGATTGCCGATCCCCGAGGGTTGCTATTTCCGACGACCGCCCCCGAGCGGAAAGCGAAGACTCGAAGCGATTCCAACCGTCGCCGTTCCATACATGATACTCCACCAAACTTCAGGCATTCAACGACTGGCAAGCCTGGCCCGGCAACCGGCATTTTTGATCCCAGCTCCGGCGGACCTCGAATAGGTCCACCAGCGATTCCTTTGGCCAGAATATCTGGCTCGAGAAACGTGACGGATCTTCGCGGACTTCTCCCGCCCCACCCGCAAAACCGATCCTTTTCGCGCATCCCTTAAAACCGACTTCCACAACCCGCCCCGCCAGGCACATTCCGTCTTACCCATTTCTTCGAGCACGCGCTGCCCCCAAACGCCCCGAATTACGTAGACGCCGCGTCTTTCGACGGCCGATCTAACGCGAGGAGGCGGATGCAACGATGAGTTTCAGCGGGACCAACGGGATGCGAAGGGGCGTTTTCGACTGGGTGGTCGATCGGTCCACTCCTCGGTTGGCAGGTGGCGATGCCATCTCCGCTCCAACGCGCCCCATCACCCTCCGCCATGAGGGAGGCACCTCGTCCCTGCAAACTCCGGGCGCGACTGCCTGGCGCGAAGGGTACCCTTTTCCCGGGCAAGCGGTCCTGGAGATCACCCGATCATTTCCAAGTTTCGCGACGGATCGCGTCGCTGCCGGTGGGGCAAATCTTGCCGTCCTGTTCGTCGGCAACGTTCCTCATCGAACCGCCGTCGATCCCGCCATTCACGCTTGTTTTTTCGGAAGTCTTGCGAACTTCTCGACCTGTCGACCCCGTGCGTTTGACGTGGTTCTCTCCTGGGAACCACGAAGCGCCGCCGAACTGCTTCACGAACTGGCGTTTCACGCGAACTTATTGCGGACTGGGGGCCTTCTTCAGTGGAGAATTGCTCTCGCGATTCCCACCGATATATGGGTTTCCCTGCGTACGGAAGCCCGCCGACGCGGGCTACGACTCTTGGATCTCGAACCTTTGCAGCCAGGAATCTTCTTGGTGACCTTCCGACGATAACGTTGATTGGTCATTCGGCGAGCGCGATGGTCAGGCCGGGGGGCAGCGAGTCTCCCAAGAGTTGACCTTGTTCCGCTCGATCGAGGGCGGTTACTTCGCGCACCGACTGGATGAGATGAGCGTTCGCGCGCGCGGCCTCTAAGAAGTCGACCACTTTGGCGCGGAACGTGTCTTCGACATCGCGGGCCCGGTCGCCAGTGCAGCGAGTAATCTGGGCCAACGCGAAATCTCGCTCCGGCCGATCCCGTTCCTCGTCAAGATCGATGGCCATGAGTGCTTCCCCCCATTTCTCCGCCGTTAGGGGAGGAATGGAAACGTTTACGGGCGCATGCAGCGGTGCCCTGGAACCCAAACGGGTTAAAGACCAAAAGAGGTGCCGTGGGAAGGGACGCCTTTTCAACATATTGAGGAGCGAATGACCCAATTGCGTCTTAAGGGATATGGGTAAATGTTCGAGGCTCGCGAGTGTTCGCCAGATTTCGGACATCTCATTATTGCTGACGCGACGGGGGGACTTTTTTCCTGTCGGTCCCCCTGCCTGCACATAGGGAAGCAGCCTCTTGGATAACTCGATTTGGCGATTTTGCCCCAGTCCCGGAGCGACCCTTCGGCAAAGGATCCAATACTCCGTCCAGGCGGTGTCATTCTTGCCGTTGACGACCCCTTGATGGATCAACCGCCACAATTGCTCGACTCGAAACGGATCGAGCAAATCGCCAAAGCCGGGCCGAAGAAAATGCCCGGCGAGATTTTGCCAACGAATCTCGCGGTCGACGTTTAGACCTCGGCGGGGCGCGATTTCGAGCAAGGACTCCCAAAGCGAACGCAAGACGGACATCGGCCACGTCGTTCGAGAACTTCCCAAATCCGCCTCCAACTGCTTCGCGAGGCCATTGATTCGAGACGCCTCCGACGGCCCAGGCGACGAGGAAAACGCATTTCGAATCGTTGTCCTCGCCTGGTCGAGTTGTTCCTCCGACCAGATGTCGGCGACGGTTTGCTGGGTCGGCGGCAGATCATGAACCGCGGACTCCTCCGGCGCGGTGCTCGCTTCCACCGTCGACGGCGCTTGCAAACGGGCTTGAAACTGAAGTTTCCAACGATTCGAGCCCTCTTTCGCCGCGCAATGCAACTCGAGAGTTCCAATCTCCGTGAGCTTTGCCTCGATGGCGACGCCCACTTTCTTCATGCCTGCCCGGCGTCCACCACGAAGAATGGTGGTCAAGGAGGGGAGTTCCGCGAGAGTTCCCGCTTCCACCGTGAGCAAGTCGCCGGCTCGATCCTGCGTGCGAACCGTCGAGGTGTAAAGCGGAAATATTACCGGTTGACCGAGTTGGAGTTCGAGCGGGGGCTCTTCAATGCGAACCTCTTCCCCTTCCTGCAATCCGTGAGGGACGATGCAGAGAACGCGCGCGCGTCCCGTCGCCGCTTCCCGCGCGTCGGCGACGCCGACGTAGTAGGAACGAGCGGCTCCACCACGAATGCGACGCGCCCCTTGGTGTTTCGCCCAGGCGAACGCCGCCGCGCCTCGCGCCACCGCAAGATCCAGGGACGAAGTCTCCAGGATCTTCGGATCCCAGGTTGGACCATACCAACCACGCATGACGTGAACGATCTGCTGTCTGCAGGAATCCGCGGCGAAAACACCCCCGTTAAACAAGAGGGCGGACGGACGGGCCATCCGACCGGCATCCTGCGCGCGGATCGCTTCCGCGTGCTGGCGAAGGAATTGTGCCAAGTGCCGAGTGACGGCGGGGTCGGCGACGAAGGGGAGACCAAACTCCGTCAATCCACCCCGGGCCGCGGCATATGGCTCTTCGCCGAATCCGACATTGGGAAAAAAACCATCCAGACAGATCCGGCGGACCGTCTCCCGATCGAGCTCACAGGACATCGACGAACCAATAACCTTGCTACCTCGGCCAATCACCGTGAGCGACTCTCGCTCCGGCGCGTTCGCGCCCAGCATTCGCTCCTTGACGCGGCGGCTGGCGAGCACGACGTTCCCCCATTGCGTCGAATCGAATCGGCGGTTTGGCGAGAGACGCTGTTCCACGTGGCGGGCCAACGCGATGTCCATGTTGTCCCCGCCGAGCAGAAGATGATCGCCGACCGCGATTCGTTCGAAATCGACCTGCCCTTCGCGCTCCACGGTGGCGATCAGTGAAAAGTCCGTGGTCCCACCGCCACAGTCAATGACCGCGCAAACGGATCCCACGGGCAGGTCGCTGACATGGTCGTGATTCGGGTCGTAAAGCCAGTTGTAAAAGGCGGCTTGAGGTTCTTCGAGGAGAGTGCACTTCTTCAATCCCGCCTTTTCCGCGGCTTCCACCGTCAAGTCGCGCGCGACTTCATCGAACGAGGCTGGCACCGTAATGACGACGAGTTGGTTTTCCAGCCGATTCGATTCCTTCCCCTCGGCCATTCGGGTATTCCAGGCATCGCGAAGGTGACGCAGGTAACAGGCGGAGGCCTCCACCGGCGATATTTTGGTCACCATCTCGTCGCCAATCCATGGAAGAATATTCGCCTTGCGGTCGACGGCGGCGTGACAGAGCCAGGACTTCGCGGAGGAAACCAAGCGGCCGGGAACGAGAGTGCCCTGTTTTCGAGCCGCTTCCCCCACGATCCGCCCGTCCTGCCCCGAATCCCACGGAAGCCTGGCCCATTGGGCGGGAACGTCGTGTTCACCCGCGAGATAGATGAACGACGGGAGAAGCGCTTGCGCGTCGACCTCTGACAGGGTCATCATCTGGGGAACGTTAAAGGTTTCGACGGTCGGAGCGGCGACGGCCCGCTTGGGCAGTTCCGCGTAGGCCAAAGCGCAATTCGTCGTGCCTAGATCGATGCCGATCGCGTAGCGCGCCATGGAATTCTCAAATCTCCCAACTTGTCCGAAGAAACCCATTGAAGGTATACTACGGGGAGCAGATCTTTGTGGAAGAATCCCAATTCGCCGACTTGACCTACGGATTCGCCGGTAACTCGGTAATGCTCCAACCCCGCGAAAAAGTGGGAAAAGGAACAGTCAACGCCATTCCGAGAGAATAGGTTGCCGGCCGGTTCCGATTGTCTCGTTCTGTTCTTTGTCTCTATTTTCATTGATTTTGCGGCGAATTCCGATTGGGAGAAATGGGAAGCCGAAAAGGGGCTTCCCCGTCCGGGAAACCCGGCAGGGAAAGCCGGGAAGCCGGCAAAAAAAATCATAGAATCAACAAGTGCGAGGTGACCGGCGGACGGTGTCAGTCCAGCGCTTGGATCGGCGATCCTCGGACGACACGCCTAGGTTTTCGGTTGGAGAGCGGGCGAAGATGTCGCATATGGAAAACGAAGAGCAAAGATCTCCACGCGAGAGAAAAACGGTACTGCTCATCGACGACGATTACGAAATCGTCTCTTCGATGCGCGCGGTCCTCGAAGCCAAGGGCTATCGAGTACTCACCGCCAATGACGGCAATGCCGGCCTGGCCGTTGCCGAACGAGAGGATCCGAATCTCATCGTCGTCGACATGATGATGCCGAAGAAGAGCGGATTTCTGGTCGTCGAAAAGATCAAACGGCGGCAGAATTCACCACCCATGATCATGATCACGGCCAACGAGGGAAGTCGGCACCGCGCTTACGCGGAACTCCTCGGCGTCGATGCCTACCTGCGAAAACCGTTTGCCATGGAAAAACTCGTCGAAGAGGTCCAACGGCTGGCGTGAACCTGGACGTCCTTTTCGAGGACAACCACCTACTGGCGATCTCCAAACCCGCGGGACTGCTGGTTCAAGGCGATGCCACCGGCGACCCCACCCTCCTCGATCTCGCGACGGAATATCGACGGAAACGAGAAAACAAGCCGGGAAATGTATACCTCGGACTCGTGCATCGCCTCGATCGTCCGGTTAGCGGCGTCGTTTTACTCGCCAAAACGTCGAAGGCCGCTTCGCGACTCTCCGCCCAATTTCGAGATAACCAAGTCGAGAAGATCTATTGGGCCGTGATCGACCCTCCAAAAAACGCGAACGAGACACGAGGAATCTGGAAAGATTGGCTTGCCAAGGACAACCAAACGAACCGTGTTCGCCTCATGAACAAGACCACCGAAATACCCGCCGGTGCTCAGGAAGCAATCACGGAGTGGCAGGTGCTCCGGCAGAGTAGGCGGCATTGGCTGGTCGAGCTCTCGCCCCACACGGGACGAAGCCATCAACTCCGCGTGCATTGCAGCGCGCATTTGGCACCCATCCATGGCGACCGAAAATACGGGTCGACGCACCCCTTCGGAAATGCTCTTGCGCTGCATGCGTGCCTGTTGACCATCGAGCATCCGACTTTGCGAACGCCGATTTCATTCCTAGCCCCCGTGCCTAGATCCTGGCAGGACTTTCCCTGTGACTTCGCCTCGGAACAGATGAGCTTGGCCGTCTCGCGCCCCGTGGCGCCGCGCCCGGTCCCCTGAATCAGGCGCAATCCCTAACCGTAGGCGTCTACCCCTCCGTGGCAACGGGCGCGGTACTTTCGATTGCAATCCTGTCTGGAGTAATGGAAGTTAATGGTGGGGAATTCGCCAATGACTTCAGGATTTCGTGGCAAGTCTCATTCGGCGGACAACTCGTCCGAAGGCAGGGCCGGCTCGGCTTCTTCCTCCCCTTTGGGAACGAAGCTCGCACGCCCCCCGCTTCGCCAAACGGCTGCGGAAAGTCGCTTTACCTCGTCGGAAACGGGAAGTTCGTTCATTCGTTCGATCGTTTCCTCGATCGGATATTTCACGCGCCGAAGTAAGATCTTGCCATTTTCGATGATCGCGTAAGCGGCTCGAGGATCGCCATCTCGAGGTTGCCCCACGCTTCCGGGATTGAGAATCGTCGTCGAGCCAATCTGGAGCTCGAACTGGTGATGGGTATGGCCCACGCAAACGATGTCCGCTTCTATGTTCTCGATTCTCCTGCGCCAATTGGCTTCGTCATTGAAGAGATATTCGTCCAAGGGATCTCGGGGCGTCGCATGGACCAGAAGAATGATTTTGCCATCGAGTCGAAGATATCGAGTGAGTGGCATGCGCGCTAAATAGCCGCGATGTTCTTCCGACAAGAGTTGCCAGCAAATGGGCCTGGTGGCGGCGGTCAGGGAACGATAGCCAGCCTCATTAGCCGGCACGATTCGCTGAGCAACGCCGTGGTCATGATTGCCACGCACGGCATGGGTCGCATTTGCCATGGCCCACTCGACGCACTCGACAGGTTGGGGTCCATAATCGACGAGATCGCCGAGAAAGACGCAAACGTCAAAGGGCTCGTGAATCGCTTGCAGAGCCTGCCAGTTGGCATGTATATCCGCGACGACCAGGACGCGCATTCCGTCGAAACTCCCTTTTTGCCGACGTGGGAAGGCGATGGTCGACGACGCCGGTTATCCATCGTGACGCCAGCTCAAGTCCTCAGGTTCCCATTGTGGGCGAGCTTGACCCAATTTCGCAAGCAACTTAGGATTGAGGCAGATTGGATGTAGGGAAAGTAGGGTTAAGAATAGTACCGACGCGAGGCGTGGGGAGTGGCCTAGAAGCCTGTTGAACAATCCAATCCCGGCGCGCCGAGATCGGTCCAGTGTATTTTTTGACCGCGAGCTTGATGACGCCCAACGGCTTGTGGACCGATCGGCAATAACGCGATTTCTCAACAGGCAGCTAGGCGAGAATCAATACTCGGCCGTTTTCCACGGGAATCTCGAATGGCGCGTGACGTAAAAGGCGCCTCCGCATGCGCTGCGGCAAACCTATTCCCGCGACGATGTCGGCGCGACACGCGCGATCGACGGGTACCTCTGGGAGAGAAAGATGCGAACTTCCTTAGTCTTTTCACGACGCGTTTGGAGCGTGTTGGTGGCTGGCGCCTGTTTGGCGATCGGTCCGGCTTGTTTCGCACAGGGGGCCAAACAACCAGCTCCCGCAACGGGACCCGTGGCTCCTCCAGAAGATGACGAGACGATAAAGAAGCTTAAGGAGGGGAGCGCCGAAGAGTTCATCGAAACTAACGATGGAGTGTACATCCAGGTGAACCTCTGGCTTCCCAAGGACGCGGGCAAGAACACACCCGTGGTGGTCCTTCTTCACATGCGTGGAAAGAGTCAACGGGATTGGTTTCCCCTTGCCAAGCAACTCCATGAAGATGGCATGGCGGTTCTCACGTTTGATTTTCGCGGCCACGCGGAAAGCCGGAGAACAAACCCGGAACTTTATCGAGATCCCGCGACTCAGGATCGAATGGACAAGGACCGCCGTGCTCGAAATGCGACGGGCAATCGCGTGATTACCCAAGGCTCGCGCGAAAGGATGCGCGACCAGGATAAGAGCAAGGCGACTGTGGATTCGATCGATCACGCTTCCGAGTTTCGTAACGGCCGCGATTACTGCCGATTTCTCGCGCGCGATCTCCAAGCGGTCAAACACTTCTTGGTTGAACAAAACAACGCGGGTCGGCTTAACATAAGGCGGCTCGGTGTTGTCGCCGCCGGCGAAGGGTGTTCCGTGGCCATGCAATGGCTCGACGATTTCGAATACAAGGATCCAGTCATGACGGGTCGAACCCGGCTCGGCGGTGATTTGTCCGCGCTAGTCCTGGTCTCCCCCATCTGGAACTACATGGGCATGAAACCACCGGTATCGTTCGGGGAAGGAAGCGAACAACTTCCCATTCTTCTCATCTCGGGAGACAAGGACAAAACCGCCGCCGACGCGAGGCGTTTCGCCAAGCTCATGCGGATCCCGGAAAATCCGTCCGCCAAGGCGACAACCGGCAGCAAAGTTCGGCCGAACTCGGTCTGGATCAAGGAAAACAGCACGCTGGAAGGAACGGATCTCGTCCGCACCGGTGAATTCAAGATCGACGCCAAGATCCGAGGCTTCCTCCAAGGAAGATTAACTTCCGACGTACGGCTCGCCTGGGAGCGGCGAAGCCTGGACGAGGATAACTCTGGCTTCGGCATTGGCCGAGAACCTTAGCCACGTGTCCGCCCACTCCCGCCAACGGGCATCCCAAGTGGTAAGGGAGGGGAAAAAATTGGAAAACGATAGCTCGCGAGTTTCAATCACAACTCCCCTGCACCCTCACCCATGCGGCGATGGCGACGGCGGCTGTTTCAACGCGAAGTATGTTTCCCGGAACTCGCACGGACTTCCAACCCTGATTCCTTGCCGATGCCAACTCGTCCTGGGTCCATCCACCTTCCGGTCCTATCGCAATGTGGTTAGGGACGTCTCCCGCCTGACGGACCGGCGCGTCGCCTCGGGGATCCAACACCCACCCAGGCGATGATGCCTGCAGATAAGAGTCCCAAACAACCGGCTCACCAATCGACAGGAGATAGGGGCGACGGGATTGTTTGCACGCTTCGATTACCGTTCTGCGAAACTTTTCTAGTTTTCCGTCCCCTGCCTCGGTGATACTCCGCTCCGTCCGTAATGGGATGAGTCGCGTGACGCCGAGTTCGACGCACTTTTCCACGAGCCAAACGCCGCGATCTCCTTTGGGAATCGCGCACGCAATGTCTAGCGAATGGGAAGGCTCGGGATTCATTCGCTGGTCAAGCACGCGGATCACCGCTTCATGGCGAAGAACTTCCAAGAGTTCACCCCTCGCCTCCAGACCCTTGCCATCGAACAGTTCGACGTGGTCTCCGGGCTTGCCCCGGCAGACGGTACGCAAGTGATGCGCTTCTGGCCCCTCCAGGGTGTAGGTGCCCTCGAATGACCCTAAATCGGGTGCATAGAATCGGTCAGACAAACCCGTTCCCTCTGATGAAGCCGTCGGGCACCGCGTGGCACGTTCGCCAGGTGAGTCGCGAACGAAGAGCGGTCCCCTTCGATTATGGAGATCCGAGGGACAAGACGCCAAGGGAAGGTTGCATCATCGTCGACTGAGAGGCGGTTTTGACGGGACGGCGCGAGGAGCAGAAGGTTCCAATGGGAGCGGCGGATTCCGCGGCTGGGTCGAGTTTTTGGGGGTATCGAGCTTTTCCGTGGGGACCTGCGTCGACTCGGTAGGTTCCACGGTTTCGAACGCATGATCGCCTCGGCCGGCGAGTGAGTAGGCGCCGCATGGTCCCCCGATGTTGTAACAGACGTCGCACTTCCGGCATGCCGCCATGGATAAAAGGAGGAAACCGACGCCGATCCGCGCGATATGTCGCATGCCTTCATCCTCTCGAACCGGCAAGAATGAAAATAAATTCTCACCGATTCGTTCGGTTGTATCGGCAATTCAGATAAGTCCGCTTGAAGCGAAAAGAGGGGGAATCCATGGGCGCTCGGTAATTCCGAACGATCCGCGACGTTCGCAGTTGCTTGAAAACGTCAGCGAATTCGTCCCACGAACTTCACGACCGGCCGTGCCATGGGGGCCATCGCTAGGTATTTCGCAGACCGGGGTCCGAGATATTTCGAGAGTAGCTCGCAAGAAATCCGAGCACCAGTTGAACTTGCTGCCAATTGGCGAGCGGCAAGGCGGCGTAGTCCGCCTGCTGCGGAATATGTACGGGATCAATGGCGTCCGCTAGGGCGTGGTGGAGGAAGTCGAGGACTTCGGAAAGCTGTGCGGCTTGTGCCGGGGTTAATCGCACGGGCAGATCCGGCGGCGTTCGTTCAAATATGCTGATCGAGGCAGAGGACGTCAGGCGAGATTCCGCGCTCCCCGAGGATAAATCGGTCCCCGCGCCGACAAGTGCTTCCGAAGCTTGACCTGGCTTGGAGGATTCCGTCCGAGACGCGGATCCCGCATCTTCGCGAAAACTAGCCGCTATCTCTTGGGTGGTGCCAAAAAGCAACGTCGACCGTCCGAGGTTCACGCGGTCTCCGGGACGAAGCAGGCGTAGCTGGACGGTCTCGCCGTTGATTCGCGTCCCGTTGGTACTGTCCAGATCGGTGAGCACGACCTGACCCTGATCCTCTTGAACCTTCGCGTGGAAACGACTCACGCGGTCGTCGTTAAGTCGGATGCCATTCCCCTCTTCACGACCGATAGTAACGGGCGTTTCCAGGTTCAAGAAGGTGCGACCCTTATCCACGCCGTCGATCACTTGAAAAGAAACAAAAGCCATCCGGTATCTCCGAAAGGAGAGAATTCGGGGCGCAACGCCTCCCCACGGAATGAGTCTCCGCCAACAACCATGTCAAAACTACGCTGTGCAGAGCAGGAAAGCAATGCAAAGCCTGCCGAAACCCGCTCGCGTGCCAGGAGAATCTGGCCTATACTCCAAGAGAGTAGGCGGGTTTCCATTCTACCGAGCAAGCCCGCACCGATACCGTGAGGTTGCTTGTTGATGGTGCGATTGTTTCAATCGACGCCTTTTCGTTCTGCGTCGTTTCGTCCGTTGCGAGAGGTTCACACATCAGGCCGGATGTTCGCTTGGTTCGAATTTGACCGATGGAACATGAAGCCTGTAGCGAGTTAAGGTTGTTTAACGTTCGCTCGTAATCTCGCCCCTGCCATTTTCTTTGACTGAATGGTGTTTTTTGGAAGCGCAGCATCTTGTCGTCACCGCATCACCGGGAACCCTTGGTTCGGTACGGCATTGATTGTTGGTTTTGGCAAAAGAGTCGACATGAGTCTCGTTTCTCTTCGATGGCCGATTCTTTTCTCGTTGTGGTTAGGCTTCCTCGGCTGGTCGGCTTCCCTGCTGTTCCAGTTCGACAATGCCGCGGGGGAAGTGGCCTCGAACCCACGCCAATGGCCCGATTCCTCGCCGATCGTGCCAGAGAGGGGTTCGTGGAATCTGCTACTCGTCCTTCATCCCCAATGTAGTTGCAGCCGAGCATCGTTGGCGGAATTGGACGCAATCCTCTCGGCGGCGCGTCCTCGTCCCAAAGTACATTTAATCGCCTACCGACCCGTCAACGGCAAGGAAACCTGGCAGGATTCCGTTCCTTATCGCGCCTTTGCTGGAAACGCGAACGCGACGGTGTTCGAGGATTTCGACGGCAAAGAATCGCGCCGTTTCGGCGTCAAGACCTCGGGCCATGTGTTGCTCTACGATCCCGAGGGAAAACTTCGATTTGAAGGAGGGATTACCCAATCGCGCGGCCACGTCGGCGAAAATCCCGGTCGCCGGGCAATCCTTGGCTTGCTCGCCGAGAACTCCTGCGAGCACAAGAGCACGCTGGTGTTCGGGTGCGCGATTCACGGTGATTTTCCTTCGACCCTAGTCACGGAAGGGGGGACGGATGTACTCCCGTGATCCAAGTTTGGAACCGTTGGCCGCGCGCGCAGAGGATATTCGTCGCGCGGACCAAAGGCGAATCCACCGCAGAACCGACCGGCTTTTCGCCGTTCTCATGGTCTTGGAGTGGCTCTCGGCAGTTGTCGCCGCCCTTTGGATCTCACCTCGTACATGGTCCGGCGCCTCCAGCCAAACCCACCCGCACGTGTGGGCGGCCGTTTTCATCGGTGGCCTTCTACTCTCACTCCCGTTATTCCTCGTCTGGCGACGACCTGGCGAGACCGTGACCCGCCACGCCATTGCCATTGCACAGGCTCTTTGGTCAGCGCTCCTCATTCACTTGACTGGTGGACGCATCGAGACCCATTTCCACGTCTTCGGCTCCCTGGCGTTGCTCGCGTTCTACCGCGATTGGCGCGTGTTGATCTCCAACTCCATCGTGGTGGCGCTCGATCATTTCTTCCGTGGCGTCTACTGGCCTGAATCGATTTACGGCGTGCTTGTCGCCAACCAATGGCGCTGGTTGGAACACACCGGCTGGGTGGTTTTCGAAGATCTATTCCTGGTCATCGCGTGCATGCAAAGCGTTCGCGAAATGAAAACCATTGCCGAGCGGCAAGCACAGTTGGAACGCACCAACGATCTCGTGGAGCGAAAGGTTCAGGAGCGAACGGCGGAACTTCGTTCGAGCGAAGAGCGGCTGATGGAAAGCGAGATGCGCATGCGCGCGATCGTGGAATCCGCGGCCGATGGAATCATCACCATTGACGAAGTGGGGCATATCCTCTCCTTCAATCCCGCCGCCGAGCAAATCTTCGGGTACTCGGCGGGGGAGCTCCTTGGAAACGCCATGGGTATTCTCATGCCCGATCCGTTCGCGCGCGAGCACAAGCGGTACCTCGAACGCTGTCGACGCACAAGCGCGATGATTGCTTTCAACCAGGAAGTGAGCGGAAAACGCCATGACGGAACGGTGTTCCCCATGGAGATCGCCGTCGGCGAAGTGAGGATCGGCGCGCGGCGAATGTACGTGGGCATCGTCCGCGATATCACGGAGCGCAAACGAACGGAGGAGATGTTGCAGCGAGCCAGGAAGCCGCCGAGACCGCCCGCGAAGCAAAGTCCGCCTTCCTTGCCAATATGAGTCATGAAATTCGCACTCCCATGACGGCCATTCTCGGCTACACGGACATCGTGCTCGAAAGTCCTGACTTTCGAAACGCCAACGAATTCACGCGCCATGCCGTCGTCACAATCAAACGGAACGGCGAGCATCTTCTCAGCATCATTAACGACATTCTCGACTTTTCGAAAATCGAGGCGAAAAAACTCACCGTCGAAAGAATTCCGATATCTCCCATCGAACTGATCGAGGAGGTCGTTTCCCAGTTTCAGGCCCGCGCGGACGAACGGGGTCTTGCCCTCAAGATCCAGTTCGAGCGGCCCATTCCCGGGACCATTCAATCCGATCCGACGCGGCTGCGACAAATCCTCTTCAATTTGGTGGGCAATGCCGTCAAGTTTACCGTGCGCGGTGGCGTCCACATTACCACGCGACTCGTCCGGCACGACGCCGAACGAGCTTTCCTGTGGATCGATGTTTCGGACACCGGAATCGGAATTGCGGAAGCGGACATGGCGAGCCTCTTCTCCGCTTTTTCCCAAGCAGACTCCTCGACGACGCGACGGTTTGGCGGAACAGGGTTAGGGCTCGCCATCAGCCGCCATCTCGCCGAAGCACTCGGCGGCGGCATCACGGTCACCAGCCGACTCGGCGAAGGCTCCACGTTCTCCCTGGCGATCGAGACAGGACCTCTCGACGACATTCGCCTCATTGATCCAGCCAGTGGCAGGGTGTTCGCGACCAGGGAACAAGCGCCAGCCATGTCTCCCTCGGGGGGGCTCCATTGCCACATCCTCCTGGCGGAGGATGGACCGGACAATCAGCGCCTCATCAAGTTCCACCTGGAGCGCGCGGGCGCAACGGTCGACATTGCGGAGAACGGGGACATCGCCGTTACAAAGTTCCTTGCCAACAGAAACTCGAATCGGCCCTATGACTTGGTCCTCATGGACATGCAAATGCCCGTAAGGGACGGCTATGAAACCACTAGAATCCTGCGGGAGTTCGCCTTTCAAGGTCCGATCATCGCGTTGACCGCCAACGCCATGTTGGGCGACCGGCAAAAATGCCTGGAAGTGGGTTGCGACGAATACGCGTCCAAACCCATAAGGCGAGAGGAACTCATCGCGCAGATTCGACGACTGCTCTCCCTTGTCGGAGACCCTTCGGACTCGTCACGAAGCGCCGGGGACGGCTAGCCGATCCAGTTCCGCCAGAATCGCCTCGATTCCAACCTGGGGCGCGTTACAGCTTCGATGACTGCATACATATAGCGTTGGCCTGCCGCCAAGCGCAACCTTGTGATCGAGGATCGGCAACGGCGGAACGGATTGGAAGGAATCCCCGCTGGCGGCGACCACCTTATCGGGTAGATATCGGCGATGGATCGCTTCGCGGATCTGCTTGAACTCCGACGATTCCGTGTCCCCCGCGAGTATCAGTTCATGGCACGGGCCGAGATGCATCCCCAGGCCCAGGAGCATCTGTGCCGTCGCCATGGAAGAGCGCGTCATGATGGAACGGAAGAGGGACATCGTCTTCTCCGCCCAATCGAGATAGTCATTCCGATCAGTCAATCGCGATAGTCGGATCAACGCGACCACCGCCATCGAATTCCCCGACGGCGTCGCGCCATCCTGCGGGTCTTTTCCCCTCGCAATCAACGCTTCGTGGTCCACGCCCGTGAAGAAAAAACCACCATCCTTTTCGTCCCAAAATTGATCGTGCATGACGTCAACGAGCATCGCGGCCTCCCGGAGCCAACGAATGTCGAAGGTCGCCTCGTAAAGAGACACCAATCCATTGGCGAGAAACGCATAATCTTCGAGATAGCCGTTGAGCTTTGCCTGGCCGTCCTTATATGTCCGGAGCAAAAGGCCTTCTGGAGCGCGTAAATTCCGCAGCAGGAACTCTGCGGCGCGTAGAGCCGCATGCAAATACCGTTCTTCCCCCAATACCATCGAAGCGGTGGCCATGGAATCCACCATCATTCCATTCCACGCCGTGAGAATCTTTTCGTCCCGAGCGGGCGCGATCCTGTCTGTCCGGACGACATAAAGCTGACGGCGACAATCGTGCATTTTCCGGCGTAATTCTTCGACGGACATTCGAAGGAGTCCGGCGACTTCGTCCAGAGGCTTGGGCAAATGGAGGATATTCTTGCCTTCCCAGTTCCCCGCGTCCGTTACATCGTAGGCGATGCAGAAGGTCTTGCCGTTCTCCGGACCAAGGATTTTCTCGATCTCCGACCGCGACCATACGAAGAACTTCCCCTCTTCCCCTTCACTATCCGCGTCCTGGGTGCTGTAGAAACCACCCTCCGGCGACGTCATTTCTCGGAGCACGTAATCCAACGTTTCGATCGTGGCGTCGCGAAAGATCTGCCGACCGGTGGCTTGCCAGGCTTCCATGCACGCCAACGGAATGAGCGCGTTGTCATAGAGCATCTTCTCGAAATGGGGAACCAGCCATCGCTCATCGGTGGAATAGCGATGAAACCCGCCCCCCAAATGATCGTAGATCCCGCCACGAATCATCATCTCCAGGGAAAATGCCACCCCTTCGGTGAGCTCTGGGCGCTGTAAACGTCGGCCACAGCGCAACAGCAATCGAAGTTCCACCGAGTGCGGAAACTTCGGCGCGTGCCCGATGCCGCCCCACGTTCGGTCGATCATCTGCGACAATTCTTCCGCTGCTCGCTCGAGAATCGAGGAATCCAGGGGACCTTTGTCTTGCACGACCGTCGTCATGCGCTGAAGGTGTCCCAGCATTTCCTCGGACGAGGTCGTCAATTGATCCCTGCGGTTTTTCCAAGCGTCGTCAATCGCCAGTAACACTTCACGAAACGCCGGCATGTTGTATCGTCGAACCGGAGGAAAATAGGTTCCGCCGTAAAACGGCTTGAGGTCCGGCGTGAGCCAAACGGACATCGGCCATCCACCATGTTGAGTCATGAGTTGGACGGCCATCATGTAGATCTGGTCGAGATCAGGACGCTCTTCCCTGTCCACTTTGATGTTCACGAACAATTCGTTCATGATCTTGGCGGTATGGGGATCTTCGAAGGACTCGTGCTCCATGACATGACACCAATGGCAGGCGGAATAGCCGATGGAGAGAAAGATGGGCTTTTGAGCGCGTTTCGCTTCGGCAAGGGCTTCGGGCCCCCAGGGGTACCAATCGACCGGGTTATGGGCGTGCTGAAGGAGATAGGGACTGGTTTCCTTGGCAAGACGATTGGTAAACTGAGGGAGATTCACGGTCGGTCCTTCCTGATGCTATGCATGGCGGAAGGCCCGGGCCGTCCGCGAGTTTTCTTGTTGTAATTCACTTTAGGCGGCGAGCCGCGAAACGAATGGCGAACTTCGACGTTTCCTGTTGCCGTTCGGAAAAGCAGTGCTCCACCCCGGCTCGCATTAAGCCAAGGCGCACCTGGCAACCAGGCTGGGAAATACGCCGTTACTTTTCCGTGGGTTCATGGCATGACGTCGTAGCCAGCGAGGAGGAAACATTGACGACCATCACGGCTCCCGCGTTTTCCATTGTCGAGGTAAACACTTTACCGCCAACGCACTGCGCCTGCGGGACCGCCAAGCGAGCGTTCACGGACGTGCCGGGCGCCCCGCTTTCGCTGCACGAGGTGGACATCTCCATCGACGCCAGAACGCACTATCACAAGCGGCAAACGGAAGTGTATTACATCTTGGAATGCCAGCCGGACGCCGAGATCGAGTTAAACGGCAAACGGTATCCGGTCCGCCCGGGCATGTCGATCATGATTCCTCCGCTCACGCGGCATCGCGCGGTTGGGAGGATGAAGATTCTGAATATCGTAGCTCCTCCGGTCGACCCCGCGGACGAATGGTTCGACGACCCCGAGTGAATGGTCAATGGACGCCGACGCTGCCGATTGTTCCTCCCTTGCCGGTCACGCCGTTGCCGAAAAATGGGGGAATGACGTAAAGTCTTTGCTTTATTTCTGAGTCGGGCAAGAATCGAATAAAGGTTCACGGCCGCCGCGCGCCGTCAGGGAACCCCGCGATGGCTACGACAACGCGCCATGCCATTGACCATCACTGCAAAGAGAGGAGCGGCAAAGAGGCGAACATGCGACGAACGCTTGCGCACAAACGAATGCTGATTACCGGTGCATCCAGTGGTATTGGACGCGCATTGGCCCTGGCCGCCGCCACGCGCGGAGCGCGCGTTGCCGTTGCCTCCCGATCCGCGGATCGGCTGGCCCATCTCGTGACGGAAATCGAGGCGAGCGGCGGGGAAGCGATCGCGTTGCCAACGGACGTGACCGTTCCGCAAGACCGCGCGGACCTGTTCCATCGGGTCGTCGAGCAATTCGGCGGCTTGGACATCCTGGTGAACAACGCTGGCGTGGCGGCGCATGGACATTTCGTCGACCTGAATCCGGACATCCTTCGCAAGATCATGGAGGTCAACTTCTTCGCTTATGCCGAGAACTGCCGATTGGCGATTCCCCTTTTGGCGGAAGGAAATCAGCCGCTGATCACCAACGTCAGCTCGATGGCGGGTCGACGAGGGGTCCCCGCGTGGTCGGAGTATTCCGCGAGCAAGTTCGCCGTCTGTGGCTTTTCCGAAGCGTTGCGCGCCGAGCTCGCTCGCTTTGAAATCGATCTGATGCTCGTGGTTCCTGGCTTGACGAAGTCAGAATTGGGCTCAAACATGCTTGCCCACAAGGGTCGACTTCCGGCGGACCACGAGGGTGGACTTCCCGCCGAGATCGTCGCCCAGAAAATCCTCGACGGTATGGAAAAGAACAAGCACGAACTGCGCATCGAAAAGGACGCGCGACTGCTCCTCTTCGTCAACTGGTTAATGCCACGGTTCGTCGATTGGAGGATGGCAAAGGTGGTTCGCCGTCTCTATGCCAACGAGATCGCACATCGGCATGGTCGCGGCCAACAACCGGTCGAGCCACGGAACCGGCCCGCGACTTCCGGAAGCCCTTAACGTCCGTATGTCGTATGAAAAGTCAAAGTTCGTGGCGCAATTGTGATCGTTCGATACTAAGCTTCCTAAAAGTTGTTCGAACGTAGGGGTGGTAGACGCCAAATTTGAACGCGAAGATGTTCTCACTTGGCCGATTGGCGGTACGCTGCGACAAATTCCGCCGTTGCGACGCAAAGCCATCGCATTGAGTGACTTATTAATACCAAGAACTGTCATTCCGAAGCCCGGCGTGCGTTGCGGCAAGGCGTTCCAAGCGACCGAACCGGGAAACACGACATTCGCGACATGATGCTCGATATTAGGTCCCGCCGAGTCGAAGTTGGTGGATTATTCCCCTCGGAATGGACCTTTGGAGTAAAGTTTCGCGCACGGAGCGGTAAGCCGACTATGATCTTTGCGTGATGCAGCCGCCGCCTTCAGAAGATAGGCCGTCGCTCCAATTCCCAGAGATATGTCCGCGTTTCCGAGGCAATCCTGCGGAAGGTAGAGGGCTATCGGAAGCTGGCTTGACGTGCATTCGTTCTCCATCCGGAGCCTGATAGTCAAGACTTTCAGCGACTGGAAATCGACTGTTTCACGGTCGGCGAGAATTGCGACCTGTTCACCCTGAGCCGACTCGAATGCGGGTTCGAAGGCACGGCTCTCAATAGTAGTGTCGGGCCATTGTCATGAGCCACGATGACTTTCTTTTAGAGGATTTTCTCGCGGAGTCTTCAGAACTCCTCGACGGAGTTGCGTCCGAGGTACAGACCGTACTCGACACCGGTGACACCACCCCGCTCCACCGCGTTTTCCGCGCGGTTCATACGGTCAAGGGGACTGCGGGATTCCTCGGCCTGTTGAACGTCAAAAACTTCGCGCACCGCATCGAAGACGTTCTTGATCGTCTCCGTTCGGGCAAACTTCATCTTTCACGTCTCCTCGCCACCGAGATTACCCATTGCGTCGATCTTCTCTCGCGGCAGATCCCCCGCTCGGCGATGGCTCCCCCGACCCCAGACCTTTTGCCGGACGAAGTGGCTGCCATCGAAAGGCTGACGGCCGCGGCGTCCGCCGACGAAGATAACGAAGCGAACACGCTACGACGCCTCGCCGAGACCGTGGAGCGGGTGACGGACCCCGCCATGTGCATGGAAGCCGTGCGCGAGATCCTCGCGTCTTGGCGACCTTCCGCCGCTGAATCACCGGTTGCGAGCGAGGACGATGGCTGGCCATCACGCGCGGCACAATTGCAGTTTCTGGTACAAGGGAAAGATCTCTCCGCGGAAGTGACTGCCTGTCTCCCCTTCTTCAACGCTTCGAAAGAATCCCGGTTGACGGATGCCATCGCGGAGGAGTTTTTGGCGGCATGCAAATCCCTCTCGGCACGGTTGGTCGAGATTGGCGCACGTTCGACCGCTGCCCTCGTCGACGCGCTCGCCGATGAATGTCGCGTAATCCACGAAAGCCCCATCGACCTCGACGATTTCCTCGTTTCCAACATTCTCGACCAGTTCGAAAAGGCAATCGGTCCCTTCGGCTCGACGAGGCCGCCCTCCAAGCCGACGGATACTTCCAATAACGCGCCGGAGAAGTTGGCAAGCCCACCCCGTCCCGCGCCGCAGGCGACCGCAGGCACGGTTCGCGTGCGTGAATCGGTGCTCGATCAATTCATCTGGCACGTGGGTGAGACGCTCCTGGCATTGGAACTCTATCGCGATCTTCAGAACCGATTGAACGAGGCCAATGCGCCCGCGGCGTTACTCACGGAGTTCAATGAACTCAATCGGGAACTCACCGTGTCGGTGGGGCGCATGCAACAATCCGCGATGGACATTCGGCGGGTGCCCATTAGTTCCCTGCTCAACAAAGTCCCGACGATGGTTCGCCAATTAGCGCCCGAACTTGGCAAGGAGGTTTCCGTCGAGATCTTCGGCGGGGAGTGCAAGGTGGACAAGAGCTTGATCCAGGAGTTGGATGGCCCCATGACCCACCTGGTTCGCAACGCGCTCGACCACGGCCTGGATCCGCCCGAGGAGCGCGTCGCGCGCGGACGACCTGCGGTCGGTACCCTCCGCATCGAATGCCGGACCGAGCGGGACTCGCTCGTTTTGGACATTCGCGACGATGGCCGGGGAATCCATCCGGATCGCGTCCTTAGGAAAGCTCTCGATCGCGGCGTTGTTTCCCAGGCGCAAGCTCCTTCCCTTACTCGCGAGGAGATCTTTCAGCTTCTCTGTCGGCCGGGCTTTTCGACCGCTGAAAAGGTCTCGGACATATCTGGGCGCGGCGTCGGTCTCGACGTTGTCGCCTCCACCGTGCAACGCAATCGCGGAACCCTCGCCATCGAATCGATACCCGGCCAGGGAACTCAGTTCACCATGAGGTTCCCCTTGCGGGGTACCGTATTGATGGTCGATGGCTTGCTTTGCGAGTCGAGCGGCCGATTCGCCGCCTTCGACGTCGATTTCGTCCACGAGGTCGTCAGAATCGAGCCCGACATGATCAAGAGCGTCATGGGACATCCGACCGCCGTTATTCGAAACACCACTTACCCCGTCCATTCTCTCGATCACGCGCTTGGCATGGTACGGCCCGAGTCCGCGGAATCCTCCGCGGCTCCCGGTTCTCACGGAGTGATATTGGTACACCGCGAGCGCAAGATTCTGCTCACCGTGGATCGGCTATTGGGTTACCGAAAAATGGTGCTCAAGAATTTTGATCGAAGCCTCGCCGCCTGCGAACTGCTCACGGGAGTCGCCCAGTTGGGAGGTTCGAAACTCGCGCTAGTTTTCGACGTGCCTGAACTGCTTTCTCGGCTGAATGGCCACGCGATCTCATGAGCTGCAGAAACGTAATGGCGTGTTCCGTGGCCGGGTTGCCTGGATGGCCTTGGCGCTCGCCGCGATTCGCGGCGTCCATGGATCGGCGCCGGGCCCAGACATTACTTTCCTGAGCGGCAACAAGGGTTCGACACATTTTCCTCGCTATTGCCAACTCACGCGATGCGTCGCGCTGGCGAACCGATCCAACTCCCCGCGAAGATCCTCCACATCCGCCGGTGGCGGTTCGGCGCCGAAACGAACCTGATAGTGCCGGCGCGCAAGTTCGACGGGAAGAGAGGCCCAAGGCCGCGTCTCGTCGTTCTTTTCCAAGAGGTGTTGAATTTCAAACGCGAACTCGAGCGGCGTTTGCGTGGGGCGGCGGACCAATCCCCGACCCGCACACATCGCCTTCCATCGCTCGTAGAGGGGATCGGCGAGCGCGCGATTGCGCGTCGGACGTTTCCACAGGCGAAACCCAAGCTTGAGCCATCGTCTTCCCCGGAATCCCGTTACCAGCGCCAACAGCACGAGGGCGGATGCGATCAGTACGCGCGCGCCAACACTCACGTCGAAGGAACCTGCGCCATCGAGTGTCGGCATCGACTCGCGAAGCGCGCGCATTCCCGAGTCGAGAACGCGTTGAATTTGACGAGGCTCGATCCGCGATAGAGCGCCGGTTTGGTCCTGTTCGCTATATTCCAGAATGTATCTGTCCCATAAGCGGGTCGCGACTCCGAATACCCTCTTGATGGGACCGAACCACGACCGTTGCCCCGCCACGGCGAGGTCCCGTCCCACGCTCGGCGTGGGATCGAGAGTGAGCCAGCGCTGTTGCGCCGGATCGTACGCCTCGGCCCAACTGTGCGCAAGCAGTTGAGGCACTTGATAAAACCTGCCGGTGTCGTTGTAATCCGCGCCCTTGAAGCCGTTCACCAATCGGGTGGAGACCCCCACCGCGCGGAGCAGCAAAGCCGCCGACGTGGCAAAGTACTCACAATGTCCCTCTTGGCGATAGAAGAGGAAATCCTCGACCGGATCGACGGTTGTATTCGTCCGTCCCAGGTCCAGTGTGTAGTCGAAGATGTTGGCGTCGGTCAAATGGTCCATGACGCGGCGAATTTTGCCTTTGATGTCGTCGGCGGGCACCCCTTCGGTGAGCTCCAGGGCCAATTCGCGCAAATTCGTCAGATGCCTGGGCAGATGTTTCGTCATCTCCAGGTAGGTATCCGACGGGGGAACTTCGTCGGCAACTCCCGACTCGTCAAAGGCAACGTGGACGCGGTAGCGTAGCGTGGTTGGCCCACGTTTGGCGAACTGAAGCCCCCCACGTGAAAACAGTCGGCTTTCGACTCGCTCCAAGTTGGCGACGAAGTCCGATCGGTCAAAACCAGCCCAATAGACCGGCCGGGGAGCGAACAGGACATTGCCGGCCGTCCGCGACTGTTCGATCTCCAACTCGTATTGGCCCTGGGACAATGGGGCCGGCTCGCCCCGAAAACGAACGAACTCGTGGGCGTACGCGGGCGGAGTCGCGCGCCAACTCTGATCCCGGTAGGAAGTGAACACCGCGCCGCGCCAGCGAAGTTCCGCGGGAAGCGGCGTTTTTTCGCCGTTCGCGTCCCTGCACCAGATGTTCATGACGATTTCTTCACTCTCCATCACCGAAGAGAGTTCGTCCAGCCGAACCGACTCGGAAAAACCGGTAACTTGCCGGGTGGGAACGACGGTCGTGCCGAAACGCTCCTCGCGAGGATCGAGCCGTCCCGATCGGGGTATGATCCAGAACACCGGCACCGCCAAAACGAGACAGGCTAGCCAACCCAGGAGCGACTGCCCAAGAAGGGGCTTGATGGGACCGGTGATCCGAATCCAGGGCATGGGCGCGGCATGATTCGGGCGACGCTCTTGCTCCCCATGGAAAACGAACGCGCTTTCCGCCATCTGGTCCGCGTGACGACGAAGTTGGAAGACCGTCAAGGTCAACATCGCCAGGAGCACATAGCTCAATAGCATCAAGCCAAAGAGCAGAGAGTGATTGAGAACGCAGGCGATGGCCACCTGCAAGGCGTTGATGACGTAAATCTGCCAGAAGTCCGAAGGCTTCTTCTCGCGAAAACACTTCGCAATCTGCAGGTAGACCAGGAAATGGGCCAACGCCAAGAGCACCATCGCCGATCGATCCCTAATCTCCAGGATTATGGCGGCGAGAATCAGGAGCGCCAGGGAGTTGCTCACCCAGACGGAAAGTCGAACAATGCGTCGTTGGTCGGTGAAATGATAGGCGGCGATGGCGCAGGTAATGACCACCAGCGGGTAGGGATGGACCGCCTCCGGCTCGCCGATCCACATCGCGGTCGTTCCAACGCAGATGAGCAGGTAGGTCAATAACAGGTGCAAGCGAGCCAAGTCGGTCGTCACGAACACGTCCCCGCGAACCCCGTCTCTCGCGTCACCCCGCGGCACGCAAGACCAAAGTCATCGTACCATCCACGTGGCGAGAATCGAACGGTGTCCAGATGGAATCACGTTCGATGGGTCGTGACGAGACGTCCCCAAAAACGCGAAAGACCTCGCTGGGGAGCTTCCAGCGAGGTCTTCTCGTTTCAGGTTGTCGGGGAGACCCGAGGTCCGCTTAGCCGCACTCGCAGGTCTTGACCCACTTGCAGCATTCGTAAGGAACCTTCTTGATCACCTTCTTGGGAACGCAGACTTCAACCTGGGTCTCGACTTGCTTGGGCACGCAGACGCAGACCTTGCGGGTGATCTGCTCTTCCACCATCTTGCAGACCGTGTAAGGAACTTGCTTGACGCATTCTTCCTTCACCATCTTGCAGACGCGGACCGGGCATTCGATCTCCTTGGTCTCCTGCACCATCTTGCAGACGGTGTAGGGAACTTGCTTGGTGACCTGCTCCTGAACCATCTTGCAGACGCGAACGTTTTCCTTCACCACCTTGGATTCCTGCACCATCTTGCAGACCGTGTAGGGAATCTTCTTGGTGACTTGCTCCTTGACCATCTTGGTGACGGTGCAAGGAACTTGTTCGCAGTGTTCTTCCTTGACCATCTTGACGACTTTCACTTCCTTCTGGATGGTCTTGGGAACCTTGATGGTCTTGGAAACGGTCTTGTCAGGCTCTTGGCACTGGATCTTGTGCTTCTCGCCCTTGACCCAAGTCTTCTTGCCGGTGCAAGGATCGCAAACCCAGCAGCCTGGATCGCGAACCGTCTTGCAGTAGGTCTTGCCCGGAACCACTTCGCAAACCTGTTGCTTCTCGCAGACCGTCTCGCAGACGATCTTCGTTTCGCAGACCGGCTTGCAGGTGACCTTCTTCACCGTCTTCATCACGGTCTCTTGGACCGGCTTGCAAACGGTGTAGGTGCACTCGCGGTAGTGGGTCTCTTGGACCGGCTTGCAGGTCACGATGGTCTTCTCAACCACCTTGTCCTCATAGACCGGCTTGCAGACCGTGTAGGTGCAATCGCGGTAGCAGGTTTCCTTGACCGGTTTGCAGACCGTGATGGTCTTCTTCTCGATCTTGGTTTCCCAAACCGGCTTGCAGACGGTGTACTTGCATTCCTTGTACAGCGTCTCCTTGACCGGCTTCTTCACCGTGCACACTTCGTCCTTCATCTGCTTCTCGTAGACCGTCTTGACGCAAGAGCGGAGCTCTTTCTCGTAGACCGTCTCGCAGCACTCTTTGTAGCGGGTCTCGCAGACCTTCTTGTAGGTCGTGTGGCAGCATTGGGGCGCGGCGCAGGGATCACTCTTGCAGCACGAGTACTTCGCGCCGCCACAGAGACCTGCGAATGCAGATCCTGCCGTAAGCATGCCAACGACCATGGCAGCCAGCGGCATTACCGATTTCCGAATCATTGTTTCCTCCAAGCGAAAGAACCGGACCAGCGGTTCGACGTCGATGAGCATTCCTTTTCCACATGCCTTCCGGCACTCGGAGCAACTATTCCCCATGCTGTCAACGGCGGCAAAAAATCGGAGGAACATTTTTCCCCTCGGAGCCCCCTCCGACGAAGGGTGGCAACGAAGATGCGAACGGTGAATCTCACGCGGGTTCTGACGACGAGTCCGATTCTAGTTCACGAACCGAACGCGCGTGCGCGCCCACCTCGTTTTTCCTCCGCTGATACCCCTCGACGGGCGATTCGCCCCGCAAAACCGGCAGGATCGGACTTGGACGATTTCCTCTTTTGCGGTATAGCCAACCATCTTCGCCCCCGAGTCGGGTTCGAAAGGATGTGCGGTGGAAGCGACGAATGGGACCGAACCCCGGAAGGAGCATCCCTTTTCCACGCTTCGCGCGATAGGAAGCCAACGGAAGGGTGGGGGGGCGCGCGCGTCGGGAGTTTCCTGGGCCCTGGGAATGGCCTTGGCAGCCGGTTGCGTGCACCCCGAATTGCACGGCGTGGGTAGAAACGCCCCGGGACAGCACGTCGTCCGCGCCAGTCAATACGCCTTCACCACCGACTTCGAGCTGGACGCCGAGGACGGCATGGTCCGGGAACTGGTCGATCTTCGCGACGACGTGACCTCCGAGCTTCGATTGCCTCCCGGCACCTCGATCGTTCGCGTTATCGTGTTCGAGAGCCAGCAACGGTACGACGAGTTTCTGAGGCGCAATTACCCCGATCTGCCGACCCGGCGCGCCTTCTTCATCAAACAGTCCGGAGACCAACTCACGGTCTTCGCCTGCCGCGGCGACCGACTTCGCGAAGACCTTCGACACGAAGCCACGCACGCGCTGCTACATAGCGTCTTGCCAAAGGTGCCGCTGTGGCTGGACGAAGGATTGGCGGAGTATTTCGCCGCCGGCGTGAAGGCCAATGGGTTCGTCCCCAAGCACGTCGAACGCTTGGCGCAAGAACCCGACCTTCAAGGCAATCGTTGGGATCTCGCGCGACTCGAACGCATGACGGACCTATGGCAGATGGGGCCGGACGACTACCGGGAGAGCTGGCTCTGGGTCCATTTCTGCCTGCATCAGTCGCCCGAGACCAAGGAAGTCTTGCTTCATTATCTCGCCGACTTGCGAGCCGGCAAGGATGGTTCGCTTCGCGATCGACTACAAGCCGTTCTGCCTCATCCCGAGCCTCTTCTTTCCCGTCATCTCGCAAACCTGGCCGATTCCATCGCGACCAGTCCCTCGGCTGATCCCACCGCGTCCCCTTGACCTGACGCAATCCTTGACGTCACGCCGACTACAACACGAGAGAGGCAAGTTTCTCCCGGTGGCTCGAAGCGTCGCCGAAGAGGAGTTCGGCGGACTTGGCGCGTTTGTAGTAGAGATGTAGATCGTGCTCCCAGGTAAATCCGATGCCGCCATGAACCTGGCAGCAGCGATTGGCGGTTTCTCTTACCGCGTCGGAACAATACGCCTTGGCGATCGCCAATGCCTTGTCCGCGTCGGGATGGCTCTCCTGGAGGGTCCATGCCGCATAGTACGCCGCCGACCGCGCGCTTTCGGTATACATGAGCATGTCCGCGCATTGATGCTGGACGGCCTGGAACGAGCCGATGGGCTTGTCGAACTGCTGGCGGGTTTTGGCGTATTCGACGGCGGTTTCGAGCATCCATTGCATGAGGCCAACCGCCTCGGCGCAGACGAAGACGGACGCCTCCGCGATCGACCGCTCGATCGCGTCGCGCGCGCCCTTCCCCAGGGCGACGATGGAGCTTGCCGGCACCTTCACGTTCTTGAGGGCAATTTCGTAGAGTTTTCGGCCCTCGTCGATTCCCGGCGTCGCAGTTACCGTGACTCCTTCCTGAGTTTGCGTAATCGGAGCCACGACAAGGCCGTCCCCCATTCGAGCGACACAAAGAATCAGCCCCGTCGCCGCCGCGTCCCCCACGAACATTTTCGTGCCGTTGAGGACAAGGGCGTCCCCTTGTTTCTCCGCTTTCGCTTGAACATGGTTGGGACACCAGCTTGCCCCTTCCTCCAAGTAGGCGACGGTGCCGATGAGTTTTCCCTCGGCGATCGCCTCGAGGAACGGGTCGGCGGCGTTGGCGTTGTCGGCATGCGCAAGCAGGCTGGTGGCCCAAAAATTGGAGAGGAAAGGTCCAGGAAGACACGCGCGTCCCATTTCCTCCGCGAGGGCCGCCAGGTCGACCAAACCCAGGCCGATGCCCCCTCGTTCCTCGGCAAGCGTGATGCCCGTCCAACCTTGATCCGCCATTTCGGTCCAAAGGCTCGGATCGTGAGCAGTCGGCATTGATATCAGTTCGCGGACCTTTTCCGTCGGACAAGATCGTTTGAAAAACGTGCGGGCGGAATCCTGCAGAAGCTTCTGCGCTTTGGAGAGATCAAATTCCATTGGTCGGTTCCCTTGATTCGCGATTTCGTTGTTATGCCGCCGACTTCACTGGGCGGCCTGGTTTAGTAACTTCTCGGCAGGCCGAGGACCCGCTGCGCGACGATATTGCGGAGCACTTCACTCGTGCCACCCTCGATCGTATTGGCGCGGCAACGGAGGTAACTGTACGCCGGCTTTCCGCCATCAAAATCCTTAAGCTGTCCGTGCGGGCCGAACACTTCGAGTGCGATTTGACTGATCCGTTGATTCATTTCGCTCCAGTACATCTTCAGGATCGAGCCCTCGGGGCCGGGCATGCCGGTCTTGCTCAAACGGCTGAGAGCGCGCACCGTGTTGAGCCGGTAGACCTCCAGCTCCAGGTACGCTTGGGATAGCCGTTGCCTCACGACCGGATCGTCCGTGAGCGGCTTTCCCCCCTTCGTCATCGTCTTGGCTTTCTCGAGGACGGAATCGAGGAACTTCTTGGTGTGGGCATGCAGCCCGGTGCCGAAATTGGCCCGTTCGTGCATCAAGGTGGTGAAGGTGATCGTCCACCCTTGATTGATTTCGCCAAAGACCTGCGTCGCGGGGACGCGGACATTGGTGAAGAAGACTTCGTTGAACTCCGCTTCACCAGTCATCTGGCGGAGCGGTTTGGCGGTGATTCCCTCGGTCTTCATGTCGACCAGGAACGCGGTGATTCCCTTGTGCTTGGGGACATTGGGATCGGTGCGCGCGAGCAGGAGGCACCAGTCGGCGATGTGCGCGTAGCTGGTCCAGATCTTTTGGCCGTTGATGATGAAGTCGTTGCCGTCGCGAACCGCGCGCGTGGCGAGGGAAGCGACATCGCTCCCCGCGTTTGGCTCGGAGAAACCTTGGCACCAGATCTCTTCGCAAGAGAGGATCTTTTCCAGGTAGCGTTTCTTCTGTTCCGCCGACCCGACGGAGATGATTGTCGGCCCGACGATCATGAGGCCGATGATGCTGATGATCTCCGGGGCATTGTAGCGCGCCATCTCCTCTTGATAGATGGCTTGTTCGATGGGAGTGGCTCCCCGTCCGCCATACTCTTTCGGCCAGGAGACTCCGGCCCAGCCGCCATTGAAGAGGGTCCGTTGCCAATCCCTGAGGTACCCGATGTGCTCCTCGGACCGGAGCTTGCCGGTGAATGGCTTGGGAAGATTCTTCTCGAGCCAAGCGCGTAGCTCGTCTCGGAACGCCGTCTCGGAAGGAGTCAAATTCAGATCCATGTGAAATTCCTTGAAAACCGCGTGTAAAAAAACGCCGAATACGTCGTTCGTTCCATAAGCGATGTTCCCTGCGTTCCCCTCTTCGGGGCGAAGGGAGGTGGCGGAACGACTCAGGACTTGGTCGAGTCCCACAATATTTCCGCGATATCCATGACTCGAACCGGCTTGTCGCCGCGCTTGGCGTTAATGCCGTCTTCCATCTGCGTCATGCAGAAAGGGCATCCGACGGCAAGGATGTCGGCGTCGGTTTGAATTGCTTGCCGCGCCCGCTCGAGATTCACGCGCGCTCCCGCGGGCTCGTCGATGAAACTCATTCCTCCGCCGCCACCGCAACAAAAGCTCGATTTGCCCGACTGCTCCATTTCGACCAACGACGAACTCGTGGCAATCTGAAGCAACTGTCGAGGCTCGTCGAGAATACCGTTTTGCCGCCCGAGATAACAAGGATCGTGGAAGGTAATTCTTTCGGAAAGCGTTGCGACTGGCTTGAGCCGGCCTTCCGCCACCAACCGGGCGAGGAACTCCGAATGGTGATAAACCTCCAAGGTCGCGCCAAGACGCGGGTATTCGTTTTTAAAGGTGTTGAAACAATGGGGACAGGCGGTCACCACCTTGCGAATCCCCTGGCGATCGAGCTGTTCGATGTTCTCCTTGGCGATGGTCTCGAAGAGGAACTCGTTGCCGATTCGTTTTGCGGGATCGCCAGAGCATTTCTCTTCGCGGCCGAGGATCGCGAACTTGATCCCCGCGTGGGAGAGGAGTTGCGCGAAGGCGCGCGTCACCTTCTGGTTCCGCTCAATCAGCGCGCCGCCACATCCCACCCAGAGCAAGATCTCCGCGTCCTGTGGATCGACGCGGTTCGGAAGTTCCAGACCCTCGAACCAATCGACGCGTGAAAACCGCGTGCCCCGGAAGGGGTGTCCCCGGGATTCCAGCGACTGCAACGCTTCCTGCATCATGGGGGGAAACTCGGCTTCCTCCATGACGAGGTATCGTCGCGCGCCGACGATTTTGGGCATTTGTTCGATGGAAACCGGACAGGCTTCCATGCAAGCGGCGCAGGTGGTGCATTCCCAGAACGCGTCGGCGGACAGCGCAGGCCTGGCCCCATGAATCGCCGGCGCCTCCCCCTTTCCATCCCATTCATGCAACAGACCGCGCAGATCGAGGATGATGTCGCGCGGGGAAAGGGACTTCCCCACGGCATTCGCCGGGCAGACGCTCGTGCACCGGCCGCATTCCGTGCAGGCGTCGAAATCGAGATAATCCTTCGACGTGAACTCCGCTAACGTCTTGACGCCCAATGTTTCGATGTTTTCGAAATCGATCGGCGGGAGCGACGCGCCGATGGGCTCCAGGGAAGCGGTGAATATGTTAAGCGGCGCCGACAGCACATGAAACATCTTCGTGTACGGAGCCCAGGCGAAGAACGCGAACACCAGCACCAGATGGAACCACCACGTCGCCACGTGCGCGATCCGCATCGTCTCGACCCCAAGTAACGGAACGGACAACCGCGCGATCAGATAGCCGAAAGGAGACCAGACTCCCCAAGGATCGTCCGTCACCGCGATACGCCAACCCTCGAGCAGGAACCCGGTCGCGGAGATCACGAACAACGCCACGAGAATCCAGCTCGCTTCGTCCGTGTACACCAATTTCCGCGGCTTGGCGATCCAACGCCGGACCGCCGCCATCCCCAGACCGACGAGGACCAGCGCGCCGAAAACGTCGACGGTAAAGGACTGGAAGTAGAGGTAAAAGTTTCCCTGCATGATCGGAATGCCGAAATCGGCCTGGATCATGACGACCGTCGTGGCGATCGTTAGGACGATCATGCCCCAAAAGAGGAAAGCGTGAAACGTGCCGGCATAGGCGTCGCGGAGCGTCCGCTGCTGGAAAAGCGCGTTGCGAAGGAGCATCGAGATCCGCGCGCCAACGCGATCGAAGGCGAGGCACCCCCGTTTGAGATTCCAGCGACGGATCCGCCGATAAATGCCGTACCCCGCGACCGCGACCGTGGGGAGAAGCAGCACGTACATCAACCACGTGTGGGAGATGTTCCAATAGATTTCGCGCGTCGGTGTCGTGACGTTATCCCTTCAACTTGGCGAGCTTCTCGGCGAGCGGTCCGACCACTTTCTTGTAATCCTCGACGATGCCGAACCGGCAATGTTTGAAAATCGGGGCCTCCGCGTCGGTGTTGATGGCGGCGATGCATTGAGAATCCGCGATGCCGATCAAATGCTGGCTGGCGCCCGAGATGGCGACCGCGAGATACAGCGTCGGCGCGACCTTCTTTCCCGTTTGACCCACTTGCCAGGTCGGCGGCACCCAGCCCGCGTCACAAGCGGCCCGCGAAGCGCCGACTTGGGCGCCCATCCTCCCCGCGAGTTTTTTCAGTTCCTCGAACGGTTCGGGCCCCCCCAGGCCTCGACCGCCGGAGACGATAACGCGCGCGTCCTCGAGTCTCCCCTCCGCCGCCCCCTCGATCTGACGATCCACGATGCGGGCGCGAAGGTCACCCTTGAGCGTTGGCTCGATCTTGCGAAAATCGCTCGTCGTTGTGGCGCGGGCTTCCGCCGGGGCCAACGCTCGGGCGCGCAGCCAAACCACGCCCGGCGATCGGACCAGCCGGATGACGGCCGTGGCCTTGCCACCGTAGACCGCGCGGGTCACGTGCAACGCACCCCCTTGCAACTCGACCTTCGAACCATCGCCGACGGCTGCCCCCTTCAATCGATGGGCAAGCCGGGGGGCCAATTCCTGGGCGTACGCATCGTTGCCCAAAAGCACGGCCGCGGGATCGAGCGAGGAGCAGACTTGCTGCAAAGCGTCTAGATAATGTTCCGGCTGGTATTCCGTCAGGGATTCCTGGCCGACCAGATGAACGACATCCGCGCGCTCGGCGGCGCCGCTTTCCAGATCGTTGGCTGGTTTTCCAACCAAGACCGCGTGCAGTTTTCCACCGAGGGAATCCGCCAATCTCCGTCCCTCGCCCAACACGCCGATCGCGGCCCGGTCCAAGCCCGAATGCGTCCACAAACAACAAACGACGTCCGTTGCCATCGCGTTCCTTTACATTGCGCTGAGCACTTCATGAATGCGTTTCGCGAATCCATCGATCTTCGCGTCGAGGGAATCCCCCTGAACGAACTCGCATTGTGTTTTCTTCTCTGGGATGAACAGATCGGCGATCTCGTAAAAGGCCGATTCATCCTTCAAGCCCGCTTCGGTGAGGCCGAGATCCGCGAGACTCCATTTCGTCAGTGGCTTTTTGAAGGACATCATGACGTCCTTCGTCTTTGGAATCCGGGGCACATTGTGCTCGTCGTTGGTGATGGTGACGACGAGGGGCCCCGCTGCCGTGAAAAACTCTCGGCCTGCTTCGGTCTGCCTTCGAATCTTGAGTCCCGCGTCGTCTGCTTCGAGATGATCAACGAAGGAGATGCAGGGGAAGGCGAGTTCCTCGGCGAGAAGCCCGCCGGTTTGCCCAACTCCCCAATCGCCGGATTCCCTGCCGACCATGACGAGGTCCACCCCTTGCAGCTTCCTGACAGCGGCGGCGAGTGCTTTTGCGATCGCCAGCGGACCAGCATGAGGTCCGAGCGGATTCAGGACGTGCACGGCGTCATCCACCTTGAGCGCCAGTGCCTTGCGCAAGACATCCTCGGCGGAATCGGGTCCAAAGGTCACGGCCGTGATCTTGCCCCCGTTCTTTTCGCGGAACTGCAACGCCGTTTCGAGTGCGTTTTCGCAAAAGATATTGGGGACAAGGTTGGCGGAGCCACGTTCCGCCTCTTTTTTCTCGCGATCGATTTTGAAATCGCGAGCCGGGATCTCCGGATCGAGAATCTGTTTGACGCAAACAACGAGATGCATGGGTTCCCTCGATCAAGTCCGATCGGAAAAGATCGTTTGATATTTCTTTCCCGCGACTGGAATTTCAAGCCGGATCTGCGCCAAGCGCGGAAATTTCTCGGCGTGGAGCCGCAAAGGCGCGTTTACTTCTTCTTCGGGCGAAAGGCGACGAGGACCCCTTCGCGCGTGGTCAAGTACGGTCCGCCAATCAAGTCGATGCAGTAGGGAATGGCGGGCATGACGGCACCCAAACACTCCCGGATTGCTTTCGGCTGGCCGGGCAAATTCACGATGAGAGACTTTCCGCGAATGCCGGCGGTTTGCCGAGACAAGATCGCCGTCGGCACCTTCTCCAAGGAGACTTTGCGCATCAATTCCCCGAAACCAGGCATCATTTTCTCACACACCGCTTCCGTCGCTTCCGGAGTCACGTCCCGAGGAGCCGGGCCCGTCCCACCCGTGGTCACGATCAAACAGCAATGCTCGATGTCGCAAAGATCGATGATCGCCTCCTCGATCAGCTTCCTTTCGTCCTCGACGACTCGCGAAACCGGCAACCACGGAGACGATAGGACTTCCCCTACATACTCCTTGATCGCCGGACCCCCAAGATCTTCGTAGATGCCTCGACTGGCCCGATCGGATACCGTGACAATCCCAATCTTGGCTACCTCAAGCTCGCTCATTGATTCCCCTTACGCATGTCGAAGCCACGGACGATGCACGAAAATGGCGAGGACATTTCCGTCGACCTTTCTCGATGCCGGCTAGCCGATGCGGAATGACCCGTTGCTAGTTACGTACCTCGTAGCATACGCCCGGCAGGCTTGGTTGGTAATGGCATCGGTCGATCGCGCCCAGGTTCGGAGCATGCAAAGTTCCCGGACAAGTGGGCTTTCCATCGCAACACCTCTGCCGCATACTCTCGATATGTTTGACCTTCTAATCACCGGTGGCCAGGTTGTCGACGGATCGGGAAGCCCATGGTTTCGCGCGGATCTCGGAATTCGTGGCGAGCGGATTGAAGCCGTGGGGAACCTCGCGGCCGCGGCGGCGAAACGCCGGCTCGACGTCACCGGCCGGGTGGTCGCGCCAGGATTCATCGATACCCACGTGCATGGCGATCTTGCCCTGCTCGCCGACCCGACGCATGAATCCGCCATTCATCAGGGGATCACGACCTACATTATTGGCCAAGATGGATGCGGCATGGCGCCCGCTTCGCCGACCACCATTGAATACATGCGGCAATACACGGCGGGATTCACCGGGAAATTCCCCCAGCTCGAATGCCGTTGGCGCACCCTGGACGAGTACCTCGCGAGTTTCCATCGGCGGACGTCATTGAATGTCGCTTACCTGGTTCCCAACGGCACCGTTCGCATGGAGGCGATGGGTCTTGAAACACGTCCTCCCAATGGGGAGGAGTTGAAAACCATGCGCCGCCTGGTTCGCGAAGCGATGGATCAAGGGGCCGTCGGACTCTCCACGGGCCTTGACTACATCCCGAGCAAGTATGCCGCGCGCGAAGAAATCGCGGCGCTCGCCAAGGAAATCACCGACGGGGATGGTGTCTATGTTTCGCATGTTCGTGCCCACGGGGGGCCGAAATGGCACGAAGCGCTCGACGAGTTGGCTTTCATTTGTCAAACTTCGGGCTGTTTGGGTCACGTCTCTCATTTCAACGTCCAGGCCGAGAAGTATCTTCCCCGAATCGACGCCATGCGAAGGTTGGGACTCGACGTCACGTTTGACACGTACCCGTATCTCGCCGGGATGACCATTCTCGCGATGATCGTGCTTCCCGATTCGGTGCAGGAGGGAGGCGTCGCCGCCACGCTTAAACGTTTGAAGGACAAACGGACGCGGGCCGAGGTTGCGGACTTCATTCGTGGACGAACGTTCGCGTCGGATCTAATCCGTTTAGCCGGGATCGGTTCGGATCGATTCGCGGGCCTGGAGGGACGGACGCTCACGGAAGCCTGCCGAGAGACGGGCATGGACATTGGCGAACTGGCGTGCGAACTACTGTTTGAAAGCCAACTCGCCGCGAGCGCGGTCGTTTTCGATGGCAAGCGAACGGAGCGAGACTTGATCGCCTGCATGCGTCACGCCGCGCAGATGGGATCCAGCGACGGCATTTTCACGGGGAAAATGCCCCATCCTCGCGGCTATGGCGCCTTCGCGCGGTTTATAAGCGAGTATGTCCGCAAAAGGAACGCCTGGTCGCTCGAAGAGGCGGTTCGACATCTCACGCATCACCCGGCCCGGCGTTATCGATTGCCTGATCGCGGACTCCTCGCCAAGGGGATGGTCGCGGACGTCATTGTCTTCGATCCAGAGACGTTCGAGGATCGCGCCTCGTACGCGAATCCCAAGGTTCTCGCCGCCGGCATGGATCACGTGCTTGTCGCCGGACAATTAACCCTGGAGAATGGCAAACACACCGGCGTAACCAACGGTCAAGCACTCCGGCGCGCGACCTGACCATTCTCCATTCGGAGGTTTCGATGACTGAGCAAACCAGGCGATGGTTGGCCCGGCTGGTGAGCGGATGCCTTTTCGCCGCCTTCGTCGTGCTCGTGTTCCGTGAGGCGCGGACCGCGTGGCGCGGGGGACGTTTTTGGGAAGAGGGCTCCCTCCCCAACTTGAACCAGGCGGTCGCCGCCGAGCCCGCGAAAACGGAGAAAAAGGCACGGGCTGCGGTTGACGGCGGTTCGGATTGGCCCAAACTTTTCGGACCGACGGAGGACAGCGTCTGCTCGGAGGTGGATCTCGCGCTCGATTGGCCCAAGTCCGGACCCGCCAAACTTTGGGAGCTGAAACTGGGCAATGGGTATAGCGCTCCCTCGATCACGGGAGAGAAGCTGATCCTGTTCCATCGGCTTGGGGATGAAGAAGTCGTCGAGCGGCTTGACGCCGCGACCGGCAAGCAGGTTTGGAAATTCACGTACCCGACGCAATATGTCGACCGCTACGGCTACAACAATGGGCCTCGTTGCACGCCGATCATCGAGGGGGATTTCGTTTATACATTCGGAGCCGAGGGGAAGTTGCATTGCCTGGACCTGGAAACGGGCGCGATCCGTTGGATGCGGGATTTGAACACGGACTACAAGGTCGAACAAGGATTTTTCGGGGTCGGGGCAACGCCTCTCTTGGAAAAGGACCGGCTCATCGTCAACGTCGGAGGCAAGACCACGAAAGCGGGGATCGTCGCCATCGACGCCAAGACAGGAAAGACCCTTTGGACCGCGACGGATCAAGGGGCTAGCTATGCCACCCCTCGCGCTGCAACCATTCACGGTCTGAGGCATGTTTTCGTCTTTACCGAGGCGGGACTCGTCTCCGTGGATCCCGAAAATGGAAATGTCCGGTGGAGCATTCCTTTCCGTTCGAAACTCTACGAATCGGTGAACGCAACCTCTCCCGTGGTGGCGGGGGACGTTGTCTTCGTCTCCGCAACCTACGGAACCGGGTGTCTGGCGCTACAAATCGACGAGAAAGGGAATTTCAAGGAACTCTGGCGGGATCGCAAGAAGCTCGACAGCCACTTCTCGAACATTCTCGAACTCGACGGCTACGTCTACGGATTTGCCGGGCGTCATGAAGCGGGCGCGATGTTCCGCTGTGTGAATCTACGCACGGGAAACATGGAATGGGAATGGGAAACCGTTCTCGGACGCGGTTCCAGCGTGCGAATCGGTGACCGGATGCTCCTTTGGGGAGAACGAGGCCACTTGGTCACGATCGACGTCAGCACGAAAAAGGCAGTTCTTCGATCGTTCACCGAGCAAGGTCTATTGAACGCCCCCTGCTGGACCCCACCGGTGATCTCCCGTGGACGCCTATATCTTCGAAATGAAGATCACCTGTTTTGCCTCGACCTTCGCAAGCCGGCCACCAACGTCGAGTGAGCGTCGGATAAGTCATGGCGAACGCTTGGCCCGAAAGGTTGGGCGGCCTTGGCGCTAGCCGGGACACGCGGCGGCCATGGATTGGCGTCCGGGCCGCGGCATTTCTTTTCCGAGCGGCAATGGTTTGCGCCGTTCTTCCATTTGCAGAAATTCACGCGGACGACTAAGGTACTGATAGGCCGCGCCCACTCGAGGAAGAGTCTCGAGCTCGATTACATTCAGACAACATGCCCCTGCGGAGTTGTGGATGATCTCAATTAGAACCCGGTGTCTCCGAGATTCGTTTTGGACTCTCGCGGCGCTGTGTTTGGCTTTGTCCGTGCGCGCGGAAAAGGCCGAACCCGTGTATTGGAACGTGGATGACGTTAAACCCGGGATGACGGGTTATGGGATTACGGTCCTTAAGGGAACCCAAACGGAACGGTTCCTCGTGGAAGTGATTGGCGTCTTGAAAAGCTACAGTCCTGGCCGCGACATGATCCTCGTGCGCGTGGCGGGTCTTGGCTTGGAGAAGACGGGGGTCATGTCGGGCATGAGCGGAAGCCCCGTTTATGTCAATGAGAAGCTACTTGGAGCCATCGCCTTTACCTGGCCGTTCGGCAAGGAACCCATCGGGGGCATCACGCCCTTTTCCCAAATGATCGAATACTCCAAACAGGTGACGTCCAAGGAACAATGGATTTCCGATCATCGCGAGTACCTGCTCGATCGCCCGTACCTCGTGGCCGCGGATCACGAAAGCGGAACCCAGGCGTCGATCTCGATTCCCGCCTCTTCGAGCATTCCCCAAGCGTGGGGAGGTCAGATGGTCCGACTTCAAACCCCGCTCGCGACCTCGAGCATGTCTACCGCCGCCATGGAGGAATTGACGCGGGTGCTCGGACCGATGGGAATGGTGCCCGTGCAAGGGGGAGCCGCCTCGGAACATATCCTCGCGGAGCACATGAATGCCAAAATCGAGCCCGGAGGCGCCATGGCGGTCGGCCTGGTCACGGGTGACGTTTCCATGTCTGCGATCGGAACGGTCACGGCCGTCACGGGCGATCGGGTCCATGGTTTCGGCCACCCCTTTTTCGGCTCCGGGATCTGTGAGTTTCCCCTCCAGACCGCCTACATCCACACCGTGATTCCCCGACAAACTGTCAGTTCGAAAATGGGCTCCGCGATTTCGACCGTGGGCAAGGTCGATGCCGACGTGAGTACCTGCGTCGCCGGCTGGCTCGGCAAGAGTGCCGACATGGTCCCGCTCACGGTTCACGTGCAAAGCAATATCTCCTCGCTTGACAAGGTCTTCAAATGCCAGGTGGTTCGAGATCGGCTATTGCTACCCCCTTGACGATGAGCGTGCTTGGTAGCGTGCGGACATGGAAGGACAGCGCCCATCGACCTGACCGTGAAAATGCGCGCCACCGTGGAAATGGAAGGGTTCGAACCGCTAGTCATGGAAGACATTTTCTCGGCCCCCAATATGCGGGTGGTCGGGGCCTGCTTCGCGTCTTCACCCCATTGGCGAACATGCTGAGCATTCTGACCAATAACGCGTTTCAGCGGCCGAAGATTACCTCGGTGACCTGTGAAACACAGATTGCCGACCGGGATCAGTCCGCGCGGCTGACGCAGGCGCGCGTCAAGCATGCGGTACTTGAACCGGGCGAAACCTTGGAGGTCGTTGCCGAGCTTCAGCCGGTCAGCAAACCGGGCGACCGGCCGGCGGAGTCGGGGAATCGATTCATCGAACCACAAAAGATCATCGTCGAACTGATGATTCCCAAGAGCGTGCCACCGGGGAAGTATTCCGCCACCATCGGCAGCGCGACCGACGATTTTCGCGGCGAGGTTATCACGCGAAGACATCTGGCGAACCCGACCGACTTCAATCAACTGCAGTCCTTTCTTCGCCTGCAACTCGCGCTGCGCCGCAGCGACCTGGTGCTTCGATTCAATCCCCCGACCAGCGGGGTCGCGATCGATGGCGCGGAACTTCCCAACCTGCCCGGCGGAGTGCTCGACATTCTCGCGGACGACACGACCGGCAAGGTCTCCGCGCTTCAGGACTCGCTGGTCAGTCGCAAACGGACGGATTGGGTTGTCGAAGGGCTTCAAACCGTCCGCTTCGAAGTGGTGAAGCAAAAAGAGTTTTACGAATAACTTTCGCCACTCGAACTTTGAATCCTCCGTGAACTACTTCAAGGGATGGCACATGACACGTGTTTTTGTAGCGGCGATGGGCTTGGCGATTTGTTCCGCGGTGACGGCGGGCGAAGTGAAGTTGTGGCGACAAAACAACCAAAAGGACTTTCGAGCGGGAACCCTCGCGCGGGTCGTGGTGTCCAACGAGGGCGCCGTTTCTCTTTCCCGCCAAATCGAGCCACTCGCGGAAACCGCCACGGAGCAAGTTTGGACGGTGGCGCTCGACGCGCCGCGAAAACTCGTCTACGTGGCGACCGGAAGCCCCGGAGCCGTCCTTCGCTTCGACGCCGCGAACAAACGCACGGTGCTTCACCAGGACGAGAAAGAGCAAGTCTTTTCGTTGGCGGTCGCGGCGGATGGAACCGTCTACGCGGGCGTTTCCCCCAGCGGAAAGATCTACCGCTACCGGGAAGGGCAAGCGCGCGAGGAGGTCTTCAACACGGGTGAGACCTATGTTTGGGCCTTGGCTCTCGACGCGGACGGGAACCTGCTCGCGGCTACTGGTCCTAACGGAAAACTCTTTAAAATTGATCGCGAAGGAAAAGGCGCGGTTCTCTTTCACGCCAATCAGCCCCATTTGCTCTCGCTAGCCTTGGCACCGAGCGGCGTGGTCTATTTCGGCACCAGTCGGGACGGCCTGATCTACAAATTCACTCCCCCCAACAAAGCGTTCGTCCTTCACGACGCGGATCAGGCAGACATCCATTGCCTATTGCTCGGTCCGGACGAAACGCTCTACGCCGGGACCGGTTCGCCCGCTCGGCCGAAACTACCGACGAATACCATGCAGAACAAACCCACCGACGTTGGGACCTCGGATCTTTCCACCGGCACGCCAAACATGCAGTCGGGAGACTTTGACTCGGAAAACGCCTCAAAACCTACCCCAACGGCCATGTCACCTGGCTCCAGCGGCGATACCGTCCTCGGGGCCGCCGGTGCTGCCAAGTCCTCCTCGGCTTCGACCGCGACTCCGGGAGAGAACGCCGTCTTCAAGATTTCAAACGACGGCCGGGTCGAGGAAATCTTCCGTGATAAAGTGCTCATGCTCAGTCTCGCGTTGCAAGGCGAGCGATTACTGGTCGGAACCGGACAAGAAGGCCGACTCTTTCAAGTCGACCTCATGGAAAAGCAATCCGCCGAAGTCGCGCGGTTGGAGCATGGCCAGGTCAACGTGCTGGCGAGCGGGGCGGCGGGCGAGATACTCGTGGGTACCTCGACGCCAGGCAAACTTTATCGGCTCGAAGATCGTTTCGCATCGCAAGGAACCCTGCTGTCCACGGTCTTTGACGCGAAAATGCAAACCCGATGGGGAACTTCGGCGACCCGCACCAACACGCCGGACGGCTCCTCGATCGAACTCAGCGTCCGTGCCGGCAATGTCGCCGAGCCGGACAACACCTGGACTTCGTGGACGGCGCATTCGGACAAACTTCCCCTCGGTCGATTCTTTCAATACCAGGTCCAACTCAACCGTCCCGCGGGCAAGGCGACGCCAAACCTGAATGAATTTCTGCTGTACTACGCCACCGTCAATCAGCCCCCTCAAGTCGAAGGGATTGAAGTACCGAACGTCGAGGCGGTTCCGCTCTCAAGTGGAAGCGACAAAGTAAAACTCAAATGGCGCGCGAGCGACCCGAACGGCGATTCGCTCGCCTATCGCCTCGAAGTGAAGAAAGTGGAATGGCCCCAATGGGTGGAGTTGGCCAAGGACTTGAACAAGACGGAGTTCGATTGGGAACCGGGCTCGATGCCGGGGGGAGAATACTCGGCTCGAGTGACGGCAACGGACAAGGCGAACAACCGACAAGAGGAAACGCTTTCCTCCAGTCGAGTCAGCGACTTGTTCGTGCTGGACCGGGATTTGCCGACCGTCAAGTTGGCGACGCCGAAGGTGCAAGGCAAGAGGTTCGAGATCCGCGCGGAAGGGCACGATCAGCGAACGCGCATCACCGCAGCGGCGTACGCCATCGATGGCAAGGACTGGATTCCCCTTACTCCGGACGATGGCCTGTTCGACCAACGTAACGAGGAAGTGACTTTCACCACGGAGGAGTTGGAACCTGGCGCGCACGTGCTGATGGTGCGATTCAAGGACTCCGCCGGCCACCTTGGCGTGGCGGACACGATCTTGACCGTGAACCCCTAACCCGAGCGCCGATTCAGGCGGTCCCGTTGACAAGGAATCGTCCTCGGATCACCGCCGTTGCAGGCTCCGAGACGCCATGGCCAATAAACGACTGCGCCCCGCGGTGGCGGACACGAAAACGCTCGGTGACTTGCCGAACGGATGGAGTTGGTTCGCCAACGGCCCGATTCGCGGTTGCGGTCTCATGCGCGAACGGCAATGGCTGTACGCCTGGGACGACGCCAACACGATCTACATATTGGACTTGAAGGGGGAGTTACTCGCCCAACGTCAAGCTCCCAAGGAGATCGTGGGGCTCGCCGCCTCCGAAACCGGAGAATCTCTCATCGCCGTCAGCAGGATGGGAGTCGCCTGGTGGCTGGATTCGTCGCTTCGCCCTCGAATCGAACTGGAACTCCCCCTGACTCCGTTCGGCGTTGCGATGGATCCCCTCGGCGATTACGTGGTGATTTCGGGGCAACAATGCGACAATTTAATCCTCAATCGTGGCGGCAAACGGGTAGGGGGATACAAGACCACGCGGCCCATTAAGTTCCTCTCCTTCGTCCCTTCGGAAGGAACCGTCGTCAACGTTGCAGACCAGGGGTTGGTCGCCTGTTACTCGATCGACGGAGAAATGATTTGGTCGGCGGCGGAATGGTCTCCTGTGGGGGGGATCGCGGTGGACGGAACCGGCGACGCCATTCTGCTAGCCTGCTTCGGCCACGGGATTGTCCGATTCAACGCGGAAGGGAAGAAGGAAGGAACGTATCGTTTCGATCACGCCCCGGCGTTGGTTGCCGTCGACTACGAGGGGACGATCTTGCTGTCCGCCTCGCTGGAACGAGCGTTTACACAACTCACTTTCGAAGGAACGATCAAAGCGAATCGATTCCTGGACGAAAAGCCGGTCGCATTGACGCTCGACGCCTTGGGAAGATACGCGGTACTCGCCTTTCCCGACGGCGAACTTCGATACTTTCGCCTCGCCGAATTTTTCGCCGGCGGACCCGTCACCGACGGAGGTGACTCGAACACGAACCTCCCGGTCGTTTCTTCCAAGGTACCCTCCGCGGAGCCGGTATGGGAAACAGCGGCGGCGAACAATCTCGACGAAGTGGACTCGGCGGTCCTCGCGGCTGTGCCCAACTCCGCGGACGTGGCGGTCTACACCAATCGCAGAAACGTCCGCATTTTTGACGGCGCGGGAGCATTGGTTCACGAGACCGGCGATATGCCTGGACTAGGCCGGGTGTTGACCGTGAATGAACGGTGGCTCGCGGCCTACAACGACAGCCGTTTTATCGCCTACGATCCCAAATCGAGAACATCGGTCCCGTGCGCGCTTTCCTTGTCCGAAATCAGTCATGTCGAACTATTCGATGACTTCGGCGATGTTCTGGTGGTCGAGGCTTGTGAATACGTTCGTCGGATACGCCTGCCGGAGGAAGTCGTCTGGAAGCGACGACTGGAATACAAGGTGGGGACTTCCGCGGTTCAGCGGGCCGGTAAACGGGACGCGAGTTTTAAAAACTGGTCGGCCTTGACATTGGACGATCACAACCTGATGATCCTGGACGAATCGGGCAAGCCGTCGGGGAAGTATCGGGCCCGGCCGTCCGAACCGCTCACCGTCGTCGCCGTCGACGAGGGGTGGGTTACCTCGGCTCGAGATTCGGGCGTGATACGCGGCCATGAACCGGACGGGACGTTGGCTTGGACCACGCCCCTCCCTTGGCCCCCGTGGTCCATTCGACGGGTCGGGGCCTTCGTTCTCGTCACCAGCGTCGAAGGGTATAGCGTTCTCGTCGACGAGAACGGCGAGTTGCTCAAGGAAAGTAGCGAAGGACGCGAGGGAGCTTCTTATTTCGCTCGTGGCAATAACAAGGTGGCTCGCCTCTTCAGAACCGGCCAAACGATAATAGCGACCACCTTTGGCGGTAAATTGATCTGGCGACACGCGGAAGAACATCGCCTGGGTCCGATGCAGGCAGGCCGAGATGGTGTCTGGGTGTTCGTGGGTAGGCAATTGAAGTTTTTCCGCTTCGAGTAGGAAAGAACCGCGGCATGGCTTTCGAATGGGTGAGCAAGATCAAGAAATACTTGCCGACCAGCAAGTCGACGACGGTGGCGGACGCGGACGCGTATTTGCCGCCTCCGCCGTCCCGTTCGGAATCGACCGTGCCACCATCGCCCTTCGACCTCTGGATGCGCACGGCTCGGGGTGGGATTCCCGTCGCCATGCTCATTGTGGGAGGCATGCTCGCTGGATTCACCGAGTTGATCGGCATCTGGGCGATCTTGGGTTACGGATTGATTGCCGCTGCCCCGATTGTGTTCTTCCTGCATCGGATAGAACTCCGATTGACCGAACTTCGAAATCCAGAGTCGCGCGGCTATTCGGGATCGAAGTCCTCCAGCCGATCGGGCGGGTCGAAATACGATTAACGGCGGATTCCCGTGCCAACCGCGTCAACCTCGCCGACCGATGGATGGCGCGTTCGGAGAACCTTCGAAATGAAACGCCATCTCCTCCGCGGATTAATGCTCCTCTCCCTTGGATGCGCGCCTGCCGCGACCGAACAAGACTCGGGCGTGACTTGGCGGAAGGACCTGGTCTACGCGGACCGTGACGGCCGCCTACTGCACGTGGATCTCGCATTGCCGGCGGCGAACCAGGGACCGTTTCCCCTGGTCATTTGCATCCACGGCGGAGGTTGGCAGCAGGGGGATCGCAAGAATTGGCACGGTTTTCTTCCGATCTTCGCGCGCCACGGCTTCGCCGCCGCCGCGGTCGAATACCGCTTCGCCCCCGGGGCACGCTTTCCCGCGCCACTCGATGACGTCCGGGACGCTGTTCGGTTCCTTCGAAGAATGCCCAGGTTCCATCTGGTCCGACCCGGTTCGCGGTGGTCGGAGACTCCGCCGGCGGAAACCTGGCTTTATGTAGCGGTTACCAAATCGTCGGATCAACCTTCCACCGAGATGCGGGGGGTCGTCAATTATTATGGCAGCATGGACATGCGAACCTGGAAAATCACTTCTGAAGGCAACGATATTCTCCGCCGCGCGTTCGCTGGAAAGGACCTGGATCAACTCATCGAGGACTTGCTCGGCACTCGGGACCGCGACGACCCCGCGATGGCGGCTGCAAGCCCGGCATCACATCTGGACCCCGACGATCCACCGATCCTTACCTTCCATGGCGACAAGGACCTTCTCGTGCCGGTTGCCGAAGCTAGGCAATTCGACGAGGCCGCGCGAAAGGCGGGTGCCAGACATGAACTCGTCATCCTGACGGGGTCTGGCCACGGCTTTGAGCCCGAGGTACAAGATCGAACCACGCGAAAGATGCTCGAATTCCTGAAGGAACAGTTTCGATAGGCAGGGACTGGAAAGAAAGTCGCGCGACCTTTTATCGAAGTCGATCGGGTCCAAGACGTTTTGATCGTGCGACCTCATGCGGGAGATCATCCGTTGTCCATGAATCGCCGATTGGATGCCGCCAAGATCATTGAAACCGTGGTGTTGCTCCGCGTCCGCATTGAAGAGCGATTCCCCAATTCAGGGCTGAGTCGAGTCGCCGCGGAAATGGAGCTGATCGCCAACCAGGCCATGGTCCGAGTCGGCAAGATTCAACGCGCCAACGTTCCATTGCGCCTCTTTGAACTCGTGCTGGTAGCCTCTATCGCGACCATCGCGATCGGCGTATTCTCCCGCATCGACGTCGAAGCCTGGCGACACACGATGGACGACCTGGTCGATTTCGTTCAATTCGTCGAAGCGGGGTTGGGCACCGTCGTGTTCCTGGGAGCAGCGATCCTCTTCCTGTTCACCATGGAAAACAGGCTCAAGCGAAAACGGGCTCTCGACGCGCTCTATGAGCTTCGCTCGATCGTTCACATCATCGACATGCATCAATTGACGAAGGACCCCGAACGTCTGAGTGGTCGCTGGTCGGTGACCAAACATTCGCCGATGCTTAAAATGACCCCCTTCGAACTCAATCGTTACCTGGACTATTGCAGCGAGCTACTTTCACTCACCAGCAAAGTAGGCATGCTTTATGGCCAGGGGTTCAGCGATTCGGAGGTCCTGGCGGCCATCGATCAGATCGAAAGCCTGGCGAATGATCTGGCGCGCAAGATCTGGCAGAAGATCATGATCCTCGATCGTTGGGCGGACGCGGAAGAGCTTCACTTCGCGACGAACGCCAAAAAAGATCCGCCATCCAAGCCGTCCTTGACTCCGCCGGCTATCACGAGCAACACCCCGGAGGAGCCTAAACCTCCCGCTACTTCTTGAGCATTTCTAAGGTAATGGCGCATTTCCCGTCCCGGTTGTTCGGATCTCCGTGGCGCTAGCCGCAATTCGCGGCGTTCATGGATTAGAATTGGCCCTCGGCATTTCTTCCGAGCGACATTAATTCCCAGCAACGCCCTTTTCTTTGGTAGCGCCGATGCAGAAAAGGTGTTCCTTGCCCCTGAGGAAAAGGTTTCCCCGCGAGGCCGCCGGCGACGAGTAGATCTCTTCTCCGATGCTATTTTCCGCGAGAATCTTGAAGCCCGGCTGATTGGCGATCACGACGGTCCGGCCGTCGTCTTCGGTCAAATAGACTCGCTCCAGACCGCCCAAAAGGGAGCTGCTCACATGCTTGCACGCCCGTTTCCGCGTGAGCGTATTTCCCGTGGTGGGATCGAAACAGGTGTAAAAACCGTCGTCCGAAACCACGTGAAGATAATTGCCGTACAGAAGCGGGGAGGGGACGTAAGGAATACCTTGATGCGTCCGCCAGACGATTTGGTCATTGAGATTTCCGGACTTTCCGCGACGAATCGCAAGCAGGTGCCGTTCGGGAAAGCCGCCGAGCGAGAAAATGAGACCATGCCCGACCACAAGAGTGGCGACCATCTGTTCGCTGGGTCCATCGCAGATCCAGATCTGTTTGCCGTTTTGCGCGTCGTAGCCGGCGGTGCAGAAACTGCCGTTTAGCATGATCTGATCGACTTCCCCCTCCCGAACGATGATCGGCGTGCAGTAGGACCGCGTTTTGTTCTCGCGGGGTATTCTCCAAACCTCTTTTCCATTCTCCTGGCGAAGTGAAACGATATAGGCGTCGCCGTCGTGGTCTCCGTTGAGGATCACGCTATCCCGATAAAGTACGGGATTGGTGCAAAACCCATGTTTGGAGGCAAACGGACCCGGCCGGGCATCCCAGAGTCGATTGCCGTCGAAGTCGAAAGCCGCGACGTACATTTTGTCGACGTCAAGAAACGTGACGAACACTCGTTTTCCGTCCGTGGCCGGGGTGGAAGACGCATAGCTATTGAGCGGATGGATCGGCTCGAGCGGGCGCTTCAAGCACCAGCTTATCCCAGAGGATCGAACCGGTGCGCCGATCCAGCCACGAGAAGCCGGGCGCTCCTTCTTGTCCGGAATCGCCGCCGTCACGAAGACGCTATCTTCCCAAATGACCGGAGAAGAATGCCCCACGCCCGGTAGATTGACCTTCCAGACTACGTTCTCCGTCGAGCTCCATTTCAGGGGAATCTCGGCTTCCGAAGAGATCCCGGCTCCCCCAGGACCTCTCCAACCGGCCCAATTCTCGGAGCGGGCGGGGCCCACGATCCCAATCAGGGTTGCCACTATCGTAATAATTGGGCCGCCTAATCCGACCGGAAGGCCCGATGGCGAGCACCTCCATCCACCCATCATCGACAACTTCATTCTTGAATCCCCTCACCGCGATGCAAAGCACCGTCAAGCACGCGTGGCGGGCAAAATTGGAAGGCCACGTCCCGAAACTTCGTTCGAAGTCCGAGATCACCATGTCAGCCTACGATTCCCCAGAGCGATTTGGCAATTCCTTTTCCGTCGCCCTGGAATGCGCGTGTCGCTATACTCCTAAATGTCGTTTCGATGATTTGCGCAAACTCGGCAGGCAGGATAAGCCAGCATGGCGAATGTGCTCACAATGATTCTCGCCGGGGGAAAAGGAACTCGTCTGGAACCGTTGACCCGTGATCGTGCCAAACCCGCAGTCCCCTTCGGCGGCCAGTATCGAATCATCGATTTCGTACTCTCGAATTGCATCAATAGCGGCCTGAGAAAGATCCAGTTGCTCACGCAATACAAGGCGGCGAGCCTCGATCGACACATTAACACCGGCTGGCGATTTCTCTGCCGAGATCTCGGAGAGTACGTCGATATCATTCCCCCCCAGCAGCGAATCGACGAACATTGGTACCGGGGCACCGCGGATGCCATCTACCAGAACATCTATTCGATCGAGAAAGAATCCCCTTCGGTCGTCATGATTCTCAGTGGCGATCACATCTACAAGATGAACTACCGGGGGATGATCGAGTTCCATTTGGCGCATAACGCGGATCTGACGATCGCGTCGATTCCCGTCGGCCTCGAGGACGTTGACCAGTTCGGGATTTTGAACATCAACAAGGAAAGCCGAGTCACGAGCTTCGTGGAGAAGCCATCGCGCGCCGATCCGATGCCGGGGGACCCGCATCGAGCGTTGGCATCCATGGGAGTCTACGTCTTCAACACGGACGTCATGTACGACCGGTTGTTCGAAGATAGCGGCCGGCAAGATAGCTCTCATGATTTCGGCAAGGACATCATCCCGGGCATGCTCCGCGATTTCCGCGTCTTCGCCTACCCTTTTCGCGACGAGAACCGCAAGTCGGCAGCGTATTGGCGCGACGTGGGAACGATTGATAGCTATTTCGAAGCCAATATGGACCTGGTGCAAATCGATCCCGTACTGAACCTGTACGACGAAAAATGGTTGATACGGACCGCCCATTTTCAGGATCCCCCCGCGAAGTTCGTCTTCGGAGAACCAGGAATGTCTCCCCAGGTTCGTCGCGGGGAAGCCGTGGACAGCATCGTTTGCGCGGGATGTATCGTTAGCGGAGGACTCGTGCAACGAAGCATACTGTCGCGGCAGGTGCGCGTGAACAGTTATTCCCTCGTTGAGGATTCCATCCTGTTCGAAAACGTCGACGTCGGCAGACATTGCAAAATTCGACGAGCCATCATCGACAAAGAAGTCGTCATCCCCCCGGGAACGGAAATCGGTTACAACCTCGATTTGGATCGCGAACGAGGTTTTACCGTCACGGATTCCGGTATCGTGGTGATCGCGAAAGCCGAAGGGGTGGAGTCCTTCCGTCGCTCCTGTCACGTAAGCGACTCCTAGTATTACCCGTTAACTGATCTGGCTGATTTTTCCGTATCGGGCAAGATCAGTGGCATGGATGCACGGAAGCTGACGAAACTGCGGAAGGATTTGGCGTCATTCCTGGATGACGTCGTGGGAACGCTGGGGAATTCCCGACGGCGACGTTGGTGCGAGACCTATGTCCGGGGCGTGCTGCACGATGGGCAACGTAAGAGCATCGAGCCCATGTCGGCTCGATTGAAGAAGATCGAGGAAGGCAAAGAAGACTACGAACAGCGCTGCAACGGCAGTTCATCAACCAGAGCCCTTGGGATGAACAGGCGGTGCTCGATAACTTGCAGGCATTGGTAGAAGTACAATTCAGCGCGGAAGGTTATCTGATCCTGGATGATACGGGATTTCCTTAAGCAGGGACTGAATCTCCGTAGGTGTGGCCCGACAGTACACGGGTACGTTGGGGAAGGTGGCCAGTTGTCAGGTCGCCGTCACACTTCAGTTGGCGACCCAGCATGAGGTACTTCGACTGGATGCCCGCTTGTACCTTCCGCAAGCCTGGGCCGACGACCGTGAACGTTGCGAGAAATCGGGCATACCGGCCGGGTGGCGTACCAACCGAAGTGGCAATTGGCCTTGGCCATGCTGCGCCGCGCTCACATGAACGGCTTGAGCGGCATCGTGTTGGCCGACAGTTTGTTCGGCACGGTGACGGAATTTCGGCAGCAATTGGCTGCCGAAGGTTGGAATACTGTGTCGGCATCGATTCGACCTGAAAGTGATCGCCGGGGACGCCGACCTGGACCCGCAAGTCCACTGCGGCCGGGAGCCAACCGCCGAAGCGACCGCTGAAAGTCCGCGCCGAAGCCAACCGCACCGAGTGTCAAACAGTGGGCCGTCGAAAATGCCACCGGCTTCCGCAAAGTGACATGGCGAGAAGGGAGCAAGGGCAAGATGGCGGGACAGTTCGCACTGGCGAGTCCGACCGGGCGCAATGTGACTGACGGCCGGTAGAGAACCATTCGAAGCGTGCTGGTTGTTGGTCGAATGGCCGGACGGCCTGAATGTCCAGCGCGAAGTACTTCTTCAGCAACTTCGCCAGCGACGACGACTCTCAAGCGACTGGTGGTCACCGCCAAGAGTCGCTGGTGGATCGAACACAGCTATCGGGAATTGAAGGATGAACTAGGCTTGGATCACTTCGAGGGACGCTCGTGGCGTGGCTGGCATCATCATGTCGTGCTGGTGCTGTTGGCCTACGCCTTCCTTCAAAATATTCGTCGCCACCGCGCTAAAAAGGGGGCGCACGCCTGACGCTGCCAATGCTGCGCGAGCAACTGCAAATCCTCTTCGCCTGCTGGTGCGGCCGATGCCTGCTCTGCGGGCAAACCGTACCTGAATTTGTTACCGCGCAACCTCCGTAGTTAACGGAGTAATACTAGGAGCCCGTGGAACAATCCCATCGCGTGCAATCGGTCCAATGCTTATGGTGACCGAGAGCTTGATAACACCCCATGGCATGTAGACCGATCGGCATCATCGCGATTCCTCAACTGGCAGCTAGTCCCCGTACGAGCTCCAGAGTAAAACCGGGTTCGTCGTCTAGAGGATCTCGATCCGTGCCGCGTTTTTCCTCCCTGACGACGGAACGGACCACGACAGCACTTTCACGAGCGGATACGAATCTCTCTCCCACGAAGAATGCAATAGGGGGGACGTGGGGGGTAGAATCCTGATATGTTTCAGCGACACTTTTATTGGTTGCCCCTCGCGGCGGCAGCGGGCACGCTGGCCCTTCTTGCCTCCGATCTTCCCCTGGGAATCCTCGGCGAATGGGTGTGGAACCGCAGTCCTAGGCTACCGGCAATAGGCCGATGGTTCCTTCCGGCCGTCGCGGGGTTCGTCTACATCGGCTTCGTCCTCTGGGGTCGACGGCGCGTGGCCGCGGGGGGAATGGGTGCCGTGGCCTTGCTCCTACCGCTGCTTCTCGTGGCTGCCTTCCTGCTTCATGCGGCCATCCTCGATCTCCCGGACATTGGTTGGGGAGTGGAACGCTGGCCTGCTACGCTTTACTTTCCGGCTACCAGCGGCTACTTCACCGTGGCGCGAACCATCGACGATGGACGGGCATTTCTTGCCCATTATGAGACCTGGATTCAACACCAGGACAACTTCCACATCGGGACGCATCCACCCGGCCTGATCGTGATTTTTCATTCCATTCAGCGATTTTTCGAACAACATCCTCGGCAGGCGAGCTCGCTCGTGAGCTATTTGCCGGAACGATTCATGGACGGGTTGGTGCAGTCAGCGGGCACCAAGGGGATCTCCATTCCGGAGCAGGCGACGCTTGCGGTGGTGGCGATACTGACCTGGGTCACCTACCTGTGGACCATTTTGCCGATCTACGCAAATGCTCGACTAGGGGCGTCGCGGGAGAATGCCTGGCTTGCGGCGGCGGCGTGGCCGCTCGTTCCCGCAGGACCCTTGTTTCTGCCGGTAAGCGATTGCCTGTTCCCCTTTGTCAGCGCGTCCCTCGTTTGGCTCATGCTCCAGTCTCCCGCGAGTCGGCTTTCGTTACTGGAGTTCTTGGCAGGAAGTTTGCTGGTCCTGGGCTTGTTCGTGAGTCTGGCTTTTTTGGCGATCCTGCCAATCGCCATCGGCAGCCGACTTCTCCACGGGTGGCGGGCACGAGGAACTCCTTGGCGGGGTCTAATCGGGGTAATCTGGTTTGCTGCGGGAACGGTTTCGGCGTTGATCTGGTTTTATTGGTGGTTCGACGTGAATTTGATCGCGGTCTGGCGCGAGAATCTGGCGAAACATGCCGGATTCTATGACCGCATGCCCCGTACCTACTTCCCCTGGATCGGGCTGAATTTGGTTGAGTTCGCGATTTCCACGGGTCCCATTTGGTTCGTGGCCGCTTTTCTTCCGTTTCTTCTCCGACCCTGGTTCACGATTCCCGCGAGCCGGCTGGGGGCTCTCCAATGCGGTTGGTGGATGACGATGATACTCCTGGACCTTAGCGGTCGCAATTTAAGCGAAACGGCTCGACTCTGGATCCTCTTGACCCCCTTTGCCTGCACGGGCCTAGGCTGGTATCTGGAAGAAGCGCCTGGTACCTCGAAGAACGGCGATTGGGCGTTGGGATTCTGGCTAATCGCAGAGCTCGCGGTGGTGTTGGCCTTGGTGGCGGGAGTCGAACCGCTTTTACCAGTCCACGCGTCCTGAATGGTTCACCTTCCCGATCGACGAAAATACCGGGAATGGGCCGGAGAGCAGGCGGTGGAACCGGCGACAAAAAAATGGCTAGTCAATGGTCGGTTGAACGCTATATTGCAAAAGATTGGGGCAATACAGTTGGTAAACCAGGAAGTTCCCTTCGGGCAATTGAGGGAGCATTTGTGGCGCGACTCGCCCGTTCATGGTTACCGAATCAAGAGGGTTTCCCGAATGCAGGGAATGATGCTTGGGGTTTGCGTGTCGGGCTCCTCATTTCAAACCGAGAAGTGGCAGGCCAACCTCCCGTTCGAATCGATTTCCGGGGAGCCAGGGGACCCGACGTTCTGCGGCGACGTTCCCGAGCTTCCACTACGGGGCCGTCATCCCGATGATGACGATGAAGAAGACGAAGACTTCGAAGAAGACGATGACTTCGAAGAAGATGACGATATCGACGAGTTCGAAGAAGAACTGACCGAAGATTCCGAAGAAGACGATCTCGCGGTCGACGAGGAGCTCGACGACCTCGACGACTACGAAGATGAAGACGATCTCTTCGAGGACGACGAAGATCTCGACGGCGATTTCGACTCGTTCGACGATGACGATTTCGATGACGACGAGGACGAAGAGTTTTTCGACGACGAAGAATGACCGCTCGCAGTTAGGACCCGGCGCGGAATCGTGGCCGAACGAGGGGAAAAGGGTTGCGTCGATCCCTTTCTCCGCTATTCCGATCGTTGCGCGCCAGCACCTCCTCTCGTCGACGGGACTCCTCGCGGGAGTTAGATGTCCTGCTGAAGCGACGCGCTATCACTCGCTGGATCGGCCAAAACTGGGCAAGGCTCAGTTACAGCCACTTCGTGGAGCCTGTCTGGCTCGAATCCAATGTACTGGAATTGCCCATCCCCAACCTCGATCCTCGGCTGGACGGGCTCCGGGTTCTACAGCTCACCGATTTTCATCTGTGCAATCGCGTGCCGGCCTCCCACATCCGCCAGGCCATCGAGCTGGGTCGGCGACAGAAATGCGACCTGGTAGCGCTTACGGGGGACTACGTCCACGCCGGCTTTCGACACGTTCATGCGATCGCGCAGCTCTTGTCCCGTCTGGAGGCTCCTCTGGGAGTGTTCGCCGTTTTGGGCAATCACGATTATTCCGTTCGCAACATCATGGGGGTCCGACGATACCCCACCTTGCCCGGCACGATCACCCATGCGCTTCAGTCTGCAGGCATTCAAGTGCTCCGTAACGAAAGCCGCATGCTCGAGCATCACGGCGCGAAAGTCGCGGTGGTGGGAGTCGCCGACCTTTGGAGCCGCGAAAGTGACGTTACCGGCGCGCTCGGCGGCGTCGACCCCGATATCCCCCGGATCGTTTTGGCGCATAATCCCGCGTCGGTGACGCAATTATCCGGCATGCGTTGCGACTTGATGCTTAGCGGCCATACCCATGGTGGGCAAATCCAAGTCCCCGGCCTGGGGCCCGCCATGCTCAGCAAAAGCATGCGCGAATACGCCGCAGGACTCTATAAACATGACTCCGGCTACCTGTACGTCAACAAGGGAATAGGATTCACCGTTCGGTTCCGCTTCAAGGTACGTCCGGAGATCGCGGTCTTTCAATTCCGCGCAGCGAAATTGGACACCTTGTAAGACTGGTGACGGCACGGTTCTTTCCCGCCAAGGAATTTCGAGAATTTACCATCTTGTTCCCATGGAACGCGCTGCTCTATACTTGGCGAAGTCGAGGACGAACCTGGAATCCGGTAGACGTTTTCCAGAGAGGTGGAAACCAAAGGAAATTCGGAGGCGATCTGCGTCTCCGTCCGCCCATGGGTGCCGAGACGTTGCTTCGCGACGATCAAGTCTCCGAGCCACGTCTTTTGGTATCCCGCGGAAAGAGAGAATGGGACGCCAAAATGCGTTCGCGTCCGTCGACGAACCGTTGACCGCGGGGAATCGGTCAACGGGTTGAAAAAACTGCCCCAGCGTTACCGCGGAGAGAGTCGAATGGAAGGATACGAGGACATTGCTTCAACGGGCGACACGCAGCCGGTGTTGCCGGCGCACGTCCTGCGAAAGTTTACGTCTCAAAGCCAGTTGGATTTTGAGATCGATTTCTTTTCGGGGGTGTTGGAACGGGACGGGAACTATCTGGAAGTCCTCCGCGTGATGGGCAATAACCTCACGTCGAAGGGGGACTACGCCGCCGGCCTGGACGTCGATTTGCGACTTTCGCGCCTCTGCAGGACCGATCCGGTGGTGCACTACAATCTCGCCTGTAGCTATTCGCTGATGCATATGCTCGATCCGGCACTGGAAACATTGCAGCGCGCGATCGAATTGGGCTACGACGAATTCGACTATATGCGCGAAGACAGTGATCTCGAGTCGTTGCGCAAGGATCCCCGTTTTCACGAACTTCTCGAATCTTACGGAATCACGTGAATCATGCTTGAATTGATGGATCGAGTCGCCGCCGCCGGCAACGCGGTGCGCTCGCATTGGAAAGAGACTCCCAGGGTTGGCATCATCCTCGGCACCGGGTTGGGGGGGTTCGCGGAAGAAATTCGTTCCGCCGCCATGATTCCTTATGGAGAAATCCCGCACTTTCCCGAGTCGACGGTGGAAAGTCATGCCGGCCGGATGGTTTGTGGCGAGCTTGCGGGAGTCCCCGTGCTCGCAATGGAAGGGCGTTTTCACTACTACGAAGGCTACTCGATGGCGGAACTTACCTTCCCCGTTCGAGTCATGCGCGCCCTCGGCTGCGACACGCTGGTGGTCTCCAACGCCTGTGGCGGACTCAATCCTCAGTTCACGCTCGGCGACGTCATGGTCATCGAGGATCACATCAACCTGATGGGGGACAATCCCCTCATCGGCCGCAATGACGAACGTCTGGGACCGCGTTTTCCCGACATGTGCCAGCCCTACGACAAAGGTCTGCTCGTCGCCGCCCGGAAATCCGCCCTCGATCGGAAGATTCCCGCTCAGCAAGGGGTCTATGTTGCCGTCGCGGGACCGAACCTAGAAACCCGGGCGGAATACCGTTTTCTCCGCGGCATGGGGGCTGACGCCGTCGGCATGTCCACCGTGCCGGAGGTCATCGTCGCCGTCCACGCGGGCATGAAATGCCTCGGACTCTCTGTCGTCACCGACCTTTGTCTGCCCGACGCGCTCGAACCGGCGGACGTTAAAACCATAATCGCCGTCGCCAACGCGGCGGAACCCAAACTCCGCGCCATCGTCCGCGACGTCATCGCCGGCTTGGCGTAATTCGCAAGGTTCCGACGCCAACGGGACCGGCTGACACGCCGAATTCCCCGTTTTCCCTCAGCGCGGATCGCCAATGGAAACCCATTCGTTCGCCGCGGTGGAATCGCGCCAAACCCCGTCTTCCTCGTATAACGGTCGATTGATAGGGGTTGCCTGATCCTGTTTTCCTTAATTCAGCAACCTTCCGCGAGAAGATGGAAATGGGGAAGCTCGATCGATGACCATCCGTCTTGGCGTATTGGTTTCCGGGGGAGGCACCACCCTCCAGAACTTCCTGGACCGCATCCAGCAAGGCCGGCTTGACGCCGAGGTCGCCGTCGTCCTCGCCAGCAGCCCCAAGGCGTTCGGCCTCGAGCGCGCCCGCCGCGCCGGCATTCCCGCCTTTTCCGCCCCAGCCAAGCTTTCACCCAAAGAACTGGGGGAATACCTTTTTCATAAATGCAGGAATCATGACGTCGACTTGGTCTGCATGGCGGGATTTCTCAAACTCATCGAAATCCCCGGGGACTTCACCGGCCGGGTCATGAACATTCATCCCGCCTTGATTCCCGCTTTCGCGGGAAAAGGGTATCACGGCCATCACGTCCACGAAGCGGTGCTCGCACGCGGCGTTAAACTTTCCGGTTGCACCGTCCATTTCGCCGACAATCAGTACGACCACGGTCCCATCATCTTGCAGCGCGCCGTTCCCGTTCTCGAAGACGATACCCCAGACACTCTCGCCGCTCGGGTGTTTGAAGCGGAATGCGACGCCTACCCCGACGCCATCAACCTGTTCGCTCAAAACCGCCTTCGCATTGAAGGACAACGCGTCCGGGTCCTGTAGCCTGCGCGTGTTTCGGTGAAAAATCGTTTTGGATTCGTTTGCCGCCAGGGCGTCGACCGGGAGAATTAGTTCCGCGACGATTCAACCTTGGTCCGACTTTCGTCTTGGCCACCTACTTCGTCCCACCAATCGCGAAACGATTGTTTCGCGAGGGCAGGGAGCACGCGGGACTTGGTCCAACCTTGGATCGGGTTGAGCGCGTCGTGCTCGGCGATCCGAAGTTTGTTAAAGAACCACTCTCCGACGCGGGCGAGTTTGCCCGCGATGCGGTAACGAGAAGTGGACATCATGAACCACAGCCAAACCTGGAACGCGTGCTTTTCCCAACGGCTGGAGTAGCCGCGCTCGACCGCGTTTCTGCGGTTGTGAAGCAGATGATGATGAATATCGATCTTGACCGGGCATACTTCCGTGCAGTTGCCACAGAGACTCGAGGCGTAGGGGAGGTGCTTCCATTCCTTTAAACCACGAAGGTGGGGGGTGATGACCGAGCCAATCGGCCCCTGGTAGGTGGTTCCATAGGTATGTCCACCAACGTTCTTGAAAATCGGACATGCGTTCAGGCAGGCGCCACAGCGGATGCACTGGGCGGCCTCGCGTTGCTCGGGGTCCGCGAGCAAACGAGTCCTGCCGTTGTCCATGAGTACGACGTGAAACTGGCTCGGTCCGTCGATTTCCCCTTCTTTCTTCGCGGCGCCGATCAGGCTGTTATAGCAGGTGAGGTGCTGGCCGGTCCCGCTGGTCGCGAGCATGGGCCAAAGGAGTCCCAGGTCTTCGAGTCTCGGCAAAATCTTCTCGATGCCGACGAGGGCAACATGGACATCGGGAAGCGAAAAGCTGAGGCGTGCGTTCCCTTCGTTTTCGGTGATCGCGACCATGCCCACGTCCGCGACGAGAAAGTTCCCCCCGGTGATCCCCATGACGGCGGAGACGAAACGGGAACGAAGCCGTTCGCGCGCGATCATGGTGAGTTCCTCGGCGACCTCCGTTCGCTCGATCTGCAGTTTTTCCTCAAACGTGTCAGCGATATCTCCTTTCGTCAGGTGCATGACGGGGGTGACGATGTGGTAGGGGGGTTCGCCGCGGAGTTGGCAGATATACTCGCCGAGATCGGTCTCAACCGGTTCGATGCCCGCTTCCTCGAACGCGTCGTTGAGGTGTACCTCTTCCGTCGCCATACTCTTGCCCTTGACGACGTGGGAGACCTTATGGTCGGCGGCGATTTTGAGGATGATACGCCGAACGTCTTCCGCGGTCTCCGCCCAATGGACCTGCCCGCCACGCTTTTTGACGTTGGCTTCGAACTCTTCGAGATACTTGTCCAGGTTCTCGATCGCGTCGCGCTTGATGGCGGCGGCGCGCCTTCGGGCGTCCTCGTGATCGAGGAACCTCTTTTTGGCCAAATCCACTGAATGATTGTAGTTGCCAATCGCCTTGCGGAGCACGCCACGGTGCTTGAGGTCGAACGCCTTGACGGCGGAACGGGTTGCGAAATAGCCCGCGGGATCCCGGTCCGCTTCGTGCGGATCGATGATGGGCAGGTGAATCGAGTACTGGTCGGTCGTGTTCATGCATTCGATTATATGCGAACCGACCGTTCCCCAAAGCCTCGCGGGAACACGGGAGAAGGCCTAGGCGGAAAACGGATTCATCGATCGATTTTCGGAATGGAAGTGACGCATTTTCCAGCCCGAACTGTTGGACGGCCTTGGCGCTAGCCGCGATTCGAGGCTTCCGTGAATTGGCGATGGGCCACGGCATGCCTCAGCGACAATCGTGCAAAAAGTGCAGGTCTCGGGATGCCGTGAAAGAGGGGAGCAGGGGATTCCATCGGAGAAGCGGGTTTTGACGCCATTCGCATTGGTTATTACCCGGCGTGGCGGGACAAGAGGCGTCGCGCGTTGAAATTCCGCTTTGCACGCGCAGAATACCGACTTCAAACGTGCGGAAACTTTGACGGGTCGTTTCGGCTGTCGAAGCACGTGAACCCATCGCGGTCCGAGAGAGGGATGAAGTCAAGCAGCCAATCGATTCCGAATTCAAGCTCGATGGCGATGCCTCTCTCCGTGGGAACCGTCTCCGCCGCCCTCCTTTGCGCGATGCTCTGGGGAGGAAACTCGGTCGCGGTGAAATTCGCGTTAGCCGCCTTTCCCCCTTTTTACATGGCTGCGGCAAGGTTCATTCTCGCGGCCACGGCCACCGCCTGTTGGTGCAAGGCCAATCGGGTCACCGTCCGTCTCGATCGATCGCAAGTCCCGCTGGCGATCATCAACAGCCTGTTTCTGTTCACACAGATCGGAACGTTCACCGTCGGCACGAAGATGAGTTCGAGCATTCACAGCATCATTCTCATCAATTCGTATCCTTTACCGCGATCGCGACGCACTTCTGGCTTCCCGCATACTCTCTCACCAGGAGAAAGGTGCTTGGTCTGTTCATTGCGTTCGTCGGCGTCTTATCCCTTTTCGCGGCGCAGCTTTCCACGCCCGACCGGACCGGCTTATTGGGGGACGCGATCTTGCTCTTCAGCGCCATGGTGCTCGGCGTGAAGTTCACTTATGTAAAAAAGGTGCTGCATCGGGTCGCGGTTCCCACCGTCGTCCTATGGGAAGCCACGTTGGCGGTTCCGATGTTCCTCGTCTGCGGTTGGTTGATGGAAAGCTTCTCTCCCGCAAAGCTCGATTCCACGACGTTGTTGGCGATCGGCTATCAAGGACTCGCGGTCTCCGCGGTCGCGTTCTTGATCTGGATGAAGCTGCTTTCGAAACACTCGCCCAACGACCTGGCGGCGATCAGCTTCACGACCCCGCTGTTCGGCATGCTTGCCGGCTGGGTCATGCTGGGAGAACCGCTCACCTTCAGTTTGTTGGTGGGGGGCTGCCTGATCACGCTGGGCATTTATTGCATCAACGCGCGTTAGGCCAAGAAAAGGGGACGGGAGCGGAAACGTTGCGTGCTGGGGGGCAACGTGGTTCCGCTCCCGGAGAGATATTTCGTTGATTCGAAATCGCTTAGGCGTTCGACGGCAAGCTCGGCCAAAACTTGGTTCATTAACTTCGCTTGGCTGCCTGCATTTCGTCGGCGTAAAGTTTGATGACGAACTGCGACATCTTTCGGTCGACGAACCGCGGGAGGAGGCGGTTCGCCAACATGAGCATCTTGCCCTTGAGCGTCAGCGTCACCTCGTTCTTACCCTTGCAGAGAGCATCGAGAATGAGTCCCGCCGCTTCCGCCGCGCTCATCGAGCGTTGGGCGTGGAGCGAATGCTTGGCATTGTTCTCGATCATGTGGTCTTCGAAACTCGATTCGGTGAGTCCCGGCGAGACGACGCAGACGTCAATTCCATCTTTGGAAAGCTCGGCGCGGAGCGCTTCACTGAACCCCATGAGAGCGAACTTGCTGGCGGAATACTCCGACCGAGACGGAATCGCCCGGCGGCCGGCAACCGAATTGATCATGAGGATCGCGGGATCGCGTCCTTCCTTGAGCACGGGAATCGACAACCTGCACAGTTCACAGACGGCGAAGAAGTTCACTTCCATGATTCGCCGTAGCCGTTCCGGCCCCGCGTACTGAAAATGCCCGGTCGCTCCGATGCCCGCGTTGTTCACCAAAACGTCGATGCCACCGAACTTCTGCTCGGCAAAATGGACGATCCGTTCCCTGTCTTCGGCGACGGTGACGTCTCCAACGATCGCTTCAATCACGCCGCGTCCCGACCGAGCTTTCTGGACGGTCTCGTTCAAACGTTGTTCGTCCCGACCGGTCGCGATGACCCGGCCTCCACGCTTCACCGCCTCGACGGCCAAGGCCCGACCGATGCCGCTGGAAGCGCCCGTAATGATGATTCGCTTGTCCGCTAAGTCACGCTGCGCCATGGATTCTAACTCTCCTCTTGCCGCCCGACGCTTCACGTCGATTTGGTGGCGGCGAACATTGCATGCAGGCGTTAATCTTTATCATCTTTGCCCACATTCACCCATCGAGCAAGGAAACGGAGGCGAGAACCTACCGGTCGCCACCCCGCGGCCGGCGGTAAACTTCCTTTTGCCGGCACAACCGGAAGCGCGCTCCGCGGAACGCTCCAATACGTACAAAAATGGTTCGAAGTTCTCGCGAGGATTCGCCGACGAACGATTCTTCCAGGCGTGAGATTCGTTTTGACGAAAACGAGTAACGATTGAATTACGAAAAGGTCTCCGAATTCGACCGTCCCAATGGTTCCCTTGCTTGGGCCTCTTGGCTTACCGGTTTAGCCATCGCGGCCTTTTGGTTCGTGATCCTGCTCCGGACCTTGAACGATCCAGGACTCACCGTGGACGAATCGATCTATGTCCCGGATGGGGCGAGAATGGTCCGGGTCTTGCAGCAGGTCCCCACCCAGGGACTGACGCCGGCGGCGATTGATGAAATCTGGCGTCATGCCCATGAGCACCCTCCCCTGGCGCGGCTGCTGTTGGGCCTTAGCCACCATTGCCTGAGTCCAGCGGCGAAGGTGGAAAATCAGGTGGACCCTAGGCTGGGTCGACCCGTGGCGGCAGTGGGATTCGCTCTTTTGGTTCTTCTGGTTACCCGTTACGCGTGGCAACTCGCGGGACCCTTGGCCGGGATCACGGCTGGCATGAGTCTTCCCTTGTTTCCACGATTGTTCGGCCATGCACATTTAGCGAGTCTCGAAATCCTGACCTCGTTTTTCTTTTTCGCGGGATTCATGTCCGCCGGCTGGGCATTCAGTCTCGATGGATCGAGCGTCGGATGGTGGAAACGGAACGGACGTCTCTTCATCGCGGCGGGTTTTCTCGGCTTGGCGTTGCTCGTCAAGCTATCGAACGTCCTCTTGTTGCCTGCCGTCGGAATTGCCTTGGTGCTCCGCCAGGGAAGCCCGGGCCTCTGGCGATTCACGTTTTGGTGCATTCTTGGACTTGGCGTTTTCCTTCTCGGCTGGCCATGGCTTTGGCCGGTGGACTTGCCCGGTTACCCGGCTGGATGGTTCGGCAGTGTTGAACGATTGCGCGAATATCTTTCCACGGCGTTCGATCGAGTCACCATCTATGTGTGGTATTTCGGAAGCCAATATCCGAAACAGGATGCTCGAGTCCCTTGGCATTACGCCTGGCTCTATTTTTTCACGACGGTTCCCATGGGTTTACAAGTCGTGGCCGTTTTCATCGGTCTCCCGCGTGGGTGGATGTTGGCCCGCCATCGATTCCGGGCTTTGCTTTTGCTAATCACGATCGGGGTGACGCTCGGCTTTTTTACCCTGCCCGTGGAACGGTACGACGGCGAGAGACTCTTCCTCTTTGTCTTCCCCCTTTGGAGCGTGGTAGTCGGCATCGGCGTTTCGGGCCTGTTCGGCTTTCTCGCGCGATGGGTGCCATCCACCTTCAATTACGTGCTGTGGGCTATTTTTCTTGTCTCTCAGGCCATCGGCATATTTCGTCTCCATCCTTGTGAACTGAGCTATTACAACGCCCTTGTCGGCGGACTTCCTGGGGCCACGAATCATGGTCTAGAAGCAACCTACTGGGGAGATAGCGTTACGAACGGCCTCCTGGCCGAACTCGCGTCGCGGGGAAAGCCGGGTGATCAGGCGGCCCTCTTGCCCACCATGCATGCGGCGCAAGCACGCTTTTTGAATAACGAGCAAATTCGAAACAAGAACATGACGATTCTACCGGGCGATCAACTGCTCAAGAGTGACGCCCGCTGGGTAATCGTCTATCGCCGGGATGGTTACATCAACGATCCGTTGCCCAAAAAAGTGATGCGCGACGGGAAAGTGGTGGCGGAAGTAGCGCGCGACGGCACGTGGCTTGCTCGCCTTTACGAATTGCCCATGGATTGGGACCGGACATTGAACCAGAACACGTCGAGTCCTTCGGAAGCCATGGAAAAGTAAGGATCCACCCAGCCCTTGGCGGCGGCATCGGAATCGATGCGTTTCCCCCAACTCCCCACCGATTTGAGGAGAGCCAATCGCCGAGCCGAGAATCGCTTGGCGACGAGTGCCGCGATAGAGTCACTCGTGACATGCCAACCCTCGGGGAGTTCGTCCGAACGAACCTCGGACAAGAGCGTGAAAGGATCGAGAATGGCCGCCGATCCACCGACACGCCAGATGGCAGCCGCCTGATCCCGGGAATCGGCGACGGGAGTCCCTTGGAGAATGGCGCTCAGACAATGGGCATTCAGGCTCATCGCGCGGATCGCGAGCCAATGGGCGGCGGATTCGGAGATCAAATGCGTCGCCGACAGATCCCGAATCATGTCGGCGGTCGTTCCACCACCCACCACGAAAAGCACCGGCGCATCCGTATATTTTTCGAGTAACGCGAAAATGCGCTCTTTCAGATCGGGAAGTGACAAAAGACTTCCTCCGACCTTGACGACAAGTGGCGCGGCGGGAATTGAAACGTCACGCATGGATCGCTTCTCGTGTCACGGGGGAGGATCCGGAATGAGAACGCGCGCGAGAAAACATCCGGGTTTACGGAGCATCAGAAAAGTAATGTTCACCTGGGCGGCGCGCCACAACCGGCAAGGCGGGAAGGAAACGAGGGGATTCCCTCTTTCTTCCCGCCATCCATTGCCGCATTTCTTCCGCGGAGGAATCAGGGTGTAAAAGAAGGGATTACTTTTTTCCCTTCTTGTCGTCATCGTACCCCTGTGGTCCCTTGTCCACCAAGGGGGGACGCTTTTTGCCATAGAAGTACCGGTACTCCGCGCCAGATCCGACACGGTTGTCCGGCTTGTTATGACCCATGTAGGTCATGAAATTCCGAACGTTGATGAGGCGCACCCCGTTGTCGCGCGCCTGCTGGAAGAGATCTCTTTTGGCCCCCCGGAGGAAGGCGATGACGCGCGCCATCTTGGGATCGAGTTCTTCCTTGTCCGCGTCCTCGGGAATATCACCGACGACGAGCCAACCCGTGTCGACGGTGATTTTGCCAACGGTCTTTTCGTTCTTGATGTCCGCGAATGCGTCCACTTTGGCACCCAGGGATTCAACGAGCTGTTTGAATTTCTCGCTGTCTTCATTCTTGTCGTCGTCGAGGTACATGAGTCCCACGAAAGCAATGCTCTCGCGATTCCCCATGTTCCAAATGGGGTTGTAGAGCAAGTCTCCCGGCAGGACGGCGTTTTCCGGCTTTTCACCGGTCACTCGGCCGAGCGACCGATGCGGACCAAGGATCCGCACGATTTCTAGGCTAGCCTTCGGCATTTCGTAAGGATTCCCACCCACGTCCTTGCCATAGACGCCGAAGGTCAACCCAGACTGTACGCCATCGTCACTGCCGATGTTGACATAGGCCTGCTTGCCGTCCTGCTCGAGTTGGACAACCTCACCATCGGATCCGGAGAACTTGATCTGGTTGGAGAGGATCTCCTTATCCCGATACTGTTCGATGATTCTCTGAGTATCCGCAATCGCGCGGCCATGTGTTTTCTTCATGCCCTCGATGTCATTACGATACTGTTCGTTTTGGTCGCGAAGTTGACCATAGCGTCGGGTGAGATCGGTGATGCGACCTTCCTGTTCGGAGTTGATGTCGACGAGTTCCTTTTCCCGCGCGAGCAACTCTTGGGTCTTGGTGTCCGTGGCTTGCCGGGCGGTAGCGACTTCGGTGTCATATTTGGACTTAACGGACTTCAACTCTTCCTCGAGCTTGGCATTGGTCTCTTCGAGCGTCTTGACGCGTGCGTCGCTTTGCGTGAGTTCGGTGTGCAGATAGGTGAGAGCACTGGTGTAATTGTCATAGATCGGCTTGGCCTGACGGCGCTGTTCATTGAGCTTGGAAGCGGCAGATTCGAGATCCGCCTTCACGAGTCCCATGATGGTCTCGTGGGTATCCCCTTCTTTGCCGGCAACCTTGCCCCGAAGATCCTCGTAGGCGGTTTTCGACTCATTGGCAGCGCGATCCGAAGCCGCTTGCTTGGTGCGTGCCTCGTTCGCCTGCTGCTCCAACTGGTCCACTTTGTCGAAAAAAATGTAGGCGACGACCGACGAGACGACGAAAAGTACCGCGAAGATCACCAACGCGATGGTTTTACCTTGATTTTCCGCGCTTGCCATGCCGTTGCTCCGAGTGCTCGAAACCGTCCAACAAAAGGGAGAGAATACCCCAATGGGCGCGACGGGGCGATCTTTACAAGTGTAAACGGCTTTGACGATTGGTCAAGGAAAAATGAGTCCAGCCATTGGGTTACGTCCCGTCAGTCCTTGTCCAATTCGCGCGGTTGGCGTTATCGGCACAACCGGAACCGGGATCGACGGTCCGATGCCCCAAGACTTCCGCTGAAAAGTCGGCGGTCGCATGCCGTTTTCCGCCGACCACACTCCCTCCAAAGCCGGCGCGTGCTACCGACGCAAAATGCCGCGCGGACGCGACTTCGACGCCGGGGTTACTATCCTGTACGAATTAGAATCGCACATTCGTTGGATGGGAACCGGATTGGGTGAACCCGGCATCTCCTTGACACTGTCCAAGCTGCTGGGGGAAGATGCGGGTCATCCCTTCGAACAAGAGTGTACAGTCCCAGCGCGAGAGCATACCTCTCTTGGAGAAAGAGCTCTCCAAAACGCTCGGGATCATCAGCGGAACCGAGCGGTGGCATTTGACCCTATCTTGGTCCATGCTTTCCGCCCTTTTTGGAGTCAGGGAGTAACATGGCCGGGCAAGTGTACATTTCGGGAAAGCTTTATCCGAAGGAAGACGCAAAGATCAGCGTGTACGACCATGGGCTACTATACGGCGACGGCGTTTTCGAAGGAATCCGCGCTTATGGTGGCAAGGTCTTTCGATTGAAAGAGCACGTCGTCCGACTCTATGACTCGGCCCGGGCCATCTTCCTCGAAATCCCGATGTCGCAAGCCGCCATGTCCAGCGCCATCGAAGACACCGTTCGAGCCAACGGCATCAAGGACGGCTACATCCGAGTGGTCGTCACCCGCGGCGCCGGCGCGCTCGGACTCGACATCAACAAGACCAGCAATCCCCAGGTCATCATCATCGCCGACACGATTCAACTCTATCCCGAAGAGCTCTACGAGAAGGGTCTCGAAATCGTGACGGCGTCGAGCATCCGCAATCACCCGAGCGCCCTCAACCCGCGCATCAAGTCCCTCAACTACCTGAACAACATTCTCGCGAAGGTCGAAGGAATGCGGGCCGGCTGCGTGGAAGCACTCATGCTCAATCACAAAGGCGAAGTCGCGGAGTGCACCGGAGACAACATCTTTGTCGCGCGCGATGGCGCGGTCTCAACCCCCCCGTTGGACGCGGGAATCCTCGAGGGAGTGACCCGCGACGCCGTCCTCGAACTCAGTCGAGCCGCTGGCTACCCCACCCGAGAAATCTCGATGACCCGGCATGACCTTTATACCGCGGATGAGATCTTCCTCACCGGTACGGCGGCAGAGATCATTCCGGTCGTCAAACTGGATGGCCGAAAGATTGGCAACGGTGAACCGGGACCGATCTTCCGTGACCTCCGAGAGCGATTCCGCGCACTCACGAAAAAGTAAATTGCGACGGCTCTTGCAACCGCCAAGAGGAACGGCGAAAGTTGGAGCCAGACAAACTACTGCAAAGGAATCGCGTCATGCACATCGAACTGAAGCGGATTTGTGTTCCCATCGACTTTAGTGAAGAGTCGGAGCACGCGCTACGCTACGCCCTGACGTTCGCGGACCAATTCAAGGCGGAACTACATCTACTGCACGTCGTGCAGGACATCGTCCCCACGGTCCCCGAGCCTGGCCTGGCAATACTCCCGACGGACGAGATCGTTCGTAGTCTCGAAAAGGGGGCGGAGGAAGGGCTAGCGGCTCTCCCCTCGGCGGAGTGGGCGGGCAAGATCAACGTCGTCCGCGCCATTCGGCATGGCGTCCCTTTCCACGAGATCTCGCAGTACGCCAAACAGTCCAATATTGACATGCTCGTCATCGCCACGCATGGCCGAACGGGGCTCGCCCACTTCCTGCTCGGAAGCGTCGCGGAACGAGTCGTCCGCTCGAGCCCTGCCCTGTCCTTACCGTTCGCCACCTCGAGCACGAGTTCGTCGTTCCTGAACACGAGCGGCAATCTGCCTTGGGCAACAACGATCGAAGGCGGATTAACCCGTTAGGTCAGAGATCGAAGGCGGATTAACCCGTTAGGTCAGAGATCGAAGGCGGATTAACCCGTTAGGTCAGAGATCGAAGGCGGATTAACCCGTTAGGTCAGAGATCGAAGGCGGATTAACCCGCCTTCTTGGTGGAAATGCCAAGCTTCGCGGTCGCGAACTCCATGGCGCGATCGCGTCGCATTAGTTGCAGCTCCCACCAGCGTGCCAGCCGGCGCATGCCGGGACGGTTGGGCAAGGACTCAAGTTGCCGAAACACTTCCGCGCCACTCGAAAGAACAGGGACATGTCCCGCCGGCGCTCGGCGCGCGAGCATGCGAACATGAAGACTTGGCGCGTGCGCCCGGCGTTTCCTCCGCAGTTCCATGCCACTCAATCGATCGTCCGATTGCACCGATCCGGGCAATACCTCCAGGCCGCAAACGGACAACATCGCGACCAGCGTCTCTTGCACGAACATGTACGTGTGATCGATCTGGATCGCTCGTTCTCGTTCGCCCCAGAAGCGACATAACTGCAGGAAATCCATGCACTCGAGCAAGAACAGTCCATCCTTGCCGAGCAGGTTCGCGATTTTTGACGTGGTCCCGCGAGGATCGAGCAAGTGATTGAACGATTGCGTGCAGACGATGAGATCGAAACGATCCGCGGAGGTGAACGAGATTTCTTCAAAGAGTCCGACTTTGGTGGGAATGTTCCTGCTCGTGGCGAACTCGGCTTCGATGGAGGAGGGTTCCACGCCAACGATGTCGGCGTGAAACGCCTGGCCAAGTCCCGCCAAAACTCCACCCGTGCTCGAACCTATTTCCAGGATCCGTTTCCGAGTGTTCACGCCAGCGTGACGCAAATACTCCGTGAGGAAGCGAGCATGCCCCCGCTGCTGGTTTTGCCGAGCCAGTAGCGTCCCATGGGTCTCTCGACCGAGAAAAGCCGCCATCTGACGACGATACTCGATCTCGTAGTATTTCGCGTACCAGGCCGGCGTCATGCGCGGAGAAAGGTAGATCAATCCGCAGCGTTTGCACAGCACCGTTCGAACCGCGAGCCCGTTTCGATCCCTGGTTCCCACGGCATGGCCATCGTGGCTACCACAGAGATTGCAGTCGATCTCCTCGTAGTCGGCGGCGGAATAAGGAAACGGCTCCATGAACTCCCGACTCCCACGTCGCAACGCCACCTGCCCTGGCAATTCCCTTCGAGCCCCGCGGGCGGATCCTTCCATCTCCTCGTCAAGTGTTCGCCTGCTTTGGCAACACTGCGCTCGTCTTTCGGCCCACCCCTCTCCGGCTTTGGCGATGACACCGGCAAAGGAGCGTCAATTCCGACTCTCCGTCAACCGGTGCGTTTGAAACGTCGAAGGAGATCGGCGGCGGGACCAGGCAAGAGGTCGGCCACTCGTCGATACATGGGGCGTCTCGCTCCGCCCGTGGGACGGCGGGACGCCTCTCCCCTACCATTCTTCTTCTCGAAACCCGCTCCGTGGCAGATGCGGAAATGCTTGTTCGCGCGGACCACGCCTAGCGTATTGGTTGCTTCGCCGTTCCGGACCGCGCGCTCCCTGCACTCGGCGAGATCGTCCGGCAAGTCCTTGAGCACGGGCGTCGGAAGGGAAAGCATGCTTTGATCATGCCAACTTCGATACATTTCCAACCGCCGAGCGAACACTTTTGCCGAGATCGGATTCGGCTTCACCGTTGAATCCAAACGGGCAAAGCAACACATTGCGGATGCTCCCGACTCCGGTCGGAATATCATCTGCGGATCGAACCCCGCGTAACGGAGACAGCGAGCGTACGTATTAACGTCGAAATTCTGGAAGTGGAAGCACTTCTGTTCGCCGAACAGATTCTTGATCTTTCCGAAAAGGAACGCATCGTCGTTTTCGTCATAGAAGTAAACCGCGCCCCCTGGCCGGAGCCGTTCCCGCAACGTCGCGAAAAGCCGCTCCGGGTAAAGAGCATGCGTGAACATGTGCTTGGCGATGATGACGTCGAATTTCCCCTCGAACGGAATCTCGATCTCTTCGAAGTTGAGGCACTGATTGCAGGGAATCTTGTAAAACTCCTCGGCAATCTGTTTGTGCATCTTCGTCAGCGGAATCCCATAGACGTCACAGCCGAACTGCCTGCGGCACCGATCGAGCAGGAAGCCCGTCTTCGTGCGAAACTCAACCACTCGTTTCCCCGTCAGGTCGAACAGAGAGGAAAGAATGTCGAAGTGAAACGAGCCGGAAACGCGATCGTGACGAAGAGGAGCGAACCAGCGGGGCCGCTTTCTTTTGAGGCCGGATTCGTCGGTCACCAGCCAGCCCGCCTTGAGCCGATCGCTGAGACTCGCGACGTCCTCCGCCGTCCATTTCCCATCGTAGGAATCCTCGCCCCCCTCCTTGCCGAGCACGTCCTTAAAACGAACGAGCAGGCTTCGAAACTCGTCGCTCGAAGGGCGGCGCGTCGCATGGACCAATCCACATTGGTGGCACATCGCATAGTCGGCGCGCGCCAGATCAGATCCCCGATGCTGGTCGTGCAAGATGAGGTTGTTGTACTTGCAAACGAGCGATCGCTCCGCGTGATTGCATACGGGGCAGGTTTCGAGCGTGCGCATGTTGTCGATCTCCTGTTGCCGTGATCGCTTGCCGGCATGGGTCCAAGCGATCGATAGTCCTATGGACGAAACGTACGGCTCCGTCACGCGCTCTTGAGCTTTCGCGGAGCTTCCCAGAACGACGGATACCAGAGCGTTTTCTGAACGGTCACGCGGGCGAGGTCGATGTTCGCGATAATGCGCGCGATACGTTCGCCCGCATGTCCATCGCCGTAGGTGTGGTCGGAAGGATACTTGCCCACCGCCACTTGCCTTCGAACGGCGGTCACGATTTCCTTCTTGTCGTAATCAACGTCGATGATGTTCTGGCCCCGCTCGCGTAGGTTCTGGCGGCTGCCCACGTTGACCGCGGGCGTTCCCAGAAACGCTCCTTCGCGTAGCGACGAACTCGTGTTCCCGATGACACAGGCGGCGTGATGCATGAGGACCAGGAAATCCTCCGGGCTGAAATTCCGATAAAAGTGAACGTATTTCGGCTTGAGTTGCTCGCGATAGACCCGCATCCCCTTGGCGATTTCGTTGCTTCCCGCGTCGGCATTGGGCCAAAGCATGATGGTTGGCATCTTCAACTCCTCGAGAGCCATGATGGTCTCGTGGATCTGCTTGAGGCCGTTGGGATACTCGGTGGTCACGGGGTGTTGCATGACGAGCAGGAACGGTTTGGATAGATCGAGCGTTTCTCCACTGCCGCCGTAATTGGCGAGCACCTCTTCGGGGGTTCGCGTCAGATCCGTCTCCAGAATGAGGTCGATGGCGGGGCAACCGGTCATGTGAACCGTGTCGGGATTCTCGCCCATCGCGATAAGTCGTTTGCGCGCGACTTCGGTCGCGGGAAAGTGGATGTGTGACAATTTGGTGATGGCGTGGCGGACGCTCTCGTCGATGGAGCCGGTGACCTCTCCACCTTGCGTATGGCCGAGGGGAATGTTCATGTAGCCGGCGGCGACGGCGGTGGCGAGCGTCTCGAAACGATCCGCCACGGTGATGACCAGGTCGGGATCGAGTGCTTCGAACTGGGTCGCCAGTTCGCTG
>JAXMAQ010000014.1:0-128736 GCA_046350335.1 Planctomycetota bacterium
GTGGATCGGTAAGATTTTCAAACGGTGTAAAAACTGCAATGAGCCGTTGCGACATCGAATTGCCTCCATGAATTGGGTGCTCCATGAAGGAATCCAGGCAAGCCCCTGGTCTCCTTCAAGCCGCTTGCAATACTGCCGGAGGATTTAGATGCGTTTGCCGTCGGTTTAGGGGCAGAGCATGATACATGCCAAAAGATCGGCCATCTTGGCCTGCATGGGGTAATCTCCTGGTGTATCGCTTGTCATCAACCATCCGTCACGCATGGCCTCGATCTCCATGAATCCAAGATTTCGAATTGCTTCAAGAAAGCGAGCGTCGTCAAAGTTTGCCAACATCTCAAAAAGGCGATGCCGGACGTTCCATACATCGAACAGGTATTCATGTTTTATCGCTTCAGCATATTTAACATGCCGAACAGAGGACAATGTCTCCAATCCCTGCCGAACTCGATCGCAGGAATACTTGTCAGTCGTAAGCATCGTTTCTGGTTCGCTCATTCCAAGATCCATGTATCCAAATTCGCGTTCGTGATATATCACATACGCGGCGAACAGTATGTAATCTCGCATTAAATCTCGGACGTACTCGCGCAAATCTAGATGGTAGACGCAACATGCTTCACCAATCCGAACGCATCCCCCAGCCGGTCCAACAACAAGATGCGAGGGAGCTAATGTGTCGACGCAGGCATGCACGACATTTTGAAGAAACGCGTAATTTTGGTCAACGTACCATGTTGGCGTTTCTGCGGCGAAGATTGCGTGGCTCGGCATGCGGATGGTGACCTCTCCTTCGCTCCCAGACAAATTTACGTCTGTCTTATGAGGAACCGTGGATCCTGGTTTATAGTAAATTGACATATCCATCGACGAGTATTGAACTGGAACGGCTTCGAGATGACTCGCAACTGCGTCGCTCCACGGTTCGTACATGAGAAATGACCAAGGACTCATGACCATCAAAATACCTCCCTTCAATGGGAGATCGGAAAATGCTCGATCGAGTGCGGAATACACGTCTTCCGATTCTTTCGTAGGAAAATCGGGAAGTACAGGGAATCCCCAAAGCGTACCTAGTTTTATCTGTACATGGAGTTTTTCATAGCTGTCGGGCCAGTAGCGAATTAGACGACGAAACCTGTTTCGTCGCTCCTCTTCGTTTGATTCTGTCATCCAGATTGCAATCATCATGGGGCTACCGCTATAATATGAACCGGAAGTGTATCGATTATAACCATTCGATTAAGCAGATCGAATAAAACTCCGTTTACGACGGAATACTTGCCGTCGAGTTCTCGTGTTGCTGTTGTTACGATTTCCAATCGACCAATTTCATAGCCGACATGCTTTCGGGCATATTTTACGGTCTCTGCAAGCTGTAACACGGCATGCCCAACATCTTTCCCTTTCGATTCGGTTAAAACGAGCTTTCCTGACCGGGTGATGCTTGCAAAGTCACATGCTATCCCTGGACGTGGCATTCCAAAAAGGTCGCGTACTGGATTGTCTCCGGCAGCAAGAATGGTTCGTCCGCTGAGGGCTTCGTGAAACTCCTGGCCGGAAAGCCAAGCGAAGACTCGTCGTTCGGTCGCGTCGTCCGCTAACCGAATAGCCGGCTTGAAATCATCTGCCTGTGTCCTAAGTCGATTGATAACGTCACCGAATAATCCAACCGCCTTGGACACGCCGAATATGGCCGGTCCGGCTGCCGCAAAGATAACGGACCATTGAGTATATTCTTGAATGCTTGTTTGGCCACTCAAGGTCTCAAGTGTGAACTGTCCCGCCTCGCCCGTGATGCCGTTCAGTGTACTGCCGATGGAAGTAGCGCCCATCGTCGACGCAACCGTGAATCGGCCGCTTGGATCGGAATTGCCAATGGGGTCGATGCCGGCGTAGGCGTATTTGTGCAGGCTCAACGGGTCATCGTTGTTGCCCGCGAAGGGATCGAGGGAGAGGAATACGCCGCGGGTGGGATCGTAGTAGCGGGCGCGGAGGTACTGGAAGCCGGTGGGATCGGTCTGCTCGCCGCTGTAGAGAAGCGTTGTCAGCGGCTGAGAGGGCATGTCAATCGCGTTGCCGAAGGCGTCATAGGCATAGGTCTGGTTGGCGACGAGATCGCCGGTGAGGTCGGTGAGCGCCCGGGTGGAGCCGTGGCCGTCGTAGAGGAGATAGACGGCGGCGGTCGCGGTGGCGCCGCCTTGAGCGATCACGTCGTGGCCGAGGATGTAGGACTTGGTGATCGAGCCGGCGACCCGCTCCTCCAGGACCGCAAGGCCGCCCCGTGGTTGTTCCCGCGTCGATGAGCTTCAGGTCGTAGTTGTTGTCGTCGGGACGGACTCGACAATCACCGTCACCGCTTGGCTGACGCTGGTTGCGTCAACGTCGTAGGCGTAATCTGCTCGAACGTGCCGTTGCCGCCGTTATCGACCTTGACCTGGTCCAGCCGGCCCTGGAGGTCGTAAACGTAATCGGTAATGCTATTGGCGGAACCGAACCTTCTGGGTGGACGGTCTTCCGGGTCTGCTGAGTGCCCAGTTGCCCGTGCCATAGGCATACGTGACCGATCCCAGGACAATGCCTTCCATTCATCCCGCGTCAGCTCGGTCAGAATGCAGTCGTTTCCATCGAACGTGTAGTACGTCTGCAGTCCGTCGATCTCCGTCAGCACCCACTTTTCCTTGCGGTTGCCGACCAGGTCGTATTTGTAGCGGGTGTCGTAGTCGAGATCGTCGTCGAAACTGCTGGAGACCTCCCTCGCAAGTCGGCCAGTCGTCGTAGAACTTCAATCGACTTCGGTGATTTGCCGCTTGTCGTTCGTCTCGACAACTCCATCAGTTTTCGCTCCGTGCCGACCTTGTAGTTGAACCGGGCGAGTATTTCATTGCCTGTAGACTGTGACATCACCATGACAATACCAGAATGACCCTATTTCTTCCCCGATCACTTGGGAGACGCCGGTTTGCTTGTCGACGTCGGTTGTGGCACGTCGGGAAAATAGAGGTCGTGAACTAATTCGAGCAAAGGTTCGGAAAAATACAATTTCGACGCCTTGAAATGGGCCATCCATATCCGCGAGCGCGTCGGCAATGAAGTATCACTCCTGGCATAGGCAGAATCTATAGCCGCATTACGTGCGGCGAAACGTGGATCACACGGAAGCCAGATCATGTCTTCCATATCAATTTCCAGCATTTTGCAGTATCTCGGTAGAATCATTGGCATTAATACGTCGCTTGAGTCGACCTCTGATATTAGCCCAAGCTCCTCAAGTCTTCGCCTGGTTCTGAGTGTATAAAATATGGCTCCGCCGGCTTTAAACTGTCCGTCGACAGTTCGCTCTTTCTGAATGTCCGAATAGTCAGGTGTAATCTCCTCTGGAAATCGAGAATCTTCTTTGAGTCGGACAAAATAGGGCCAAGACTTTGACAATTCCTTGGCTCTTGTACGACATAGAACCTCGTCTGGTTCCGATGCAAGGATAACTACAGTCTCCCCTGTGGCGGTACGAATGATCTGTGTTCCTGCCGGTCGATCAATGTCGAGCGACAAGACATCCCTGTATTCATATCCAAACCAATTAAACCAGCAAAGATCAACTACAGCATATGTCGAGATTGGATGCCACTCTAAAAACCAATACTTTGCGTCGCACGAAGAGCTGCCCGCTTTATCCGCAAGACCATAGGTGGCGCCGACAATGTTGCACAACCTTTCAAGCCAAGAAAGAACGAAAGCAACGCACGGCGACTCGACCTCCCCTGATATCACGTTTGGACTAGCTGTCTCATTACACCACCAGCTAATCATGATATTTCCACAATTATGTCTAAAGCGGAAATTAACTGTTCCCGAGGGAACCTCGACGACGGTCTGCAACACCTTTAATTCACTAATGTTCCACTGTTTAGTTGGAGTAGCAAAAGTCTCTGGAATAAATGTGTCCGTGTCCTGGCACGCTTCAAGGATCGGGAACACGAACCGGTTCAAGAGATATCTAGACTCGAGGTGGTAGTATATCTTCATGATCGTTATATTCTCATAAGCTCTCAGAAACCGACCGAAAGACCCAGGCCGAAAGGGTCGGAGGAAGCGGGTAGATTGCAATCGAGCCGATTGCGCGGCTAATGCCGATGTCACTGACTGTCGTATTCCAGCCGATGCTAGCGCGTCTGCGAAAACACGCCATTCCTTATAATGTTTGCAGCTTCCAGCGTGATCGTAGCTGCTAGATCCTCAACCGCGTCGAGCATCTGTATAAGATAATGCCGCCAGCGTTAAATATCACAGCCGACAAGGTATATAAATTAGGCGAACGGATGGCGTCCATGATGCATCGATAGTGTAGCCTTCCGATGTATAATTTGGAAGATAACGCTTTAGAGCATCGACCGCGGACGCCACGCCAGAGATTGTAAATGGCTTGATTTCATTGTATTTCTCTTGAATATGATTTGTAATATCGGGTTTAAGACGTATATTTGCGCCGACCCGTGCCCACCGACCAAATACTACCCCCGGAACAATCTGCCCTTCAACAGCCTTTGTTTTCGTTATATCGGCAAGGTGGTCTCTCGTGTAAATCTTCGCAATTTCCTCTTCCGCGAGATAACCCTGTGCTTGCGTAAAAAGACCTGCCGGATCGATAAACATGATCGGATTGGGCGTTGCGTAGGCATACTTATGCAGGCTCACGGGGTCTTGGTTGTTCCCCGCGAAGGGGTCGAGGCTGGCGAAGCGGCCGGTGGAGGGATCGTAGTAGCGGGCGCGGAGGTATTGCATTCCGGTGAGGGAGTCGGTCTGTTCGCCGCTGTAGAGGAGCGTTGTGAGTGCGTCTTCTGTTTCGAAGACGACGGCCTTGCCGTAGGCGTCGTAGGCATAGACTTGGCGCGCGACGAGCGCGCCGGTTTCATTGGTCAGGGCCCGCGTGGATCCATGGCCGTCGTAGAGCAGGAAGTAGATCGGCATGGCGGCGGGGCCTGCCTGGGCGATGACGTCGTGGCCGAGCACGAAGGATTTGACGAGGACGCTGTCAAGATACTCTTCGATCACCTGGGAAAAGCCCGTGTGATTGTTGGCGTCCACGAGGTAGGTTGTCGTCTCGGTCGTGCTGGTGCCGTGGTCGGTGACGGTTTGTTCCACCCGATTACCGTCGGCGTTGTAGACGTAGTCAATGGTGGTGTCGGCGTCTTCGTCGCCATCACTATCGATCTCGACCTTGACGAGCCGGCCGCGAACGTCGAAGGTTTGGGTCGTTTGGCTGAGCCAAGCGCCGACGGTATTGGTCACGTTGCGCAGGGTCTTTGTCGTTTGCTCCGTGCGTGCGTTGCCTGGGCCGTATTCGTAGGCAATCGTTTTGTCGACGGAGGAGAAGACGCCATCCTCGTCGATCTTTTCGTAGCGGAGGCGGTCGTTGGCGTCGTATTCGTAAACGGTTCGGCGGTCGACGCCGCCGTCGATATCCTCGTCCACCCATTGAACGATACGATTGCCGACGAAATCGTAGTCATAGCCCGCCGCGTAGTCGAGGTCGTCGTCGAAGCTGTCATGGACCTCTCGCGTCAGCCGGCCGATCTCGTCGTAGAACCAATCAACTTCGGTGATATGTCCGTTCTCGTTGGTCTCGACGACTCCCGTCCGGTTGCCATCCGTGCCGACCTTGTAATCGAAACGGGAAAGAACGTCGTTGTCCGAGAGGTCTTCATTGTTGGCGTCGGAGGCGTAATGGGTCAATAAGTCGAGGCGATTGAGGTCATCGTAAACGTAGTCAATAATCACGCCGTTGGCCTGGTCGGTCCGGTCGAGGTTGCCGACTTTGTCGTAACGGTAGGTGGTTACCTCGAAATCCTCGGGATCTTCGATGCGGTCATCATTGCGCTCGGTGACGATGACCTTCCAAAGGCGACCGAACGCGTCGTATTCGTAACGAGTATCCGAGACGGCTTTGCCGTCATCGTCGATCGAGTTGTCTGCTGTGTCCGCGAGTCCGGTGTAGGTCCGGGTCAGTCGGCTGCTGGCCTCGTCGTATTCGTAATGGATCATGCCTTCCGGCGAGGGTGACGGTGATAAGCCGGCCTTGGTCATCAAACGCGTTCGTCGTTACGCCGTGAGCACTGTCATCGGTTTCGACCACGCGGCCGAAGGCGTCATACGTGAAATCGACGGTTTCGTCGGGCTCGCCTTCGCCATTGTCCCAGGCGGCCACGCTCGCGAAATACTCTTTGCGGACAAGCCGACCCGAGCTTCCGGCAGTGTTGTCGTATGCGTACACGGTCACCCGTCCCTCGAAGCTGACGTGGCGAATGAGCTGACCCAGGTCATTGTAAACGAAGCCGCTCAATGAAATCGTTCGGATTTTCAGTGCTCGCCACGCCGATGGGCAAGGTCCGCGGAGCTGGCGTCCCTGGTGGTCGTAGGTGAATTCGGTGCCATGGTAAGGTGAGGAATGTTTCGCCGATCGTCTCCGTCGCGGTGGGAGGGAAGCGGAATACCCCTCACCCCGGCCCACTCCCAGAGGGAGAGGGAGAGAAGCGGAAGTCCCGGCCCTCTCCCGGCGGGCTGAGCATTACCCACATTTTTACTAAAGCCTTGGGGAGCTTGTCTGTCGTGGTTGGGGCGCTAGGATTGGCGGGGCGGGAATGGATCCCGCCGGTTCTCTTCTTGGATGTCACATGAACCAATCCCTCACGTCTTCGGCAGGCGCGTCTATCTGGGCCTCGCGCATCGCCTCCGTCACGGATCTTGGAGACGAGCGGCTGGAGGCAAGGTTCGCCCAGATTCTCCAGACTCTCTCGGAAAAACCGCTCGATAGCTTTCCCCAGGCTTGCGAGTCCTCGGGCGAGGCAAAGGCCTTGTACCGATTCCTGAAAAACAAAAGAACACGGCACGAACGGCTTTTGGCACCCATTGTCGATGTGACCGCGGAACAGTGCCGCGGACAGAAGGTGGTGCTGGCGGTTCAAGATACCACCTCGGTCAATTTCTCGAATCTCGAGTTTGCCGTCGGCCTTGGTCCCCTCAACGACAAGAAGAGCGTCCAGGGCCTTCTCGTGCACTCCACGTTGGCCTTGAGCTTGGACGGCACGCCGTTAGGACTCTTGGACCAACAGAGTTGGGCGCGACCCAAGGGCAAAAAAACGCGCGACAAGCGGCGAAAACGGGCCCTCAAGGACAAAGAAAGTAGCAAATGGCTCGCGGGAGCCGTGGCCGCGCGGGGGGCGCTGGGTGCGATCGAAGAGACAAGTCGGCCGCGACTCTTTCACGTGATGGACCGGGAAGGTGACATTCACCTGGTAATGCAGTCGATCAGCGCGACGCCGGACGGCGCCGTCATTCGCTGCGCCCAGAACCGCCGCATCGCCGGGGAAATCAATAAGGCCCACGAAGCGGTCCGCGTGGCTCCCTTGCTCGGCCGCGCCACGATCGACGTTCCTCGTCGCTCCAACGAGAAGGCGCGAAAAGCGAACCTTGAAATCCGCGCCTTGCGCGCGACCATTACTCCCTCGAAAAGCCATGGCCGCGACCGCGCGCCGATTACCTGGACACTGGTGGAGCTTTACGAGATCGATCCCCCCGCGGGAATCGAGCGTTTGCACTGGCGGCTTTGGACGACGGAATCCGTCGCTACCCTCGATCAAGCCATGGAAATCGCCCGAAAATACACCCTTCGCTGGCGCATCGAGGATTTTCATTTGACGCTCAAAAGCGGCTGTCGCATCGAGGCATTGACGCTGAGAAACGCCGAAAGGCTGCAGAAGGCGATTACCCTGTATTCCGCGGTGGCCGTGCGCATCGTGGCCCTGCGGGAGGTGTCGCGTAAACGGCCCGACGCTCCCTGCACCGAGATGCTTTCCGACGACGAATGGCGGGCACTGTGGTGCAAAATCCACAAAAAGCCAGCCCCTCTCCACCAGCCGCCTCCGACGATGCAGCAGGCCGTGCTTTGGATCGGTCGTCTGGGAGGGCATCTCAACCGAAAAGGGGACGGCATGCCCGGCGTTCGCACCCTCTGGCGCGGGATGCGCGATCTCGCGATCCTCGTCGCCGGCTATCGTTGTGGCCTTGCCTCGCGATAGCTTCATGCTGCACAACTCCATACCCGCCATCGCGGTTCAACCCCGAACCCGCGCCCGTTGACCATTTCTTGCTTCCAAAAACAAAAGCGCCGTCGACGCCTGAAAAACCGCTCGCTTCACGCCTCCGCCGAACTGTCGAACTCACTCCCATTCACCCCACAATAAATTGTGGGTAATGCTCAGCCCCGGCCCGGAGGGAGAGGGAGAGAAGCGGAAGACCCCTCACCCCCGGAGGGAGAGGGAGAGGGAGAGAGAGGGAGAGAGAGGGAGAGGGAGAGGGAGTAAGCGGCGGCTTGGCTGAATTGGTTCTTTGGCGGCAATGAGGATTAGGAAAAAGGGGCTGTTGATGGCAAGGCGGAATCGCGTGACGCCGAGTGGGGAGATCATTGCGTCGGAGGCGCGCGGGACGTTGATGGGGAACCGGGGGCGGTTGCACGATGAACAGGGCAATATCGTCCGACGGTGGAGTTCGAAATGTTGGATTGCTTGCCGACTGGAGTTCAAGGGGCGAAAACGGCAAATCATGGCTCCGGATTCTTACACGGAACTCTTCTTTCTCGACGAGGCGACCGCGTTGGCAGCCGGGCATCGTCCCTGTTTCGAGTGTCGACGGCAGGACTTTTATCGATTTCGGGAGGCTTGGAGGGTGGGGGTTGCGAAGTCCGTCGAGCCTCCCAAGGCGGACGCCATGGACAAGCGGCTTCAAGGGGAAAGGACGCTCGATCACTCGGAGCGTCCGTGGGTTGCAATGGACGATCTGCCCGACGGCACGTTTGTACTGCTGGAGGATGCCGGTGCTCACATGGTCTATCGTGAGCATGTCCATGAATGGACGCCGTTTGGCTATTCGTCGCGCCGACAACGGGGGACGGGAACGGCTCGGCTCTTGACGCCGCCTTCGATGGTTGAAGTGCTGCGAAGCGGGTATGAGCCTGCCCTTCATGCCTCGGTGTTCGGCGAAGCAATGTAAGTCCCGCCGTTCTGAAGTCGCCATTGCGCAATTCCAGAGTTGATGCGCGAAAATATCGAGCGTGTGGAAACGAAACGTGCCAGCCGGTACGGACGCTCCTTTGGGCCTATGGCTTAGGAGACCGTCATGGGGGACTTCGAAATTCCTTTCTCTTTGAGACCTTTTCAGAGATGCCTGCGAGAATCGACTTGGCTCTTGAACCGCTTGCGGTCGCGTTTCTCGGGGGATCGAATCACGCGTTGTTGTCGAACGCCCTTTCCGCTCGATGATGAAGTTTTTCGATCAGCGCCCCTTTCCCTTTTCGAAGGGAGGACGAAAAGTTGTAGCTTTCATGCGGTTTTGGGGCTGCATGCATTTCCGGCAAGGTTCGCTCTTTCCTGAGGCAATAGACCCTTCCAAGAACGCGATTGCGCGTTCACATTAGCGCGCATTCCGTGCACGTGTTCCGGGTTTTAGCCGGCATCCGTTGCTTAAGTTCAATATCGGGAGGCGATTGGGTGACCAGGGAAGTGATTTCACTGAAATTGGAACGGCATTTGCTAAATATGAGCCATTCCCAAGGTTCCTACCTCAGGAGTACGGAAGAATCATGGGTCCGGAGTCCTCGGAAGAATCGGTGTTGATTCAGCTCGTCGACCTGGCGCTAGGCCGGGCGGTGCAGACTTGGACCTTTCAAAACATGGCGAGTATTACGATCGGACGCTCTCCCCATTGTCAGATCAGCTTGGCGGACCCGTATGTATCGCGCGATCACGTGGAGCTTCATTGGTTCGCGAACGACTGGTGGATTGTCGGGCGTGGTCGAAACGGCGTGATCATCGACGGCAAGCGAATCATCGAGCAAGTGATCTCCAACGGAACCAGTTTTCGGCTGGGGCCCGAGGGGCCGATGTTTCGATTTTTCCACGTGATTCCCGAAGAGCTCGGCGAGAACACGATTTCATTCGAAACAGCGATTCCCGCCGCCTTGGAGTTCAATCCTGATCGACTCGACCGTGAAGTTCGAGAGTTTGAAGAGAACGACTATTTCAAGAAGCTCCTGGCGCGGACCCAAGAGCTTCGAAGTCAACGTGTCGCGCCCAAGGGTACCGATTGAGCTCCAGGTTTCGAATGCCGGGGTGGGAAAGCCACTAGGCCTTCGGCCGTCGAGCTTTCCGGCCCGCACAAGCGGCTTAGGAAACAAGAAGAGCAGTAGGATTCAACGACGCCTCACTGAAGGCGCAAGCGGAGAAGAAATCGGAACATGCCGCGAATTATTTCGACGCATTCCTTTCGTGGAGGGACAGGAAAATCGAATACCACGGCCAATCTTGCCTCCCTCGTTGCGCATGCGGGCTTTCGCGTCGCGGTCATCGACACCGACATACAATCCCCCGGAATCCATGTCCTTTTTGGATTTGAGCAAGCGCAGGCGCAATATTCGCTGAACGATTATCTCTGGAAAAAGTGCTCGATCGAACAGGCGGCGTACGACGTCTCGGCGGCCGCCTTTGCCGACCTGCCCGTAAAGCCGGAGAACGCCGCGGTGTATCTTGTTCCGTCCAGTCTCAATGGCGGGGACATTGCCAAAATTCTCCGGGCGGGTTACGATGTCGCCCTACTCAATGACGGCATCCAAGAACTCCTCCAAAAGTTGCGCATCGATTACTTGTTCATCGACACGCACCCGGGGGTCAATGAAGAGACCCTGCTTTCGATCGCGATCTCCGACACGTTGGTGTTGGTCATGCGACCGGACAATCAAGATTTTCAAGGGACTGCGGTCACCGCGGAGTTGGCGCGCAGGCTTGGAGTCCCCGAGATTTTTATCGTCGTGAACAAAGTTCCGCCAGGAGGCGACAACGAACAGCTTCGTCAACAAGTGGAAGAGGCGTACAAGGCCGAGGTGATCGCGCTTCTGCCACTCAGCCCCGAGGTCGCGCGTTTGGCGAGTCGCGGCATTTTCGCGCATCGCTTTCCCAGCCACCCGGTCTCCGAACAACTTCGGCAGGTTGCCCGGCGATTGCGCGGCGGTGGGCCGTGAACAGGCCCGCTTTTCGCGAGGGCGTTTTGGTTGCGGCTTCCCGCTTTATTTTTCTGGCGTTCAATGGTGAGAGTAGATGATGCAGCAACCGAATCCATCGGATGAACTCAGTTTGCTGGTTGGTCGGATGAAGTCCGCGACCGCCCCCTTGCGCGATACGCTCCGCGAAATGCACGCAAGGCATAGCAAGCTCATGGATGGAAAGGTGGCGGACTATATCCCGGAATTGGCCAAGGCAAACCCCGCGTGGTTCGGAATCTCCGTCGCCACTGCCGACGGACGCATCGTGGAAGTGGGAGACTGCAATCAATATTTCACGATCCAGTCGGTATCCAAGCCTCTCGTCTATGGGCTCGCCCTCGAGGATCATGGCGTCGATAGCGTTCTAGGCAAGGTCGGCGTCGAGCCGACCGGCGAAGCCTTCAACTCCATCGTTCTCGACGAGGCGTCGAATCGTCCCTTTAACCCCATGGTCAACGCGGGCGCGATCGCGACGGCGGACCTCATCAAGGGGAAGGATCAGACGGAGCGTTTCAGCCGGATTTTGGACATGTTTCGACGGTACTGTGGCCGAGACATGTTCATCGACAACTCCGTCTTCATGTCGGAGAGGGAAACGGGGCACCGGAATCGCGCTATCGCGCACTTGATGTTGAATTTCGGCATGATGAGCAATCGGGTGGAGGAGTCGCTGGAATTGTACTTCCAGCAATGTTCGGTCCTGGTAACCAGCCACGACCTAGCGATGATTGGCGCGACGTTGGCGAATGGCGGAGTCAACCCGATCACGGGCGAGCGCGCGATCAGCGCCAAATACGTGAAGTACTTGCTAGCCGCCATGTTCACTTGTGGCATGTACGACTACGCGGGGGAGTGGGCATTTCGGGTCGGTCTTCCCGCGAAAAGTGGCGTTGGGGGCGGCATCGTCGCCGTCGTTCCCGGCAAGGTCGGCATAGGCCTCTTCTCGCCGCCGCTCGACGTGAAAGGGAACAGTGTCCGGGGCGTGAAGGTGTGTCAGGAACTCGCCGATCGATTCGCGCTCCACAGTTTTGAAGCCGACTCCGCGGAAACCTCCATTCTCGATCAGTTCGCGGTTAAGCGCTAAACCCGCGTTGATGGCGTTCCTTGGTCGTGGATTGGGTCTCCACCGATGGATTTAGCGCCGCTCGGAAATGGTAATGCCGTAGCTAACGCGAAGGCTCGCCAAGCGACCGAGCCGGGTGTAACGATATTGCTTTCCCGATTCTCAATAGTCGATGAAGATCCTGGAGAGCCTTCGCCTGACAGTCCCGAATTATCCGAATGACCTTTACCGTACTTCTCGCTATCTTCTCTTGTTTGTTTTGTCTAAGCTTCAACATCGTTAAGTAGGCGAGTACGCTCTTACCTGTATTGCCCCGTTGGGACTAGGGCGAAAGTTCCTGCCGCCCTTTGGCCTCCGTTCGGTCGACCCGGCGATCTTTCTGGGGCGGACGTTATTGTACCCGGCGATTCCTGATGTTTGAGCGTGGACAACTTTCGTGGTGTAGAGCCAACGTGCTCGCGGGCTTTACTGCGCGCTGGGCGCCGGCCGGTGATGCTTCAGGAATCCCTGGGATGGTGGAATGCAGTGGTGTAGGCGTTGCGCTGGATCGTATTCGTTGGTACTCCTTGCCGCCCGGTCGGCTGCCAGGCTCCGGGCGCGGTCGGTGCGCCCACGGTCAGGATCGCCTCTGCTCCATCGACATGTACGTCAACGTGCTGATCCAACAAGCCGAGTCCGCGGACGGAACAAATCCTTCGGCGCACAACCTCGACAAACGATTCAGCCGAGACCCGCTAGAGCGTTCTCGCGACCGGAGCGGAGGGTCCATCCGCAAGTCGGAGACGGCATTCCCGAACGGAAGAACGTGATCACCTACTCGATCAAATCGTCTTTGCTCTCGCGGAATTGAATTACCTCGCCGGCCGAAAGTTGCAACGCCGGAGCAAGAGGTCGCGATGGTTGTACGGCGCTGGTCGCTTATGCCTACTTCTACCTCTTCGACGACGATGTTGGCACCGGCCTCGACCGTTTCGACCCGAGATTTCGCTTGGCCTGTGACCTGTACAACACCGTAACCCAATGCCTTCGTTTAGCACAGTCCCCGGGAAATCAAACTCGGCAAGTCGCTGCGGCGCTCAGTTCGCCGAGGAACGACAAATGGCGATCACTTTCGCCATGGTTTCCTCTGGCGGCCAGGAGTTTGGCCGCTTTTTTATTCGCCTGCACATTTACGAGATCGAAGGTCTCAACAATCAATACAGCACGTATGGGCTAGGGGTCCCCTTGATCGCCGTTCCCGCGATTTGCCGCGCCTTTGCCGAGACGGGACGAAATACTATCTCCTCATCCTGAGATTACCCAGTCACGGCTTTCCTGAGGGATGAATTGCGACATCTCGCACATGCCGGGTGGCGTGATGCGGCATACGACGCTCGAACTTTACGATCCTTGCGTCAAAGCGCGGACGTTGCCGGGCAGCAGGTCCCTTGGAGTCCGACCTGACGACGCCGCTGGGGTATTTCCTTTCGAAGGCCAAGCTGGAAAAGTTCCGGCTGCGGATTGGCCGTCGATAAACCGAAGAGATGTTCTGGCTCTTCATGCTGCAGCCCTACGAGAAGGAAAGATTCCCGTCGTCATGGTGCGTCTGGTCGAGTCCGCTCGCGCGGATGATATTTAACGATCTGCAATGGCGATCCCGATATTCGCGACAGTACCAGTTCTGGTTCTTCCTCTATCCACCCGACAGCGTTCCAGACCCGCGAACACTGAGAAACTCGCTGAACTGAAGGCGATCGCGGCCGGTCGATCCCTACGGCCAGGACGATTCGATTGGACAAATGGTTATCGTTGGGCATAGCATGGGTGGCTTGCTCGCCAAGATGATGGTCAGAACAGCGACGAGAAACTTTGGCCAGCTCATCAGCAAGGAACCGATCGACAAGATTCGCGCCCAAACCGAACGAACTGGAGCAGATTCGCCAGGTCTATTTCTTCGACCGTCATGTAATAAACGACTGGTCTTCATCGCGACGCCGCATCGGGGAGCACGTAGCGATGGCTTCATCGGCCGATTGAGTTCCCGCCTCATTTCGCTTCCCAAGAACCTGCTCGACACGCAGCATCAACTTTTGGCTAAAAATCCCGACGCTTTTTTGCCTCTTTTCGCCAATGGCATGCCGACGAGCGTCGATAATCTTTCGCCGGAGAGCCCAATCATCCAGGCGGTGGGAAAACTGCCTTTCGGACCGGACGTGAAATACCATTCGATCATCGGCAACGTTCGTGGCGACGAGGCGAGGGATAGTACCGACGGTGTCGTGCCATACTCCAGTTCCCATATTGAGGGCGCGAGATCGGAGGACCTCGTTCCCGCGGGGCACGCGTGTCAAAACCATCCGCTCACCATTCTCGCCGTCCGCAGAATTCTAATCGAGCACCTGCAAGAGATCCAGGCGAACGCGCCCATCCGCTTGGCGACCGTTCCCACCGACCGATCTCCCGGGACATCGGAACCGGCGGTCGAGCCTGTTGCCCCCCAGGAACCCGACGAGCACGTGGCCCCTCCTCCCTAGCGCCGCGCAGGTGACGTCTTGCTTGCGGGAACGTTCAATCCGTGGTTAAAATTGCGGTTCGAACAACAAATGATGGAAGGTGGGGACATGCTCTATTTCGTGACCGGAACGCTTGTCGATCGCGGGCCGATGAGTAAATCGCATGACGATTTCACGGCTTTTTTCAAACAGCATGTGGCGCCCAGCATCGAATTGCTAGACCGTTGGCAGCGGGAAGGCACGATCCTCGCCGGCGGGGTCAAAGCATCGGAGCCGGACGTCCTCCTGATCGTCGAGGTGTCATCCGCCAACACCCACATGAGCGTTCGGAACCTGCTTTTTCAGCTGCCGGTCTATCAGTACTACCAATGGGACGTGACCCCTCTCGAATCCTTTGCTGAGTGGTCCCACCTCAGCGGCTAGTCATGAGCCGCCACTACCTCGCGGCGTCGTAATGCCGTTTGATTTCCGCGGCCGATAGAGGTCGATCGAAAACGGCAACCTCGTCGATCCGCCCTTCCAGGTTCGCGAAGTTGTCGCAGCGGCCCGCGAGAAAGAGTCGCGAGTCGGTCGGTGGAGTCGTTACTTCCATGTAGCCCTCGACTTCCGGTTCGCTTTTCCCGTCGAGATAAACCGCGATCCTTTTCCCGTCTCGAACCATGACTAAATGGTGCCATTGACCCGGCTGCAGAGTCGTCTTTCCCACCAGGATCTGGTGCCTGTCATTTCCATTGAACAGGAAGAGTCGTCCCTTGGGGATCTCGTCATGGGTGCCACCGATCCCCAGATGGTCGCCTGACAAGGTGCTGTCACCATTCTTTGCCAGCGAGCAGAGATAGCCGGTGATGGGGCGGGCGTCGCTGGGAAGATGATTGCGAAAGAAAAACTCGATGGAATACCGTTCGCGATCGCATGTCACGGGGAGTTCGAGCCTGCCGCCCGCGAATTGAGGAGCGCGGTTACTTTCCGCCGGGCTTGGTCCGCGATAGTTGCCGGGACCGTCCAGATACAGAGCGACCTGGCCATCATAAGTGCCGTCGCCGTGGTTGCCGGTGAGGTCGCTTACGGGGGAAATGTCGAATTCGTTGAGCCGCCAATAGCCGGCGGGCTTGGCCGCCAGAATGGTGCCGGGATAACTTCCCAAGGGAAAGTCATTGGCGTTGATGTTTCGCCGGGGCTTGCCGGCCAGTTGTTCGAGCTGCCGAAGCTGGATCTCGACGATGGTCGGTTCGGCTTTCTCCTCGAGTCCCGCGGACCGCGCGGCCCAAGTGGTGTAGCCGCCAAGTCGATGTTGCTCGGGCGGTGGAATATAGCCTTCGCCGCCGTTGGCCAGTTCAATGGTGAAGGTCGTGGCGAAGGGACTTTGTGCTTTCAGCTTCAAACCGGTGATGGAGAAGACCTCGTTGGGAATCGCGACGATGCCAAGGTCTCCGACACGGATCGTTTGCAACTTCAGTTCCCGCGTCGGTGTTTTGGACAAGATAAGCTGTTCGCGCGCGTAGATCTCCGGCTGCGTCATTGGCTTTTTGCCATTGAGTTCATGTACGACCTTTTCCGACCAGGCGAGACGCTCGACGGACGGTTGTCGGGTCCGCAAGGTGACCTTGGATTCCATCATCCCGAGTGGAATATCGCTTTGGTAATTCAACGTTTGATAGAGCTGAAAAGCGCGCTCGGCGACGGCGTCGGAATAGGCGTCGAGACTGATGCCGGACTGAGGCATGCCATAATCCATCCACATCAAATCACCGCTCGTTCCCTGGGACATCATGGCGACGAACGGAGGATTGGACGGTTCGGGCGTTATCCGCTTCATTAACCCGTCGGCGAACCTACCGAAATAGTCCGCCGAGAGAATCTGGCTACCGAAGTAGTGCATGGAGTAATTGGCGAGCACGGCCAGAGGCTTGCCGTCGACGGTCTGGATGGCGAGCATCGAAAGACCCATGTCAACGGGGCCGGAGGGACCCAGGAACTCGGGGTTTTGATACCCTGGATGCATGTTGGCGCGCACGTTTGGCACGCCGAAGGGATCATTGCGGACTTTATCGGGACGCAGGATCCAGCGTCGACAATAGGTGTAGCCGGGTGCGTCGATGGTTCCCCACCCCGCTTTCGCCGGCGTGAGTTGTTTGGCGGCTTGCTCGATGCCACGGGCGATCTGGCCGGGCAGGAACTCAACGTACTTGGGATCGACGTCGCTTCCGAGTGCTCCGATGACCGACGGGGCGGAGTGAGTGTGCGTTGCCGAGACGAGCATGTGCTCGGAAGGAATGCCCGTCTTTTTCGTCGCCATTTCCTTGGCGCGGTCGATCAGATCCCGAGGCACGATGCAACTATCCACGATTACGAAGGCGATCTTGGTTTCGCCGTTGTCGAGCACGAGACAGCGGGCGTGAAGCGGATCAACCGCGCGGTCGGCGATCCGTTCGTTAAACATGCCATTGACGATGACCGGATACTCGAGCGGTGTAATGTCGATGGCGTACGCGCCGGCCTTCAGCGTTCCTCTTCGACTCGATTCTGCCGTGGGCTCGGCATGGACGGCATCAAAAGGAAGACTCGCGAGGCACGCGAATAGGAAAACAATCGCGTTTGGCCGGTGGATCATCGTCGTTTGCTCCCGTTTGCCGATAGTCTGTCAGAAGGAAAGCCAATGGACCTTGTCCCCCTCGACTTTGAATCGTTTGGCGCGAATGCTCGATCCTTCCCCCTCTTCGTAATATACGATGAGGTTTGAGCCGTCCTTGAGTCGGACCATCGAGGGATAGGCGCCGATGAAATCGTCGACGAGAACGCTTTCGCCCCAGTTTTTCCCTTCATCGTTACTGACGCGGAGACTGGTATGGGGAAGTCGAAAGGCCAGGACGATCGCACCCGAGGCGTCACGAAGCAAATAAGGGCAATGGCCGGGAAAGCCGAACGACTTGGCGACCGTCCAACTCTTTCCGCGATCCGACGATGTGGACCAACACATGACTTTGTCCCCGCGCTGTGCCGCGAAGAGTTGCCCGTCCGCCAACTCGATGACGTCGGTTTCCGCGTCCAGTCGGTATCCTCCGTTGTCGATGTCGATTTCCTTTGACCAGGTCTTGCCCCCATCGTCGCTGAAGATGACCGCCGCGTTGCTCGACTTCGGCGTCTCCTGGTAAAGGCCCAAAATCAGCCTGCCGTCACTCAACTCGCGGATGGGGGAACTGCAGTAATAGGACTCGGAGAGTCGCCGCGGCTCCGACCAGGATTGCCCTCCGTCTTTGGACTCGATCATCCAACTGCCAAGTCCACGATACGGTTTGGCCGGGTCGTCGGATTTCTCGAGCGAGAAGAAATTGCAGAGCAGTCTTCCATCCTTGAGTTGGACGATGGAGGGGTCCCGATCATCGTTGGGGCCATCGTAAAGAGTCTTGGCGGCAGACCAGGTCTTCCCATCGTCCTCGGAGATGCAGTAGCTGATTCGGCCACCCTTTGGAAGTTGCTCGTTCGGCAAGGCGATATGTCCATAACCGGCATAAAAGACTGCCATCAACGTACCATCCGCGCGCCGGCAGACATCGGGAAACGCTTCGTAACCACCCGCGTTAGCATCCTTGCAGACGTGGACAAAGGAGTCTCCGCATGTCCATTTTTCGCTAAACCACTCCCTGCGACGAAAACCAATAGGCAGATGCTCAGGCAGCGCCAGAGGAAAACCAGCCAGTTCTTGTGCTCCGGTTCTTGCATGACGGAGCGAGCTTCACCAGCGTTCGCGGCTGGTGCTTTCTCATTCCTCGGTGGCTGCGTCAACGGGTTCATTGGGTTCCTCGGACTTATTGAGTGCGTCGCAAGTAGGCGATCAGGTCGGCGAGATCTTGGAGGCTCATGTTCTGTTCGAATCCTTCGGGCATCAGGGAACGCCCGGTGGCACGAAACTCCTCGAGTTCCGAACGGAGCAACGTCTCGGTCGCCCCTTCCGCCTTTCGGAGTGTCACGGCGTTGTCAGACTCAGAGGCGAGCAAGCCCGTGCGGATTTCGCCATCCTTAGTGACGGCGACAAAACTGACATAGTTTGGCAATACTTCCCGGTTGGGATCAAGAATGTCGACGACCAATTGAGCTGGAGTCTTGGTGGCCAGGCCGGTCAACTCCGGTCCCACGAGCGGACCGCGTCCCTCGGAACGATGGCAGGTGGAGCAGTTTTTTTGGAACAGGGAACGTCCCGCGTCGGGTTTTCCCGAGAGTGACGTGGCCGGTCCATACCGGCTTACGATTTCCGCGCGACCGCCGGAGGTACTCGAAGCAAACAGTGTCGCCGCTTTGTCCCGCACCACGGCGTCTTTTGCTTGTAATAACATCTGCCGCGACTCCAGGTCGAGTTCTCCTGGCGAGATGGTCCCTTCTTCGAGGGCCTGTATCAACGCCATGAACCGCACCGGATGCCGTAGAATGGCGGAGGCGAGCGCCCTGCGGATGCCTGCCCCCGCGTCGGGCCATTGTTTGACGAGTTCGCCAGCGATCGATGGTTCGGTGCGCCGGCCTAGTGCTTGAATGGCGGCGAGACGAAGCTCCATGGATGGACATTCGGCGGCGAGTTGGATGAGCGTCTTTAGCGTCGCGGCCGAAGGGTCTGTCGCGAGCAATCGAATGGCAAGGAGTCGAGCGGCCAATGGGACCTCGACTCCCTCCGACCAATTTCGACACATTGCCAACCAACCCACAAACGTTTGCTCGGCATCGGGCTCGCCTAGCTCGGCGATTCTTTTCTCCACGCCGATGCCATGACGAAGCAGACCGTGACGCAATCCCAATAGAGCGGCAAGACGTGGCCAGGCATTTTCACGACGATCGGATCGCCCAATCCACTCCGCCAATTCACGGATATCGTCGGCCTGGTTTCGAACCCCGGAGAGTTCGGCGACTTCCGCGACAAAGTCTAATCGGGGAGCCGTCGGTTCAAGTTGCCAACGGTTATCGTTGGCGATCCAAGACGCTAGGAAAGAGGAATTGGAACTCTCCAGGGAGGTTTGAATGCCGAGTCGCGCCCATGGGTTTTCGCAGTCAAGCGAGGCTAGTTTCGCCAGCACGCGGACGACCTCGGGCCGATGACTTGCGCCGATACTGCACGCGAGTTGGAAACGGACGGCGGGGTCCCCATCCTCGGCCAATCGAGCGGCAGCCTGAAAAAGTTGGTCTGATCCCTGAAGTCGCGGTTCACTCATTATCAAGGCATGGCGTCGAAGATTCGCCTCGGGATCTTCGAGCGATTTCTCGATCTCCGCGTCCGTCAATTCACCGAGCCCCTCCAGCGTCCAAAGAGCGTGAAGGCGACCGAGCGGCGAATCGCCAGCCTCGGCCATCCGTCGAAGTGGCTCGATCGCGTTTCGATCTTTTCGTTCCAGGAGGAGCCGTTGAGCGGTCTCCCTGCGCCATCCATAGGGATGGCTCAGAGAGTTCACAAGCTCCTGGCTGGTTAGTTCCGACATTGTCGGAATTGGAGCTGGCTTGGGTCCCTTCGGCCGAACCCGATAAATGCGCCCGAGGCCGACGCCTCTCGTAAAGTCGATGCCTTTTTCCAATTCGTCGGGAACGAACTGCGGATGTTCGACCCATTCCCGATAGAAGTCGACCACGTACAGCGAACCGTCTGGGCCGAACGTCAGGTTCACCGGCCGAAACCAGGGATCGGAGGAGGCGAGAAACTCGCTCGCCTGTTCCCTTTCGCCACGGGTCGCTCGAAAGGTCACGCCTTCACTCTTGAGGATCATGCGGTGGACGAGATTCCCGAGCGGTTCGCACACGTAGGCGCAATGGGCAAATTCCCGTTGGAAAATTCCACCACGATCCACGGTCAGGCCGCAGCTGGCGTTGAAGGCGCCGGTCGGCTCGCGATTGAAACGAGTCTGCGGCGCGGTGATGGGATAAATCCTTCCCCCATCCTTGGGGTCGGAGATGTCGAGCATGGAACTGGCGACGGTAAGGATCGGATTGCGGTCCAGGTACTGTTGGCCGACGACGACCTGCCGGATGGGAATCGTGTTCCAATTGACGAAGTGATTTCCCCAGCGATCGAATGCCTTGCCAAACTGCGCGAAACCTGCCGTCCGTTCGACGGGACCATTGAGGGTTTTGAATCGAAAATCATGATTGTTAAGGGGCAGTGGCGGGAGTTCGGGACGCGTGGGAATGACGATGTTGCCGTTGCTTCTTCCGTTGGCTCCATGAATCCAATGGTCGATCGATCGCGTCAGGCCGTTGACGCGAAGTTGCTGATTTCCTTCGCCGAATCCCGTGAGAATGACCTCTCGACGATCCGCCTTTCCATCCCCGTCGGTGTCCTCGATATAGAGAATGTCGGGTGCCGCGGAGACGAGAATCCCGTTACCCAAGGGAAGAATGCTGGTGGGGAAGGGGAGGGGGCCGGCGAACAAGACGCTGGTTTCAAAGGTTCCGTCGCCTTCGCGATCTTCCAGTCGTTTGATGAATCCTCCGTCGTTTCGGGTGGGATAGTCTCCCATCTCGGCGACGTACATCCTGCCGGCGGCATCCCAGGCGATCGCGACGGGATCTCGCACTTCGGGTTCCGCCGCCACCAACTCGATCACGAACCCATCGGGCAGGGAAAACGTTTTAACGGCGTCCGCGGGAGTCAATGGAGAGGGTTTCGGTTCCGCCGCGGAGACGGCGGTGAGCCATAAGAGGTGGATGATGCTCTTGAGCATGCATAAGCCTCGAAAGGAAAGGTTGCGAAACAAACGCAGGAGACGTCAATGCCGCGGCCACTTTTTCCCCGGTTCGACCCAAGAGATCCGTATCGGCCGTGGCGGTTGATTATTCCTTTTTCAACTCTTCGAGCAGTTCGACGGCGGTATCGACGATCAACTCTCCCGTGCCTGGCGCGACATAGCTATGCAGCCCAGTCCAGACCTGGTATCCGCCGAGTGCATAGCCCTCGCGATCGGGAATGTAGCCGACCCAGTCGTTGGCGAGTTCCGCGACGATCGTGTATCGAAATGGGCTTTGCCGTTTGATTTCCTGGCCCAGGCGCGTGAAGTATTCCCCCGGAACGCCGACGATGGCAACGTCGCCGATCCGCAGGGCTTGAACCCAGGTTTTGCGCACTTGGCCTTGGCGGTCGGCGAGCTTTCGACGCATCTTGCGAAAAACCTCGATCACCGATTCGGCGCCGTTCTTGTCTGGAATCCGTTCGATGCAATAGCTGCGCACGGCGTCATCTTCTTTTAGTTCATCAAAATGTCGCACGCGCACCTCAATTTCACGTTTGCGGGAAGCGAGTGGCGAAACGGGCATCGGGCGGGCTTGCGCGAGTGCCCGTTCGACGGCCGACTTGATGCGATACTCCGCCTCCTTGGCGGTCAAGGTGATGTTATGCGTCGACCCGGAAGCCCCTTCGAGAAAAGAGACGTTGGTGCCGAGTTCCTTCTCGAGTTCCTGGGCCGCCAGGCCGTAGAAGGACGGGGAACGCTTGCCGGGCTCGCGCGTCCCTATCGTGTGAGTGGAATGGTTAAACAGGATGGCGGCATATTTTTCGTCCGGCCGCCGGAACGCGAGCACGGGTAGTTCTGGATCGAAGGGTCCCGTCGGCCGGACCACGTCCTCGCGAGTGCCGACCCAGAAGATCTTGTTGTTCCCCAGGAGCAGTCTGCTGTTCTGGCCGACGGAGGACTCTTCGCCGAGCCGGAACAAGAACGTGCAAGGCGCGGACTCCTTGGCGACTTTATCCGCTTGAATCACGGCCTCGACGATACATTCTTGGACGTGGCGGGTAAACGCCTCCTCCCGTTCGTAGCCATGGACCGTACAGGTCGTGGGTGCGTGATGGGTATGCGTCGCGTTGATCAAAATGTTCTTGGTGGAGATGCCCGTCTTCGATTCGATTTGTCGACAGGCGGCGTCGAGAATGTCCCGTTCCACCATCAGGATGTCGCAGGCGACGATCGCCAGCCGTTGCATGGGGTCGCCGAGCACCACGGCGACGGCGCGTAGCTTTCCCTCCTGGCCCTGGGCTTTACCAGGTCCGATTCCGCCACCAATCACCATCGAATCGTCTGCTTGGAAATCGACCGTTGCCGAGCCGACGCGAAGCGTGGGTTCCGCGCCTCGCAATATTGGCGTCATGTTCCAAAGGCAGAAGAACGTCCAAGGAAGGAACTGGAATAGTCTTCGTAGCCCGATCGAATTTCCCTGCATGGCATGATTCCCGGTAATCGGCCAGAGTTCGTCGATGCCGCCGAGGGAGTCCCGTTGCATTCTCGGGCCACGGATCGAACACCAGGCAACAAGTAGGCAACTGCTCATCCTCGTGCCTGCCGTCCAACAGGAAGCTCATTGGCGGTTCGACCGAGTATAGAGGGGAGTTTCACGTCTCGCCAGCAAAAGCTGAATGGGGCTCCAGTGCGCGCGGAGCGATCCGTTTCGTGGGGCGGAACAAAGATGATCGGTTGTCCGCTTTTCTGATGCGTTGACCATACAGATATCGGAATGAGTCCCAGCACGATCCGTCAAACGGAAAGAGATACCCTCATGGACCTCAAGGCATTCGAAACAGATTCCGGCAAAAAGATTCGCGTGGATCAACGGCGTGCATTCCCTCGTCGAGCGGCCAAAGGCTCGGTTTTTTGTCGGACCGGCAAGTACGGGATGGGTCCCCAGGTCAAAGCGAAACTCGAGGACCTTTCTCCCGACGGAGCGGGGATGCTCGCTCCCAAGGAAATCTCCGTCGGCGAAAGAGTGGAACTAGAATTTGAAGGTTATGGACCCATGCGCCGCCTGATTCTTTCCGCGATCGTACGTTTCGTGGCGGCGACCGGCGAGGGAAAATGGCGTCTCGGCTGCCAATTTGAACGGCGCGTTTCTCACCACCAAATTGCGGATTATCTCAAATAATCGAGACTGCATTGTGGCGTGTAGGACACGAGTTCACACACCATTGGTCTGGAGAGCACCTTGCTTACACACGGTTTCCGTTCATGCCGCGGATCGGTTCCGCGGGGGATGCCGTCCGTTCGAAGATTTCGATGGGGAAGACGAGGGACGATTTCCCGTTCGGGCAACTTGCGTCAAGGAAAGTAAACGGGCGAGAAATGCAGGTCAAAAGAGTTCAATAAAGCCCACCCGAAATGCCGAAAATTCCGATGGTACCGGGATTCTCGGACATTCAAGACGGCGTTGGGGCGATGCCGGGGCGAATCTCCGCGGCCGGTTCTCTTAGGGATCTGCTGCAATGAGCGATGTAAGACGCTATCAGATCGAGGATTACACCGATCCTGATAATCTTGTCGTCTGCTGCCGTCTTTCCGAATTGGAGGAGTGCGAAAGGGTGCTCCGCGAGCATCAGACGCTCCATCCCGACCGGCGATTTCGTGTTTCCTACATCGCCGGCATGCGAAAAATCAACAAATACTACCCGGCTCACACCCGTTCCTCGGAGCCATTACCGGCCGCTCGCTAAATTCCTCGCGCGGAACTTCCACCCGGGGACGTGACGGTGATCGGATCAGCGTCCGTGAGTTCTCTTCACGGACGCCCCCTCGGAAGGTGATTGGCTAAACTCGCCATCACACCTCGCTGGTCGTCGGATCGATGACTCGCTTAACCTCTCGCACGCTATCGCATGGAAATCCACCCTCGGCTGCATGCTGGCGAATGATCTCCGCGTTGGGCGCGATGTATACGCAGTAGATCTTGTCGCTCGTGACATAGCTTTCGATCCACTGGATGGACGGCCCCAGGTTTTTGAGAACGCTGCACGATTTTTGCGCGGTCTCGCGAAATTGCTGAGGCGAAAGTCCGCCAGCCCCCGGAACCGTCCGTTCGATCACGTATTTTGGCATCGAATCACTCCTTGTTGAGTGGCAATGGTAACTGCATTCGAATCGTTTAAGTCCGAAGGGCGAGTTCCCCGGCGTATGCGTGGATCTTCCGGAACGCCGAAGCGATGTCGTCCATGTCTTGGCGAGTTCCGAGAAAAATGCTTTGGGCTAGCCAGACGGCCTCCCCCTTGCATGCCCGCTCACTGACGACGCAGGACTTCCTGTAGTCATGGTAATCCATGGGCCGAGGATTCTGCGTCGATTGGATCGGAAAGTTCGAGTTCCAGAACCGCTGTTCGCGGTACATCGGATTGTCAAAAAGACTGAAGGTGTAGCCGGCGATCGCTGGAATTCCCTCGGCGTGGAGCGCCTTGAGGAAAAGGTCGCGCGGGAGTCCGCCGAATCCCGCACTGTCGTAGCGAATCATGTACACGTGCTGGGTATGGATGGTGGTGTCGGGCGCTCGTTCGATGGGACGAATGCCAGGTATCGCGTTCAGAAGACGACTTAGATACTGGGCATTCTCGTCTCTTCGAGCCGTTTGTTCCTCGAGACGTTCCAACTGGCAAAGAAGAATCGCCGCCTGAAACTCGGTCAATCGATAGTTCCAGCCGAGTTCGAAAAACTCGTACCAGGGATGACCATGCTTGCGCCCACACCAGACCAAGCTCTCGATCCTTTCCGCGAGGGTTCTGTCGTTCGTGATGACCATTCCCCCTTCGCCCGCCGTCATGTTCTTGGAAGCTTGAAAAGAAAAGGTGCCGGCATGGCCGATCGATCCGCAGAACTTATCGCGCCATTTGCCACCGTGTGCGTGAGCGGCATCTTCGAGAACAAAAAGGCCGCGTTTTTCCGCGATCTTCAGAATGGTGGCCATGTCCGCTGGCTGACCACCAAAATGAACGGGAATGATTCCCTTGGTTCGCGGCGTGACGGCGGCTTCGATCTTCGTTGGGTCGATGTTGTAGGTATCGGGATCGATGTCCACGAAAACCGGAATGCCGTTGACTTGGAGCACGGCGTTGGCAGTCGCCACAAAAGTATAGGGGGGGCAAATCACTTCATCCCCAGGCTGGATGCCCAATGCCTTCAGGGCCACTTCCAGGGCCGCCGTCCCGTTGGCACAAGCAATGCCGAACTGGCAGCCATGGTATTGGGCGAACTTGCGCTGGAACTCGACGACCTTCGATCCTTCGGCTTCGGGAACTGGATTTCCCGATGCTGCGCCGCAATGGTTGAACCACCATTGCCCACTTCGAACGACCTCGGTCACGGCTTGAACTTCATGGTCGTCGTGAACGGGCCAAGAGTGAAAGGGCGATTGCGAACCGGTTCGCCGCCGAGATAAGCCAAGGGATTCATGGGTAAGTTGCTCCCGTGGGGGGCAGGGGTGTTGGAGGGGACAATGGAAAGCCACGTCCGTCGTTTCGAATGCCCCGTCCTTAATCTCTTACAACCGGCGGACCGGAAATCGCGATGTCGCTAGGAATCTTTTTCCCGGACCTTCTCCGTCGAAAGATCCCCAGTCAGAGTAGCAAAAACGCGCTGCTGGGGCAGCACGAACGGGGCAATCGGCCGTCCGGTTTTCGAGGTCGACTTTCGAATGCCGCTTAATCTACCGCCGCAGAACTTTCCGGCTTACGCGTTTCGCGACGAAACCTATTGCCGCTCAGGAAATTAATGCCGTGGCCCGGTTCTCTTTCATGGACGCCGTAAATTGCGGCTAGCACCAAGGCCCTCCAAGCGACTGGGCCAGAAATCACGCCATTATGTTCCCGCAGCTCTCTGGAGGCTGGCGAGCATCCGGCGGGGAACGGTTGCAACCCGGTACCCGCGTGTTATAAAGAGGTCACGCACGGAGGACGAATGGGAACGTTGAGATGCCCAAACGCCTCGCGGTTAACGTTCTCGAGGAACGTTCGCCTACAATAAAATCGAACCAGGAAAACTTGCTCGCTAGAAGAGAGGAGATCATCGATGGGATTCGAACAAGCGCCGCTTCCTTATGCTTACAACGCCTTGGAACCACACATTGACGCGCGCACCATGGAGATTCATTATTCGAAGCACCACGCGACGTACGTGGCAAAGCTGAACGCGGCCCTGGAGCATCAGCCTGGCCTGCAGGGCAAAACGCTTGAGCAGATCCTGGGAAATTTGGATGCCGTGCCGGAGTCCATTCGCACCGCGGTTCGCAATAACGGCGGCGGGCATTGGAATCACACGCTGTTCTGGCAGCTCATGTCTCCCGAGGGCGGAGGTGAAGCAACCGGCGAAGTCGGCGAAGCAATCAAGAAGTCCTTCAACAGCTTCGCGGAGTTCAAAACCAAATTCTCCGACGCCGCCGTCAATCGCTTCGGCAGCGGTTGGGCCTGGCTCGTCGCCGGCAAGGATGGATCGCTCACCATCACCAGTTCCCCGAACCAAGACACGCCGATCATGGAAGGCAAGCATCCCATCCTCGGTCTTGACGTTTGGGAGCACGCCTATTACTTGCTCTACCAGAACCGCCGTCCAGACTACATCGGCGCGTGGTGGAACGTGGTCAACTGGAAAAAGGTAAACGAGTTGTACGCCTCCCGGAAGTAAACTTCCGGTCGACTTCGACCGCGTCCAGCCGTGAAAGCACCGTCGTCGACCCCTCGGGTAAGGTAATCGGCGCGAGGCTGCACGGTATGGACGCCAAGAAGAATCAACGCCGCTCAGGCACGCAATGTCCGCGGACGGTCCGCTTTACTCCAAGGTTCTCCAAGCGATCGGCCGGCTAAAGCAACGCCATACTTTTCTGATGCTCTATGCTGCATCGAATTTAACGGGCCGGCGAGCGTTGCCGCAAATGCGGTTGGTTTCGCCGGTCCTCTTTCGCTTTTCCGTTTCCCCTAGGGGTCCCGAGGGATTGTGGAGGACTCGCGGAGAAACCGATCGGTCCAATTTCGTCTCGCTCCATGAAGGATTTGACCACTAACCTTCGTGGGCCGATCGCACGCGATCCACAGGCTTGCAAGGACCAGCGGCTTGTATTTCCCCTTGGTTGGGACTTATACTTGATTTAAGGTCCGGCAAGCGTCATAGAGGAGCGAGGGCATGTCCAAGAAACCCGCTAAATCCACCGTCGTTGCCTTCAAGGTCGAGGAGGATTTGGCGAATTTCCTCAACCAGTTACCGAACAAGAGCGAGTTCATTCGCCGGTCCATTTACTCTCAACTCGGCATCGCGTGCCCCCTTTGCCGGGGCACGGGAAGCGTCTCCAAGGAAACGCACGATCACTTCACGACCTTCGGAAAAGTGGAGGTCCACGAATGCGAAGGTTGTGGCGATGCCTTCGCGGTTCTGGGCGATGAGTACGACGTTCCCGTGAACCTGAAGGAACAACTGGTCGGCGTCCTCAAGGGAGGCCCCGAGTACTGCTATACCTGCTTCAGCAATACTCCCGGGCACCATCACAAGGAGGATTAGAGTCGTCCGAGAATGGTGCCGACGGAAATGCACATGGGAGATCTATATCGGGGCCTTGGGGCCCTCTGTTCTTTTGATGCGGATTCCGCTAAAAGGTTGGGATAACGACACGTTCGCCACCTTTCATGGCGGACTGATGAGCACAGATCCCGGTCATGGTCCAGTTCGCGCTCGTGACGGCGTCGGGCAACGGCGCGCGGTCTTCCACGATCGCCGAAAGGAACTCGTGCGCCAGGTGCGGATGTGAACCGCCGTGCCCGGGCTTCCTTGAATGAAGGACAAGATGTTGCGTGCTCTCGGCGTCGTAAACCCCCTTGGTCGTGAAAGCGCGGATCGGCTCGGGGAGCAGATGCGCGAAGTCCGGAACGGTCACTCGCTCGGGCTTTTCTCCACGGTGCAAAACGCAAGGTTCGTGCTCGATACGGGTCCACTCGAACGCCACCTTGTCGCCGTACACATCAAAGCTTCGATGTACTGCCGAGCCGTCTCGAACAGGCTTCGCGTCACTTCCGCGCAAAGGTTGGAATCTTTGAGCTTGATGGTGGCCGTTTCCACAGCGAAGGGAGAACTGTATTTCGCGGTCAAGGCATCGCTGATCTTGCCGGAACCGTGGCAGACGACCGACTCGGCGAGCTTGCCGGGCAAGCAGAGACATGGGCTGACGCAGTGGGTCGCGTAGTGCATCGGGGGAAGACCTTCCCAGTAGCCCGGCCAGCCCGCCATCTCTTGCTGATGAGCGCCGCGTAGAAACTGAATCCGCCCCAACTCGCCGCTCTGATAAAGTTGTTTGACGAAGAGAAACTCGCGGCTGTAGACCACTGTTTCCATCATCATGTATTTTTTCCCTGAAGCTCGTTGAGCCTCGACGAGCGCTTTGCATTCCTCGACGGAAGTCGCCATGGGAACCGTGCACGCCACGTGTTTGCCCGCCTTCAATCCGAGCAGGCTCTGAGGCGCGTGGTCCGGGATCGGCGTGTTAATGTGCACGGCATCAACGTTTGGATCCTCAAGCAGTTTTTGGTAGTCGGTGTAGCGAGCTTTCACGCCAAAATGGTCGCCGATCTGATTCAGCTTTTCCTCGTTTCGCTGACAGATCGCATACATTTCGGCATTGGGGTGTCGTTGGTAGATGGGAATGAACTCCGCGCCGAATCCGAGGCCGACGATCGCCACGCGGACCTTCTTGTTGTTAGCCATATCAACTCCTGAGCATGCTTCCGGCCCGCGATAACGCTAGGGAGGAAGCTTGGTTCACATTGAGTGTTTCGAACCCGGCCGACCGCGATGCCTGAGTCCGGCGAAGGTGTCGGCAACTTCGGGGCTGGGAGAGCGGGTAGTTTACAGCATGGGTCGAGGAAGTGGAAAGGATCAACACGCGATTTTCGAAGCGAGGAGAGGATTCGTTAGTCGACGCCGCCTTGCGGGAACGGCCCGCGTGGTTCATCGGACCTTTTCGGTATCGGCAGATTGCCGATCCTTAGGGGTATCGGCAGATTGCCGATCCTTAGGGGTATCGGCAGATTGCCGATCCTTAGGGGTATCGGCAGATTGCCGATACGGTTGATTCTTTTGGAACAGTTCCAAACGGCCGCGGATGTCGTTCGCGAGGTCGGGCTTTTGCTCCTGTTCCGCGAGGAGAATGGCCTGATTCGCGGTGTCGACGGCGGCCTTGAAGTTACCCGCCTCCGCGTAGGCGGCGGCAAGGACGTCGAAGACGACGGCACGCCGACCGTTCGGAGATCGCGCGATCGATTTTGCCAGCTGGACCGCCTCGATGCCGTTACGGTTGGATGCTTCCGGATGCGTCGCCAACGTCCAGGCGAGCGACTGCTGGAATGTTGGGTCGTCGGCCCCCATTGCGACGGCGGTCTTGAGTTGAGAAACCCCTTCCATTACTCGGCCCAAATGCAGATTCACCAGTCCCAAGTTGCCGATGCCCGCGGCGTATTTGGGGCGTTGCCGCGTGGCTTCCTCCAAATGCTTGAGGGCGCTATGGAATTCCCCTTTCGCCATCAGAATGACGCCAATATTGGTCTGTATGATCCAAGGTGTATTCGAAACGAGCAATAACTCCTCTTGGTGTTTGTACGTTTCGTCCGCTTGACCCGACTCCACCAATTGGATGGCTCGCGCCAGGTCGAGGGGATTGGACTGGCTCGACATGAAGGTGGAATGAGAGCGTGCAAGACTACCCGAAGAACTGTTTCGCCATTGTTCGAACCGTTGCTCGTACATTTCCGCGTCGCTCGCGTTGCCGGCGTCGCGAAATGTGGTCGCGAGAGACAGATATCCAGGGTCCAGGTAGAAACGACGCCAAATGCCGGGAAACGGCAGGCCGAAATCGGCCATTTGCCGTGGTTCCTCGCCGACGAGTCGGGCGACGTCCGCGCGAAGCTGCGCGGGATCTACGTCACCACGGTAGAACACGGCCAATTCACCCTGGCTGTCCAGCAGGAACGCCGCCGGCAAAACGAGGGGTGTGATCGTTTCCGTCAAGGATCTTTGCAAGAGGTCCAGCTTTTGAATGGAATCTTCGGATATGGAACCATTTCGAGTATCCGGCGGTGAAGTTGCGGCATCTTCGCGGGCAAGGTTTCGGCCGGGCGAGCGAACCGCGAGATTCCATTGAAGGCAGTTTTGCTTGGGCTCCTCGCTTGGGAGAGTGCCTCTGGTGGTGAATTCCCCTGGCGTGGATTTCTTCAGGACGAGCAAGGTCGGGCGGGCATCCGCGCGAAAACCGGAGATAGGATTTCCTTCGGCGTCGAAAAGTTCCAATCCAGGGAGTGGAAGCCGCGCTCCCAGTGGAATCCGACGAGCAGGCTCCGTCGGAGGCGAAGCGAGGCGTCGCGGAGAAAGGGAGGACTTGGGTGTCGGCGGCGTCCATCGCTCCGCCCGCTTGGTTCCTTGTTGGATATGGTAAAACCCGTTCCTTTCGATCCCCGTGATGATTTCGGGAGTGTTTCCACCTGGCCAATGGATGAGCACTCGTTCGATCGCCTTGGCGCCCCCCAAGCCGAAATGCAGCCATTTGCTCGACTGGGAAGGCGAGCCGTCGCCGGCGTCCAAGGTTCGCGTGATCTGCCGTGGAGCGCTCTGGGCGGCGAGAGGCTCTGGACCCGTCGACAGTTCTACGGTCACGCGAGCGCCAATCGAGTCCCGGTTACAGAGAGACCCTCGGAGCTTGAGCATGAGGAAATGATGGCCCGATTCCTGGTCGTTGCGCATCATTCGTAATTGAGGGCCCGTCGCATTCGCGATCCAGAGATCCTGATCCCCGTCAAAATCCCAATCCACGCGTGCCACACCGCGCGCGTCTTCGAGAAAATCCAGGCCGGCGGTTGCGGAAATCTCGCCAAACCGGTCGTCGCCGAGATTCAGAAAGCAGCAATGACGTTGATGGCCGGCGAGGCTCGCTCCTTCGCGAATGCGAAGATAAAGAGATCGCCAGGCGTCGCGATAGCCCACGTTTTCCGCATCGAGCACCGACCGAGGAGAACTCGCCACCACCTCGTTCCAATACTGCTTGTCGACCCGGTTCTCGCTCCGATGGGATACCCAGCCGTTGATCACGAAGAGGTCTTGCAGGCCGTCTTGGTTCATGTCGAGAAAACAGGATCCTTCCGCGTGCCGCGTGAATTGGATGTCGGCGTTTCGCGAGCGCGGTTTGAAGACCCCATTCCCTTGGTTGAGATACAAGAATCCGCCATCCGCCAAGGCGAAGAAGCGACGCTTCTGCTCGGCGGGCAGAGACGCGAACTTCGGTCCGGAGAGGAGTCGGTATCCCAAAGCGGAATCGTTGCCGGCGAGGTACATGTCGACGCGACCATCGTTGTCCACATCCCCGAACGAAGCGGAAAGCCGACCCGCCAACTCCTGAAGGCCGGATTGGTCCGCGATGTCGCGAAACTTTCCTCCTTCATTGAGGAGTAGAGAAGCACTCCCGAAGGGACTCAAGGTTAAAAGGTCTGGATCACCGTCGCCGTCGACATCGGACCAGGCGGCAGAGCCGATCCAGCGTCGCGCCAAAAAGGAAAGATTTGCAGCAGCGTTTCCGTCGTGGAAGCGCCAATTACCGCCGTTTTTCAGCAGCATGCTCGTGCCGCCGTTGTTTGCATCGACGATGGGCGTCGGAGGGGTGAAGTCCTCCGCCGACATGGATTGCAACGGTCCGAATCCGCAGATGAACAGATCGAGATTCCCGTCCAGATCGTAATCTGCCGCCGTCAGCGAACGCGCGCCATTTAGACCAGGGATTTCCGCGCGGACCGCGAAGTGGCCATTGCCGTCGTTTTCGAGGCAACAGAGAGTTCGTGGCGTGAGGAGAGCTAGGTCCTGATCGCCGTCGTTATCGAGGTCGAGGATCAATGCCGCTACGGCGGGATCGAGCCAGTCGAGGCCCCAAGTGGCGGATTGTTCGCTGACGGTTCCATCGGGTTTGGCCAGGTACAGGCGGTTGGGGAGACCGCCAGGTTGGCAAAGGAAGAGGTCCTCGAGTTCGTCGCCGTTTACGTCGCCGATCGCCAATCCGTGGGCAGCCAGAACATTCATCCCAAAACCACGTTGAATGCGGCCTTGCCAAGAGTTCAATCCAGGCAGGATTTGCTCGGAAAACGAACCATCGCCGCTGAAAGCGGATGCCGTGCAGTCTGAGTACAGCGTTCCGGAGTTCATGTTCGCGGATACCTGTTCATAGCGTAGGGGTTGAATCCAGGCGAGTGTGGGGAGTGCACGGCCCGGATCCACATCCCAACCGCAGATCCAGAGGGCATGTTGTTCGAAGCCGCGAAATGGCTGGATGGAGCTGGCGGAGAAAAGGACTTTGGTGATGGCCGACGCGCCGTCAAATTTCGTCCGCAGAATGCGGAGTTCGGATCTCACGCTGGAGACCTCGCCGAACGTTCCCAAAAGGTTGGCCAACGCGTCCGCAAGTCCACTGGGTCCCTCGTGCCGAGAAGCGGGTGATTCGGTGCTAAGTGGCCTGGCATCGAATCTTGCGGCGATCGTAAGATTGCCATCGCGGTGTAGCTCGGGCACGGGATCGGGGAGAAGATCGCCACAGGTGAAACCGGGAGAAAGAAACGAAGCAAAATCATGCTCCTGGAGCCGCTGGGGCTTATCCAGAATAGTTGCCAGTTTTGCCAGTTGCTTCTCCGCTCCGGCGAGGAAGACCTCGGACTCGGCGGAGTCGTTGGTTTGCCAAAAGCGGTCGTTCTCTAAGTCTATCGCCTGGGGGGCCTGTCCCCGCATTTTCTTCGCATCGTCGGCTGCCGGTACCTTGGGAAAGGAATCGGGTAATTTTTTTGCAAGTATTGAATTTGAAACGTTTTGGATGAAATGGCTTCGGTTTTGCCAATAGCCGAATGCAATCGAGCCAACGAGAGCCAAAATCATCGCGAAGAGCGTTTTGCGGCGTGGAAAACGGAAGTGACGCCGCCGGTGGATTTTTTGGAGTCGGCTGTTGAGTCGACGGGTGTTAGGATCCCGGCTCCGGAATTTGGAATGGCGATGATTGGAATGATCCATAATGTCGAGTTTTTTCCTGCATCCGCGGGGAGGGAGCGAGAGTTCTTTTGTCCGTGATACGCTTCTCAAGGCGCGAGTTTCACGGGTTTTTCCAGTATTTCCGAAAATTCAGCGAGTGCCTACGATATTTTCTAAAATTTTGATTGACATCCTAAAAAAGAGAGGTACCTTAAAGCTCGCTTTTCGTGCCACACATGTACGGGGCGGGGAAATAGGGTAGTACATCGCGTCTCATATCTGCGCTGTGAACCCTGAGAAATAAACGTAGGAGGAGGTCTGGGTCATGCTGAAGCGTTTCGTGGGGGGTGCTCTGGTTGCTGGTCTCTTGGCGGCGATTGGTGTCGGCAAGGCGACGGCAGCTCCTGTTGTTTTCACGATTGATTCGACCAAGAGCTTGATTGCTCTGTCGGGTTCAATGGTTTCCGGTGATATCAATGCTCCGAGCTTGACGATCGCGTTGCTGTCGCAATCGTTCGCTCCGAACTCGACGCAGAACATTACGAACAGCCTGCAGACTCGCTACGGCGGTACGATCACTGCGCAATACAGTTCGAGCGCGGACACGATCACCTTCCTGGGCGCGAGTGCGGTAGCGAACAACGGCGGAAGCTACCGTCCGAACGACTTCGCGGCGAGCTCGACGGCTCGTTCGCAAGCGAACTACGGTGGCCGTATCGACATCCCGAGCTTGGGTGGTGCGGAACTGGCCCTTCGCCAGTTGATCGCCAGCGTCACCAGCGGCGTGATCCCGATGTCCGGACCGAACTACAACTGGACCTTCGCTTCGACCGCTCAGGGTCTTGGTTTGACCCAGGGTCGTATCGACTATGCCGGCTCCGGTTCGATCGGTGGAGCTTTGGGAACGGGTACTTTCGACCTGGTCGGCAACACCTCCCTGAACCAGAGCACCACTGCTGGCAGCTTGGTTTTGGTAGGCCCGACGACCAACGCGACGGCGACCTTGACGGTTCCGATTCGGATTCGGTTTGCACAGACGATCTTGGGTGGTGACACCCCAGTCGGTACCGACGACATCTTCGTTGACCTCCTTTTGGCTGGTCAGCTCGTCGCGGTAGCGGTGGTTCCCGAAGCGAGTTCCTTGGTGATGCTCGGCCTCGTGGGCTCGGTCGTCGGCTACGTCGGCTATCGCCGCCGGAACAAGAAGACCGAAGTCGAAGCCTAATCCGTTTCTCGGCTTTCTGAACTGAAACTCGTAAAGGGCCGGTTTCCGATGGAAGCCGGCCCTTTCGCTTTTCCGGACCCGCATCTTTTCAATTTCGCTCATTCTCATTTTTCAGTATGAGAGAGCTCTCGATCACTGTAATTTGCCCAAATACGGCAGGGAGGAGGCTACTCGTGCGCCAATTCGTTACTTCTTTAATATTGGGTTTGGCTAGCCTGTTGATTCCGGCTCTTCATGGGGTCGGGGCGCCCGTGGTTTGGACGTTGGATTCCACGCGGAGCTTGGTGTCCTTGTCGGGATCAATGGTGTCCGGAGATGTAAACGCGCCTTCCCTAACCATCGCTCTTCAGCCCGGGGGATTTGCGCCCTATTCCGAAGAATCTCTGTCGAATAGCTTGGAGACTCGCCTGGATGGTACGATCACCTTCGAATATAGTTCGAGTGCCGACACCATTCGATTCCTCGCTGCCAACTTGGTTGCGAATAACGGAGGTAGCTATCGGCCGAATAACTTCGCCGCGAGCGCCACTTCGCGATCCCCAGCAAACCTTGGCGGTCGGATTGACATTCCCTCGCTCGGGGGCGCGGATCTTGCCGTACGGCAACTCGTCGCAAGCATTACGAGTGGTTTGATTCCCATGTCGGGTCCTGACTATGATTGGGCTTTTTCGAGCACCGCGCAGAATCTTGGACTGACGCAAGGTCGGATTGATTACTCGGGGTCTGGCTCCATTGGCGGGGCTTTGGGGACAGGAACCTTTGACCTTATAGGCAAAACCTCGACAAATAGTTCAACGGTCCCGGGTCGCCTCACTTTGCTGAGTCCAATATTCCATGGCATCCCGACCTTGTTCGTTCCATCGATTTGCGTTTTTCGCAAACGATTCTCGGCTCAGATGAGCACCGGAGTACGGACGATATTTTCCGTCGATTGCACCTTGCGGGGGAGTTGGTGGCACACATTCCCGAAGGGCGAGTTCGCTCGTCATGCTCAACGTCAGGTATGACCGCGGGGATGGTTGGTTATCGTCGTCGGGGAAGAACACACCGCCGCTGGATTGAGCGGCGGCGAAACTGTATTTTGCGCATCGACTCGTGGGGAGAAGCTGATTGATCAGTTCTTTCTGGGATCGCAAACGCGGATCTGGGAACTCAGGCGCCATTCCCCTGAAGTGCACATCGGTCGTTTCCGCGAACGTTCGCCGGTGGATTGGACGTGGACCGGTCAGTGGTGGGAAGGTTTGTGGGTTCGGCTGCAAAACCGAGCCTATTCAGGTGAGTGGAAGCGCATCACGGATGCGCTGGCCCGATTTTCGCATGCGCTGATGATTTCTCACGCCTCAACCCCATCGTTGACGCTTGCTCCTCGGTCATTCTGATATCGCCATTTTCGTTGCGATATCAATGATTGAGGGCAAGATCTACACCGCGTTTATGCCGTCGGGTTCGGTCTCTTTTTCTTTACGTTCGCCCTTTACGTGCAAGCCCTCAAGCATGATTTCGTGAACATCGACGATCCCTTTTACGTCAAGGAAAACATCTTCGTTCGCCGGGGCTTGGATGCCGAGAGCATCACCTGGGCCTTCACCACGACAAACGCGTCGAATTATCATCCGTTGACCTGGGTTTCGCTGATGGTCGACGCGGAACTTTGGGACAATCGTCCCTCCGGATTTATCCTGACGAATATCCTTTTGCATTCGTGCAACGTGGTATTGCTGTTCGCGGTCATGCGTAGAATGTCGGGCTCGTTATGGGCGAGCGCGTTCGTGGCCGCGTTCTTTGCCTTTCATCCCAGTCATGTGGAATCGGTGGCCTGGATCTCGGAACGGAAAGACGTCCTTAGTATTTTCCTGGGTCTCGCGTCGATGTACGCGTATGTCATCTATGCGGAAAAGCCGTCCACCGGTCGTTACGCGATAATGCTTGGCCTTTTCATTCTCAGTCTTTTCGCCAAGCAAATGCTCGTGACCTTGCCATTTCTTCTTCTGCTCTTGGATTATTGGCCGATGCGCCGGTTCCGGGGACAGGAGCCGGTGTTGGCGGACGCGACCCCCGATCCGGGTGGAGCCAACGTGGAGGGGGCGACACCCGCGGTCAAATTTCCCCAGACATCTCCTCAACGGATCATCGCGGAAAAGGTGCCGATGATCCTGCTGTCGATCCTTTTTTCGGTAATCATCTTCCTTGTGCAGCGGTACGGCGGTTCGGTCGTTTCCCTATCGCAAATCGGTTTGATGACGCGCATCAACAACGCCATCTACTCGTACTTCTGCTACCTTGCGATGACCTTCTGGCCGATGAACCTCGCGGTCTATTATCCGCACCTAACGGGTGAGCTTCCCTTCTGGAAGGTGTTTGCCTCCGCGGCCGTTCTGGTCACGATCACCGTTGTCTCGTTTCTCGACTTGCCGAAGCGTCCGTTCTTGATGATCGGCTGGCTCTGGTTCCTAGGGACCTTGGTCCCGGTGATCGGGATATTGCAGGTTGGGGAACAAGGACTTGCGGATCGTTACACCTATTTCCCGCAGATAGGAATAGCGATCATGCTCGCGTGGGGGATTCCGAGCCTTTTCCCGGCAGGTTCCCGAGAGAAGTCCAAGGTGTTGGTGGGCGGGATCGCCGCCGTCAGCTTGGCGGTGCTCTTTGTGATCTGTTTCCGCCAGATCGGTTACTGGCAGAACACGGGAACGTTGTTTGAACGCACCTTGGCGCTTACCGAAAAGAATCATCTGGCACACAATAATCTGGGGATTTACTACAAGGATACGGGGAAACCGGAAAAATCTCTTGAGCAGTTTAACCTGGCGCTCGCCATCGAGCCGAACCTTCCCAAAGTTCACAATAACATTGGGCTGTTGTTGATCGAACAAGGGAAGTTCGATGAAGCGATTACGAAACTCCAAGGGGCCTTGGAAATCGTCAAGAAGAACGTTGGCGATTCCAGGGACTCCGTGTCGCGCATCTACACGAATCTCGGAGTCGCTCACTATCGGAAAAAGCAGATCAACGAAGCAATCGAGGCGTATGAAAAGGCCATCGAACTCGATCCCTATAGCCCGCTGCCGCGAATCAACATGGGGCAGGCGCTCGAAGATCAGGGGAAGATTCCGGAGGCGACCGCCTCTTTCGAGGCGGCGTTGAAATTGGATGCAGTCAATCCCGCATTACTCGTGAAACTCTCCACTCTGGCGCACGCGAAGGGAAATCGCGAAGACGCCATCGCGTACCTGGAGCGAGCGAACGAGCTGGTCCCAGGCGAGGCAGGCGTTCACAGCATGCTTGGCCAGGTGTTGATCGAGCAAGGCGACTTGGAACGGGGCCTCAAGGAACTGTACGAGGCGATAAAGTTGTCCCCGACGGACAAGGGATTGGCCGAGCAGGTTGCCGTTCAGGTGCACAATGTCTCGGTGAAGCTTGCCGGCACCTACGTCGATTCGAATCCCGGGGCCGCCATGTTTTATGCCGAGAACGCCTTGAAATTTCGCCAGAACGATCCCAAGGCTCTTTCCGTGATCGGGCTTGTCAAGACACGTAGCGGCAAGGTAACGGACGGGCTGGCGACTCTGAAGCAAGCGGAGGATATTGCTCCCCAAGATGTCGACGTGCTTTATCGGCAAGCACGCGCGCGATTCGAACAGCAAAAATTCGACGAGGGGGTGAACTACCTTCGCAAGGTTCTCGAAAACAAGCCGGACCAATCGCTGGCGAACATGGTGACGAACGACCTCTCGTGGACTTTGTCGACGCACTACGACGATTCCTTGCGCAATGGGAAGGAAGCCTTGGATTTGATTGAGAAACTCAACGAACAGACAAAAGGCATGGATCCGTTCTTCTTGGATACATTGGCCGCGGCGTACGCGGAGACGGATCAGTTTGACAAGGCGGTCGAAGCAGCGGAGAAGGCGATCAAGATTTTCAACGATCGTCAGCAGGTCCAAGTTGCTGCCGTGGTGGAGAAGCGGCTGTCGCTTTACAAGGATCACAAGAAATTCCGCGACGATCCGCCGAAATCTCCCCCGCCGAAAGATGCGGAACCGCCCGCGGCGCCCGCAAAAGTGGAAGGCGCCGCGACCGAGGCTTCACCAATAACGGATCCGGCGGCGCCTGTTTCCCCGGTTTCGAAGGATGCCGAGAAACCGGCCCCCGCCAAGCCAGAGAATCCGGCAAAGGAAGAGCCGCAGCCTTCATCGGCGGAAAAAACGAGCGGAGAGAAGCCGAGCCGGTGAATGTAATCGAAGTCCTTTCCCACTGTACCGATTGCGTGACGGAGAGCGTGGCGTCTTCATCGACACCGTATGCACTTTTCAAGCTTCTGGATGGAAGTATCACAAGACGCGGGCGGTTTGTTTGGAGAGCCAAGGGGCGCGGCATGCCGGGCCACGCCGTTTCTTCGCTTGGCCGTGAACGAAACCTGCGTTTGCCGGTACTGGGCATTCATCGACTTCCGTCCGATTGAGGAACTCCATGCGCACCACGCGTCTACTGGCGATTGGCTTGGTGATCCTCACCGTTGGTTCGTTCGCCGACTTGTTTCGCCATGAGTTTATCAACTACGACGATCCTGCCTATGTGACGGCCAATGACTTCGTCAAAGGAGGACTAACGTCTGGCGGGGTTCACTGGGCGTTCACGACCTACACGGCTGCCAATTGGCACCCTCTGACGTGGCTTTCCATGATGCTCGATGCCGAGCTCTTTGGGGCCGACTCGGCGCGCGGATTCCTTTTCACGAATCTGCTGTTTCACGTGGGGAGCGTCCTGCTTCTGTTTGGATCGCTTCGTTCCGCCACCGGTCGAGTATGGTGTAGCGCCTTCGTCACCGCGGTGTTCGCCATTCACCCCCTGCGGGTGGAGTCGGTTGCATGGGTATCGGAGCGAAAAGACGTCCTAAGCATCTTCTTTGGCATGTTGACGCTTCGATTATACGTGTCCTTTGTTCAGAGGCGGCGTCCGCTTCCCTATCTGTTGATGACGCTCTCGTACCTGGTGGGGATGTTCGCAAAACAGACGCTTGTAACGCTCCCCTTTGTCCTGTTGCTCATGGATTACTGGCCGTTTGGCCGACTCTCCAGGGAAGTTGATTCCGGCGTGGGGGGGGCGCAGGCAAGCTCGGTTCGCGGACTCCCCTGGCGACGAATGTTCGCGTTAACCATTGAAAAGCTTCCGCTTTTCGTCATCTCGGGAGTTTTTTGCGTGGTTGCGGCCCATGCCCAGAAGGAAGGAGACGCGGTCGCCGACCTGCTCGCCGTGCCGATGTTGATGCGCGTTTACAATGCCATCTACTCCTACGTCGCGTATCTCGGCATGATGTTTTGGCCCGTGAATCTATCCCTCATCTACCCGCATCCGGAGTATCGCATTCCGACGTCGTGGCTGGTGGGAAGCGGCATGTTTCTCGTCGGTATGACGATCCTGGTGGTCGCCTGAGGACGGCGGTGTCCCTATTTGCCGGTGGGCTGGTTCTGGTACTTGGGAACCTTGGTGCCGATGATCGGCCTGGTTCAGGTGGGCATGCAGGGTCTGGCGGACCGTTACACGTATTTTCCGCAGATCGGTATTCTGCTGATGTTCACCTGGGGCCTTGCCGATCTCACGGACGCGATTCCGTCGCTGAAACGCGTTATGCCCGCGGCCGCGGCCGTCGTGGTTGCCGTGCTTGCCGCGCTTTGTTGGCGGCAAGTCACCTTTTGGCAGAATAGCGGCATTTTGTTCGAGCGGGTGCTCGCGATCACGGATCAAAACTTCAGCGCTTACTGCTGCTATGGCCAATATCTCTACGTGAACGGCAAAGTCGACCAGGCGTTGGTCTACTATGAAAAGGCTCTTGACGTCAATCCTTCGTATTTGAAAGGGCAGGTTCTCTTCGCCGACATCCTGGTCGACAAGGGACGGTCGGACGAAGCGTTGCAGCGCTATCAGCTAGCGCTTAAGGAAAACGCTCAGTTCATCCCCGCGCGAATGGGTTTGGGGAAGTTCTTCCTGGACCGAAAGATGTACAGTTCCGCGATCGAGCAGTTTCAAAAAGTGCTGGAGATCGAGCCGGACAATACGGAAGCGAAACTGAAGCGATCCCTGGCGCTCCATGGCGCGGGTCGCAAGGACGAGACCTATGCGGGGATCTTGGACTTGCTCAAGGAGCAGCCCAAGAACTCTCGTTTGCGCGCGACGCTTGGAGATATTTATGCGGAGGAAGGGAAGGCGGAAAAGGCGCGCGAGGAATATGAGGCCGCGATACGGATGAATGTTCGAGAAGGGGCGGCATACAACGGACTGGGTACGTTGCTGGCGCGCAGTGGCGCGTTCGCGAAGTCCGTCGAATTCTTCGAGAAAGCGATCGAAAACGAGCCGGACAACCCGTCGGCGTACGACAATCTAGGATCCGCCTTGGCGGCGTTGGGAAAGACACGGGATGCCGTCGTCCAGTTTCGCAAGGCCTTGGAGGTGAAAGAGGGATATCCCGCATCGGCAAATAATCTCGCGTGGATCTTGGCGACCAATCCCGAGACATCCCTGCGAAACGGCAAGGAGGCGGTGGAATTGCTCCGCTCCCTTTGTGAAGGGGAGAAAGGGGAGGATCCTTCCTATCTGGACACGTTGGCCGCCGCTTACGCGGAAACCGGTAACTTTCCCCAGGCCGTGGTGGTCGCCAGTCGGGCGGAGGCCATAGCGATGAAGGGCGGGAACGCCGAGCTAGCCAAACAGATCGAGAGTCGTCGGAAGCTCTATGAAGCGAATCAACCCTTTCGAGGATAGTTTCGAGGAATACCCGTGACCGAGCCTCCTCCCATCAATCTCTCTTCGTCGAACAGGGAGACTCCGTTTGTAACGCTTCGCTGGCTCGTCATTCCCGCGATTCTGATCCTTACCGCGATCGTCTTCGGTGGTGGGCTTTGGCACGAGTTCGTAAATCTTGACGACACCGCGTACGTCACGGAGAACAACTTCGTGCGTGCTGGCCTTTCCCGCGAGGGAATTGCGTGGAGCGTGACCACGTTCCTGATGGGGAACTGGCATCCCATTACCTGGTGGAGCTTGATGCTCGATCGGGAAATGTATGGAGACTGGGCCGGCGGTTTCGTGCTCACCAACGTGATCATTCATGCCGCGAGCGCGGTTTTACTTTACCTTTGGCTCCGCTCGATGACGGGGGCGGTGTGGAAAAGTGCTCTCGTCGCGGTAGTTTTTGCCATTCATCCCTTACGAGCCGAGTCGGTCGCATGGATCTCCGAACGCAAGGACGTGCTTAGCGTCTTTTTTGGAATGGTCACGCTCTACGCGTACGCGCGCTACGCGCGGCGGCCCCGGCCCACCCTATTTTTATTGGTGGTGGTGTCGTACTTTCTGAGCCTCTGCTCCAAGCAAATGTTGGTGACGCTCCCGTTCGTGCTTCTGCTTCTGGATTTCTGGCCGCTCGGCAGACTCCCGTTCGGCAAAAGGGAGCTTCCGGAGGGGAGTCCGGACTTACCGTCCGTCCGCTCGGCGTTACTGCTTATTGTCGAAAAGTTGCCGCTTTTGGCGCTGGCGATATGTCTCAGCGTCGTGGTGGTCTATGCGCAGCAAGATACGGGAGCGCTCGCGGGTCTTTCGATTTATCCTTGGTCTCAACGACTCGCGAACGTGGGAACCTCGTATGTCTCGTACATCGTGATGACGTTCTGGCCCACGAATCTCGGTGCTTATTATCCCCATCCGGAACATACTCTCCCCATCACTCGGGTACTTGCATGCTATGCCCTATTGATTGCGATCACGATGGGAGTTATCGGTTGCTGGAAGCGTGCTCCCTATCTCGCGGTTGGCTGGTTTTGGTACTTGGGGACTTTGGTTCCGGTCATCGGGATTGTTCAAATCGGCTCGCAAGCTTTGGCGGATCGATACACCTATTTTCCACAGGTGGGATTGCTGATGGCGTTGGTCTGGGGACTTTGCTCGCTACCGATCCCCGAGCCCCAACGAACGGCTATTCTCACGGGCGCTTCGGTTGCCGCGGTGACCGCTCTGGTTTTCATGGGCTGGCGCCAAGTCGGTTTTTGGACGGATAGCGGAGTCCTCTACGAACGGATCTTGGCGGTGACGGAGGGGAATTACTTCGCGCATAACGGTCTTGGCAGTTATTGGAAATCGAAAGGGGAGAAAGAGAAGGCGAAGGAACAGTTTTTACTCGCCCTCGAGATCGTGCCCGGTTATCCGGAAGCGCACGTGAATCTTGGCCTCTTGTTCTCCGAGGAGAAGGACGAAGATCGTGCCATGCAGCACTACCTCACGGCACTTCAGAACGAGCCCGGGATGGTGCAGGCGCACGTCAACCTGGGGTTGATTCATTACCGGGCCAAACGTTACGAGCAAGCGATCACGGAATTTGACGCTGCGCTCAAGACGGACCCGCGGCGGCCGCAGGTCTACAACAATCTTGCAGCGGCCCTGGTGGGGGTCGGTCGGCTCGACGAGGCGGCGGAGGCGTATAGGCGGGCGCTCGAGTTTGATCCTCATAATCAGGAAGTGCGTCGTGGACTAGCCGCTTTGTTCGTCGAAATTGGCAGGCTCGACGACGCGAAAAAGGAATACGAGATTATTCTGTCGCAATCTCCAGGCAGTGTCGAAGATCGGAACAATCTCGGCAGTATTTTGGGAAAGCAGCAGAAGTTCCCCGAAGCGATTGCTCAGTTTCAAGAGGTTCTCAAGCTCGATCCGAATAATGCGTCCGCGAAAAACCATCTGGGAAGCGTCTATTGGGGATTAGGTCGCTTGCCGGAGGCGATGCAGTTTTTTCGGGAAGCCATCAAGCAAAATCCGAAGTTCGCGGACGCGGCGAACAATCTTGCCTGGATCCTGGCGACCAATGCCAATCCCCAGCTGCGCAACGGCAAGGAAGCTGTGGAATTCGCGAGTCAGGCAAGCGACGTCGTGAAGAAGAATCCCCAATATTTGGATACCTTGGCGGCGGCGCACGCGGAGGCGGGGGATTTCGAAAACGCCATCAAAGTCGCCACCCAGGCCATCGAAGTTGCGCGAGCGGAGAATCAGCCCGCCGTCGCCAAGGACATTGAGACCAGACTTGCCCTCTATCGTTCGGGCAAGCCCTATCACGAACCTGGGGGACGTTGATGTCCCATGTCACGGTGATTCAACGACCCGAATCGAGTAGGTCATGACGAGAGCGCTCGCGGAGAATCTCCTGATCGCCGTCGCGTTAGTCGTCTTGACGATTATCCCGTATGCTCAGACGGCGAAATTCGACTACGTCGATTTCGACGATCCCGTTTATGTTTTGGAAAACCCGCAGGTCCGCGGTGGTCTCCGGTGGGAATCCCTGAAGTGGGCGTTCACCACGGGGCATGCGGGGAACTGGCACCCACTCACCTGGCTATCGCTCATGTTGGATACCCAGTTGTTTGGTGACAACGCCGCCGGACATCATAGCGTCAACGTTTTGCTACACGTCGGAAACGTCTTGCTCGTGTATTGGTTCTTCTGGCGGTGTACTCGGGCACGATGGGAAAGTGCCTTCATCGCTGCTCTTTACGCGGTTCACCCGATGCACGTGGAGTCCGTTGCCTGGATTTCCGAACGCAAGGACGTGCTTTCGACGTTATTCGGCTTGCTGGCGTTTCTTTGTTACGTGCGCTATGCGGAGAGGCCAGGGGTTCTTCGGTACGTGGCGATTTTGATTACGTACGCGCTATGTCTTCTTTCCAAGCAGATGTTGGTTACGTTTCCTTTCCTTTTGCTGCTTCTCGACTATTGGCCGCTGGGGAGGCTCCGATTTGGCCAGCGTTTGCCACCCAGCGCCGATCGGTTTCCCGCCGTTCCCGTGCGCCGGCTCGTGGTTGAAAAGCTGCCGATGTTGCTACTGGCAATCACGTTCAGCGTGATCGTGTTCCTGGTTCAACGCGCCGGTGGCGCGGTATCGAACCTGGAAGGAATTCCTCCCCACATGCGGATCACCAACGCGGTATGGGCCTATGGAGCGTACTGCGCCAAGACGATTTGGCCGACGGGTCTCGTCTTTTTCTATCCTCACCGCGGGCCAACGTTATCCGCGGGGGAGGTACTCGTCGCGACGGCTTTCTTGGTATTGATCACGCTGTCGGTAGCAACGCAGTTTCGCCGCCGTCCGTTCCTGCTTGTCGGTTGGCTTTGGTTCCTCGGCATGCTTGTGCCGGTCATTGGACTGGTGCAGGTCGGTCTGCAAGGGATGGCGGACCGCTACGCCTATCTGCCACACCTGGGATTGTTCCTGATGATCACGTTCGGCGTGTCGGGCCTCGTGGAAAAGATGCCCCACCTTCGCTGGGGAGTAGGAGTCGGCGCGGCTGTCATGTTGGTGGGTTTGGCGGCGCGGTGCACCTCCCAGGTCGAAACTTGGAAGGACAGTCGAGCCCTGTTTTCTCACGCGGTCGAGGTCGATCCCGAGAATTATCATGGCTTGGTGAACATGGGAAAGATTCTGGCGACGGAAGGAAAACTAGACGTTGCCATCGACATGTATCAACGCGCGATTCGGTCGCGCCCAAACCTGGTGGAGGCCCATAACAATCTTGCTTTCGCCTTGGTGGAGAAAGGGGATGCAGCCGGCGCGTGGAACCACTTCCAGGTCGTGCTTGCGGACAAACCCAACGATCCCAAGGTTCAGGCTCGATATGCGGATCTGCTCTTTCGCCTGGGACGCGTTCGAGAGGCTGCACAACTTTATCAACGACTGTTGGCGAGTGATTCCACCGATGCTCGCCTGCACTACAATCTGGGAACGACGCTCGTTCGCATGGGTGCTCTCGATGAGGCGATTTTCCATTTCCGGGCGGCGTTGGGCCTCAATGCGGGACTGGGGGACGCTCGCGGCGCGCTCGCGGGCGCGTTGGTTGCCCGGGGAGCCGTTGCCGAGGGAATCGCCGCATACCGCGATTTAATTACGCGACAACCCGCGTCCGCGGAACCCCTCAATAATCTCGCCTGGATACTGGCGACGCATAAAGATGCTCGATTTCGTAACGGCGAGGAAGCCGTTCTCTTGGCGCGGAGAGCAGTGGAAAGGGTTCAGGGATCGGATCCGTCCTACCTTGACACGCTCGCGGCAGCGTACGCCGAGGCCGGAGACTTTGTCCAAGCGGAAAGGGTCGGGGTCTCGGCCACGGATCTCGCGCGCAGGCTCGGTCGAATGGCGGAGGCCAAGTCGATCGAGTCGCGGCTCGAGGGATATCGCCGACAGCTTCCGTACCATGAGCCCCAACCGTAGAGCACTATTCTTCTGATGCTCGATGAGGTGAACCCTCCTCCTTGGCGGGTACTTGTTTCGGCGCGGAGTCAGGGAAGAGGACCCAATCATTATGTCCGAAATAGGTGATCGGCGCCGTTGCTAAATCCGCCGTGGGGTCCACCGCCAGCGAAGGTTCGTGTCCGTAGATGGCGACGAGCATTCGGAAATTCACCTTAGGAGCACGACCGAATTCGGTCCGCCACGCGGACGAAATCCGGTCCGCATACAGTCGACACATCGTCGGTCGGCGGGCCATCGCCAGGATCTTCGGCCTGGTCAAATCGCGACTGTAGTTCCAACGAATTTGATATTCGCCTTCCTTTTGTTCGATATACAGCCAAAGGGGAAGCACCACGAGATCGATCTGATTGGCGTTTTTGAGGGCAATCAGGACCGATTCAACCTCGCGCGGATTCTTCCGCCACTTCTTGCGATCAACGGCGCGGTAATTCGCGACGTCCAACAACTCCAGCTCTTTGTCCTCGATGGCGAGAAACGGGCTGCTGGGGGACGGGGCGCCGTCAAAAGCAAACGGATGAACGCGAGCCATCGCGAGCCGGAAGTCGCCACCGTGTTTCAGGTCCTGATAAATGATGCCCAAATCACTTTGCAGTCGAGTCACCGCTTGTCGTTGAGCACGTGTTGTCAAATCCGGTTTCGCCAGCAAGGCGACGTTCTCTTTGATTCTTCGGAGACGCGGCAACAGCGAACTTTTCGGGTTTTCCCCGGAGATTTTCTCGAGATACTCGTCCACCACGCTGGCGGGGTCCACGGTCGGTTGCATTTCCGGCGTGCGCGAGAACCGTTGTTGCCAAATCTGTTCCGCTTTTGCTTTCGATTCCTCGATGGAAAGGGGTAGGTTTTCCCGCCCCGCGAATGGGTTGAAGATGATTCGCTCGCCCCAAAGCGGTTGATGAATGAGAACGATTTCCGGCAGTTGCCTCCAGTCGATGGCCTTGGGGTCAACATCGCGATACGCTTTGGGAATGCCTTGGACGTTGTTCCAGTCAATCCGTTGGCCTCCTTCGGAAACTGGCGCGCCCAGACCAGGGTCGACGACATCGATCGCCAACTCCCGGAGAACTTTGACGTTCCCCTTCATTCGCCAGCTGAAGAGTTCTCCTTCCGCGGTCCAGTTCACGTCGCCGGCGTAGCAGAAATGGCGAAGTGGAATCAGGATTTGCAGCACCAGCCAGGTTGCGACAAACAGGGGTACGATCGAAGAGATTTGTTTGGGGGGTAGGGGGACCGCCCGTCGCGTGGGTCGGACGGACCAGCCGAGCGTGGCTCCGACCACCGGGAGAAAGAGTCCACCGGCGATGAACCAGCCCCAATCGGGACGCGGAATGTCTCGCCGGCGAAACCAGAGGCGAACGCGCCGGGGCCAATCGGGTTCGAGAAAAATCGTCGTTGCCGCCACTCCGAGATAAGGAAAGACACCGATGTCGTCGAAGAGGAGCACGTGGTTCATGAAGTGGAAGATGACCGTAAGCGTGAAGCCTAGGATTCGCGTTCTGCGAAAGATCAAGAGAAAGCCGATGGCAAGATCGTAAATGGTTCCCGTGTAGGCAAGGAAGTACGCGACGGCGTCCGATTGAACGAATTGATTGAGTTGCTCGAGCACGTCTTTGGAAACGAACGGCCGGATTGGCTGCAGAACGTTGTTTTGCCGCAGCCAATACTTGAGGGGAGCGGCTTCGACGAGCCAGTCGGCGTTAAGTTTGGTGATTCCACCGTAGAAATAGACGAGGAAAAGCTGGGCACGCAGCAAAAACACCGGCCAGAACGGTATGGAAAAACGTATCGGCGTTGGGAGGGAGGACTTTCCTTCGTCGAGCACCCGATCCAGGGAATACCAGCGGTCGGCGGGCATCCAGATCAAAAGAAACGCGATCATACTCATCAGATAGTAGTGGTTGTTGTAGCTCGATTGCTCGATCAGAAAGATATAGGTCCAAACGAGAAACGATGCCGTTGCCGAGATGCGATAGGCGAGTCCGAGGGCGAGGCAAATGCCGCAAACACCGAGAATGTAGAGCAGGGCGGTTGTCCATGGCTCGGGTAACGGCCGCACCCATGTGAAACCAGGGAAAGGGAACGTCCATTGCTCCCCGTTTTCGCCAATCGTCAAAGTCACCCAATCAGAGCCCTGATAGCCGACGAGAAACTCGTAGGCCTGGAGCGTCAACACAAGGCCGAAAAAGACTCGAAAAATCGCCAGGGAACGGCCGGAGATCGGCGATGCTAAAGTAGATACGAACCGAGTCCACATGCGGTCGGTTTCCTTTGATTGCCCGTTTTACTGACCGATGATCGAGTTTCCGATTGGAAAAACGTCGCCTTTCACGGAAGGTTCGCTTGTGGGTCTCCTGACGAACGGATTCACCCGCGTCCGAAGCAAAAATCCGCGCTGCATTCCGACTCGATTTTCAAAGTTGTTGCGAGTAGAGTCAAGCGGGTTTGCATACTGTTACGGGATGGTTCATGGTTCGATTCCGAAAAGATCGAGTTTTGACGGTGGTTGGCGCTCTGGCGCTTTTTGTTGCCACGGTGGCCGTCTTCCATGGGTTGGGAACGAAGGCCAGCCCGATCCCCTTTCTCCCTAGGCAAGGTAACGCGGAATGGATCATCTATCCGCTGGCACGCGATCTCCAAACCCGTCCAGCCGTTCAACTGGATGCACGTTTTCGCAAAAGATTCTCGCTGGAGCAGGTTCCCCCCCACGCCATCGCGAGGCTGCGTGGGTTTCGTTCCTTTCAATTGAAAGTAAATGGTCAAATCGCATCAGCTCCGCCGAGTTCGAATTGGAAGGTGCCGGCCGAGATAGACGTCACGCGACTGCTTCGCGCAGGTGAAAACGAACTGGAAGTGCGCGTCGAGAACTCCAAGGGGCCGCCGGCTCTTTGGCTCGCGCTCGAGGCGGCGAGTGTTCGGGTGTCGACGGACGAAACGTGGGATGTGTCTCTCGCGGGAGCTGCCCCCCGGCCGGCCCGGCTGGCGTCGAAACCCCTGCTCGAAGAGAACTATGACTACCACTTTCCGTCCCCCATTCAGGCAGTTCAAGATCGGCCTTGGCTCACGCTGCTGATGGCGATACCGGGGATCGTGGCTTGGCTGGTTTGGAATCGATGGTTGCCCGACTTGGTGAAGACGTCGGGAGCTTACTTGGAGTGGGCGGCATTTGCCGTTGTCGCAACGGCATGGATCGCGATGTATCTGCACAATGCCGCCTTCCTTTTTCCCAAGATCGGCTTCGATGTTCACGGCCACCTTGCTTACATCGATCACTTGAAGGACCAACGGACCTTGCCGCGCGCGGACGAAGGATGGGAGATGTTTCAACCCCCCTTGTACTATGCGACGGCGGCAACGGTGGTGAAGCTTTCGGGCACGCCGTCCGCGGGAGAGGATGCTGGCAAACTCCCATTACAATACTTGGGGCTCGTCGCGGGTCTCCTGCAAGTGGGGTTTATTTTCTTCAGTCTGCGGCTTTTGTTTCCCGAATCCCCGGGCCTCGTGCTGGTGGGTTTGTTGCTTGCGGCATTCTTGCCGATGCACCTCTACATGTATCAGTACACGACCAACGAGGGTTTTGCCGCCACATGGGCAAGCGCGAGCGTGTACGCCGCATTGCGGATCGTCCTCGGCCATCGCGATACCGTGGGCGCTCATATTGCCCTGGGACTTACACTCGCGGCAGCACTCAATTCGAAACTCACTGCAGTCGCAATACTCGGGGTCATCGTCGTGGTGATCCTGGGACAGGTATTGGTTCGCGCGGCACGCGGGGAGTCATGGAAATCCGGATTGGTAAAACTTGGATTGGCGCTCTTTATCGCGGTAGGGCTAGGGGGATTTCACTATTTCCGCCTTTGGCGAGACTTTGGCAGTCCGCTCGTGGCGAATTGGGACCCGGAATTGGGGCTCGCTTGGTGGCAAGATCCCGGCTACCACACCTGGGAGTATTTCATTCGGTTCGGTCATGTCTTTTCGCAGCCGTTCCTCCTCGGCGCGCATAGCTTGCCCGATGCCATTTATTCGACCTTGTGGGGCGATGGTTTGCTGGGCGGCACGGTCCAAGCATGGTTTTGGCCCCCATGGAACATGGAGCGGTTGGCGGCGGGGTACCTGTTCGCCATCGTTCCGTCCATCGCGATCCTCGTCGGTCTCGCGGGGGTGTTCCTGGTTCAAATCCGTCATCCGCGTGCCGAGTGGTTTCTGCTTCGGCGCTGTTTACGCGTTGCTCGCGGCGATTGTCTTGATGAACCTCCGGCTTCCGTATTTGTCGTTGGCAAAAGCATTTTTCGGCATGTCCGCCGCCATTCCGCTTTGCGCTTTCGGTTGTTGGGGATTTCGATGGCTGGCGGGATGGGGGAAGTGGGTTGGCGTCTTGCTTGCCGGCGCCATGAGCATATGGGCCTTGAACGGGTATTGGACCTTGTGGATTGCCCAAGGGGCGGTGCGAACGGACCGGTTTCTCGGTTGGTCCTTGACTCTTCAAGGACGTGGCGCGGAAGGGTATGAGCATTTCCGTCGTTTGCTCGCAACGGAGCCCATGGACAATGACGCCCAGTTTGCCAGTGTGTACGCACTAACGGGAACGGAGCGAACGGAGGAACGGGGAAAGCATCTCCGCGAAGCCATGCGTCTGGCGCCGGATGATCCCGGAATCTTGATGATGCGCGCGATGGATGAACTTCAAGGTGGAAACCCGGCTGCCGGGATACGCTATTGCGATCGGGCGATAGAAGTGGCGCCAGACTATGCCAATGCCTATTCGATGAAGGTGCAATTGCTCGAAGCTGCACATGATGGGAAAAACATTTTGCCCGCGCTTCGCGAGGCGCTACGAACGGCTCCCACGTCCGCGGAACTTCAAGGGAAGCTAGCGTCTCGTCTGCTGGAGGCTGGGCAGATCGACGAGGGGCTCGAGCATTGGACCCTTGCTGCCGAGATTCACGCCAATCAGCTCCCCCGCGCGCTCAAGGAACGCCGCGAACAGATTCAGCGTCAGTTGAACGAGACACGCGCCATGGCGGCAACAGGACGACAGGCGGAAGCGCTAGCAATCGTCGGTCTTCAATTGGTCGGTCTGAACCATGCCTCGCAGGGGACGGGGGTGATGGAGGCCGCTGTTCAAGAGGCTCGGAGGACCGGTCAGACGACTCTCGCCTCGGCGATCGAGCAACGTCTTCGAATCATTAAGTCCGTCAAAGACGCGGAGAAAGGTATCAATCCGTGAAGGTGGCGTTGGCGATGGTGACTTTCGGTATTTTGGGAGGCTCGGAGAGTTAACGGCGCAAGGCTTGAAAAGGTCGCTTCGAGGATCCTGGCGCGAGTCGTTTTCATCGGCATCGCCGGCCGAGGGACCCTCGCACTCGATCACGCTGCCAAGCAGTGAAGTATTCCTATCGACCCGGAAACTTCTCCTCGTGGTTCATGATCGGCGAGAAAAGGGGCTAAGCTTACGGTTGATTGGAAGCGAAGGGCACAAACGGACGAAAAAGGACCGCTTGTCGTTTTGTGCATCAGAAAAGTGACGTCGTCCACCCCGGCCAGCCCCCGGCATTACGTTTCATGGCGGCGATATTTCCCGCGATTGGGAATGTGGCGGAAGGAAGAGAGACTACGCCGTTCCGAGCCGGTATGATGCAGGGAAATCGAGTGGGGTAGTCCACTTTCCAAGAGAGGAGATTCTTGCAAGACGTATGCAACGGCATCTACTCATTGGCCTAGGCCTGATCGCTGCGACGTTGACGGTCTATTGGCAGGTTTGGGACCATGAGTTCGTTCTCATCGATCATCCCGACCACTTTTTGCAGAATCCGCGCGTTCTGGCAGGGTTAAGTCTTGAGAACGTCCAGTGGGCGTTCTTGCACGGCCACGGATGGTGGTGGCACCCGCTCGCCTGGGTTTCGTTAATGCTCGACGTGCAGCTCTTCGGGAATTCTCCCGCCGGTTTTCACGCGATGAGCCTGCTTTATCACGTCATCAACGTACTTTTGGTGTACGCGGCCCTGACTCGACTGACGGGACGAGCGGAGATCTCGGCTCTGACGGCATTGATGTTCGCGGTGCATCCCCTGCAAGTCGAGGCGGTCGCCTGGGTTTCTTCCAGGAAGATATTGGTCTCGGCGATGTTCGGGCTAGGGACGCTTTACCTTTACGCCGGCTACGCCAAGCGGCCCTCGGCTTGGAGGCTCATTTCCACGCTCCTTATGTATCTCCTTTGTCTCTTTAGCGGCGTGACGCTCGTTGCCTTGCCGCTGGTCATGCTTCTACTGGACTATTGGCCCTTGTGTCGATGGGACCCGAGCATTCGCCGCCAATTGATCCTGGAAAAGATCCCATTTTTTGTGTTGGGAGTGGTCGTCACCGCGTACACGCTCACGATTTCACCGGTCGGCGATTGGTACATTCCCGTCGATTCCCTGTCGTTGGGAGATCGAATGGCCCAAGCGGTGGTAACCTTTACCACGTATATCTGTGCCTTGTTCTGGCCGGTCCATTTGTGCGTTTACTATCCGGTCGAGCCCGATACCTATTTGCCGTCCCGCGTGATCGAATCAATGATTTTTTTGTTGGTGATCACGGGATTTTTCGTGCGGGAGTCGCGGGCGCAGCCATTTCTGCTCGTCGGCTGGCTCTGGTATTTGTTGATGATCTCGCCGATGCTGGGCGTTTTTTCGACTTCGCACCGCTTCATTGCCGACGGTTACACGTATTTCCCATTCATTGGCCTCTACGTGATAATTCTGTGGGCGGTGGCCGATCTTTACGCGAACGCGACACCGTCGCGCCGACTCGCTCTGGGATTGGGACTTGGGATGAGCTACGTGATTTTGCTCACAATCTCCCAGTTTCAACTCACAACTTGGAGGACGAGCGAGGCGTTGTTCGGTCGAGCGCTAGCCGTCACCAAGAACAATTCCTTTGCTCACCATTACCTCGGACGTGCATTGCTACGGTCGGGGGACGTTAAAGGAGCCGTCGAACAACTGCAGCTGGCGCGCAAGATCCGGCCGCGGGACGTCGACGTTTTGAATGACCTTGCACTAGGACTGATGCGCGCGGGGAATCTCGCGGAGGCGAATCAACACCTATCCACCGCGTTGGACCTGGAGCCAAATTTAGCCACGACCTACTTGAACCTCGGTAGGATCGAACAAGCTCAAGGCGACTTTGCCGGTGCTCTGGATCGCTACAAGAGCGCGCTGCGGCTTTCGCCTGGGTTGGTCGATGCGCAATTGGAGATGGCGATCAGTCTCACCTCGCTGGGAAGGTTCGATGAAGCGGCAAGCGCGTGTCGTCGGGCGCTCGAGTTCGGCGAAAGCAGCGAGGCGCACGGAACGCTCGGGCAGATTCTCCTCTACAAGCAGGATTTCGACGGCGCCGTCGCGGAGTTGGAACAAGCCTTGGCCTTGGCTCCCAACTCTCCCGGGTATCTGAGCGATCTTGCCGACGCCCTTTCGTTGCGCGGCGAGACGCAAGCGGCGAAAGTCAACTACGAAGCCGCGCTCAAGCTCGATCCGCAATTAATCGCCGCGAACCGCGGATTGGCCATCCTGCTTGCCTCACAGGGAAAGCTGGACGAAGCGCTTCGTTATTTCCAGGCGGTGCAGCGTTTGAATCCTCGGGATCTTCAGGCGACCCAGGTCTTTATTCAAGTCCGCTTGAAGTACATCGACCGGGCGATTGCTCGCTATTCGGAGTTGGTCGCCGCCAATCCCAAGGACGCGGATGCTCACGGAAAACTCGCTTACTCCCTGGCCATGCGCAGACGCCATCGGGAAGCGATCGAGCATTTTCACGCCGCCTTGGAACTCCGTCCAGGATGGCTCGACGCGGCGAACAATCTGGCTTGGATGCTCGCAACCCTCAATGACGGCGATTTGCGCAACGGGAACGAAGCGGTGAAATGGGCCACGCTGGTTTGCGAGCAGACGGGGCACGGCAACGTGGAATACTTGGACACGCTCGCTGCCGCGTACGCGGAGCAGGGAGATTTCACGCAAGCGGTTCGCATCGCCGAGACGGCCATTCAAATCGCCCGAGCCAACGAGAATGAGAGGCTCGCCGAAAGTATCGAGACGCGGGCCAAACTGTATCGGAGCCGGCGTCCCTATCGTGAGCCGATTCCCGAAGAACGTTTGTGAGGGAAGAACGCCGGCCGTCGCGATGGTTTCCTGTCCTTGGCCTGGAATCCGTTTGCCGATCCGAACATGGACGTGAGATCACGTTGCGGTTGTGAAGGGAATGGGGGCGATCGCCGACCGCTGCCGGCGACGGTGGACTGCCAAAAAGCCGACAAGGATCATGAGCCAGACGAACAGAGATGCCGGTTCGGGCACTTGTTGTCCGCCTCCTTGCAATTCCCCGGTCAGCTTGATCGTTGTGTCAAAGGCGCTGTAAAGGTACACGCAATTGTCGTCCGGCGTCGCGTCCAGCAGCAAGGCGAAGAGTTGGTTGTCCGAGTTGAGATCGGTGAGCAGGTCCTTGATCGCGCCGTCACTGAGCCAGCCGGCGTCTCCTTCCTTTAACGAGAAGGTAAGACTCGTCTCCTTTCCGGCTCCGAATCCATTAAACATGATACCCGTGGGGACATTGTCCAACCCGAGGCTCAGTTTGTTGTAATCGAACTCGCCCGGCAAGGTGTCGCCGTCCTGCATCGTCAGCGTGATTTCGATGCCCGTGATACTGGCCAGCTTCGGCTGGCCGGAAAAGTCGAAAAGGGCAAAAGGGAGAACTGCGGGCAGTTTTACGTCGGGGCAGGGACAGTTTGGGTAGTCGACGATTGGTTGAGTATCCGTGATGGTGACCAAGCCAGCCATCGAGGGCGGAGCGAAGAACATCGCTCCGAACAGTATTAGCAGTGCGTGCCAGGGACGTAACATGCAAGGCTCCCGTTCCGGTCACCAATTGAGTGGTGACCACCGAGGTTTCATTCGTGCCAAGATGCAGCGTCGAGGAGAAAAATCCAGCGGATGGATAGGCGATGTGAACCATCTGGTCAAGGGGAAGTTGGGCTAAATCTTGCTGCCGGTGCGCGCCCATTATTTGGTAAAGCCGTAGTAAGAGGTTACGGTGTATTCCCGCTCCCTCGGGGGGAAAGGCGTAGGGGCGGCGAAGGGGAGTCATTTTTCGGAAAAGAGATTCCCCTTGCCCACCGCGATTCGCGAGACGACACCGCCCAACGGGCGAAGTTGTTGGCACGTGCGCAAAAATGGGCGTGCACCCCTTGCGGGCGGGTACGAACGTGCCCGATATTGGACTTGGTGATTCGAAGAAACGTTCGCGTCGACGCTGGTTCTTGGTGAAAACGAACTTCAGGCTCCGTTAGTCGTGGCGGGACCATCGAAATTCGAAACCCAGGACGCGGCAGAGGTGAAGAAACGCGAGGTGTGGTGGAGGGGATGAGATGCGCTTTGTCGTGCTGGAACACGGACATCCTCATGAATATCATTGGGACATTCTCTTTGAAGATCCGCACTGTGACGCGCTACGGTCCTGGTCGCTTCCGGCATGGCCACCGTCGGCGGGTTGGACGTCCGCGATTCCTAAAGACCCTCATCGAAAACTTTATTTGAATTATGAAGGGCCCATATCCGGAAGCCGGGGCTGGGTCCGCCGACGCGAGTCCGGCAATTATCGGCTCCAGTGGGAAAGTCCCGATGAATTTCGCGTCATTTTGTCCGGCAATCGACTCAAGGGAATTTTAGAGCTTCGAGAGTCGAAGGACGGTGTCTGGCAATGCCGGTTTCAATTGGCGCTCGGCGCGTAATCGGTCGATGGCACCGGCAGTCGGCCGCTGCCTCCTTTCACGTGGATCGTGCCCGAACGGATTTCCACTTTCTGCAGGACCACCTCTCGGTGCCCTTTGGGAAACTCGATCAGCGCCACGAGCCGACTACCGTTCCGCTTCCAGCGTATGCCCAGATTGTTGGCATAAGTGAACTGTTCGATGACCGAACGAGTATAACTGGCTGGCAGTGGGAGATCGCCCGCCCATGCCCCTTCAATCTCGACGGCGAGCATGTTCCTTTTGGGCACCCACGCCCGGAATCCAATTTGAATCACCACGCCGCATGGTCCCTTGCAGTACTGGAAACCTAGCCGCAACATGTCTCCTTCAATGGCGATTCGAGGTTCGCGGATGCCGCTCGGCAGGGTTTGTTCGGCGTGATTGTGATGAAAATCGTCCGCCAACCAGGCGTTGATCTGTCGTTCGTCAAAATCCGCTAACCAGATCGGCTCGTTCTGAATGTCGTTGATCAGGCGGGTTCCCTTGTTGAGAAACTGCTTGGAGAGTTGTGTCCGCTCCTCGTTCGGCATGGCGTGGAGCCGTTCCACGTAGAACGCGGGACGGCGAAACGCGAACACACCCACGGTCCCGAACATGCTGACGAAAATGCCGACCGTTACCCATTGTTTCCAACGTGACAAACGAGGGGAAGACGGGGTCGGAGCTACCTTCCCGTTCACGTCCGGGATCTCCGTGGGAACTGGGCCCGATGGTTGCATGGTTCGTCTCGCCGATCGATGGACTGATCCGTTATCCCCACCATGACACCTGTTTCGATCGTCCCGCAAGGACGAATCGGAGGGGTCGAGGGTGGAACATCAAGGGTAGATCGGCCCTATCCCGCAAAGGGGAGAATGTGTCAATCCGCGTCCGCGCGACAACCCCCTGTTCGCGGTAGACAGGACTGTTTAGAAAGGAAATATGACTCCTCGCAAACTCCGCGAATTGGCGGACTTGGGCAAAAAGAAGGCCGGCATTGCGCGATTCTTTATCCTTGCCGAGATCTTTTGTGTTCTGGCCTCTTGGCTAACCCTGCTGATTTTGGCGGTCGCCATTGGACTTCGGGTTACCGGCTTTCAACTTCCACCATGGCTGCAGATCATTGTCTTGCCTCTACTTACAACTGCCATGGTGGGGTATGTGACGAACTTTCTCGCCGTCACTATGCTCTTCGAACCATACACCCGGAGAAACATGGCTCCGTTGGCTCACCTTCTGGATTTGGAAGCAGGGGCTGATACCGGCTCGGCGCGAGGAACTTGCCGACTCGGTGGGATTGGAAGTATCGCAAAAACTACTGACTCCGGAGGTCGTGACCGAAGAGATTTCGGAAATGGTGATCGGGGCACTGGATGACCCTCGGGTTCGAATGAACCTGCGCTCCGTCATCGGACCCGCGGCTTCCGCGAACCTTCCCGTGTTGGTGGATCGATTGACGCCGGAGATTCTTTCCCTTCTTCGTCAGGGGTTTTCCGACAGTTTTCATCGTCAGAACATCAAGGAGTTCATCGAACGGGTCATCGAACCCTGGTTGTCGCAGCGTCAAAGTCGAGGAGAAATTCGTATCCACCGTCGACTTTCTCGAGGAAGACAGTCTCCCCGACTGGTGCAGACGATGCGTGAAGCCGCCGACGAATACCGCCGACGACATTACCTTCATGGGTTCTTTCTGGGAGTCGCGGAGTATGTCGGCGCCCTCGATTGGCGCGAAGTCGAGGAATCCCTCAACGAGCAACTCGCCAGTCCCGGGAATCGCGAACGAATCGTCGATATGCTCGCGGACTTCGGCCCCACGCTTCGTCGTGCATTCGAGTCCACCGATCTCGAGCCGATCCTCGCGTCCCTCAAAGATCGCGCGTCCGACTACCTGGGAATGCGCGTGGAGGATTTCCTCTCGCAGAGACTTCCCGAAGCGGGGAATCGGTTGATCGACACGCCCGCCTTTTGGCGTTGGCTTAGCCAGGAAGCCATTCCACGATTCAAACCCCATCTGGCGGCATGGCTCGAACGGGATGGCATGGAGATCATTGGAAAGCGTTTCAATGTATCCGGCCGGGTTCGAACGGCGGTTTGCGCCATGGACGTAAAGATCTTGCACGAAATGGTCGATGCCGTCGCGACGGAGCAAATGGGGGCGATCCAGGTTCTCGGATATTTGCTCGGTTTGATGTGCGGGATTCTACTCGCGTTACCGGATTTTTTTGCACTGCTCTTTGGTGGCCCGTGAAGAAACGTCGCCGATCGAGCTTCAGAAAAGCCATGGTGCATTTCCCGGACCGGCCACTTGGAGAACCCTGGCGAAAAGCGAGCCCGGCGGCGGCATAACGTTTTCGGAGCGGCGATAGAGTTCGTGGGACGGCGAGCGATTGTCTTGAAGTGGGGAATTTTGCTTTCTTGCTTGTCCCCCTGGGCGCGGTGGTTTACAAAGTCGGGACATGGCTCGGATTTCGCGATGGCTCGGGAGAATCTTTGCCCGTGGAACTTGAGGTTCGCCGCGCCGCGACTTCTAGTGCCTGGCGTGATACTCTAGGGAGCATCGGAAATGTAATGTCGTCGCTCCAGCGCCGATCGCTTGGAGAACCTTGACGGAAAGCGGACTGGCACGCGACATTGCTCTTTTGACGGGCAGTAGATCGCGCCTATCTTGGACGGCGATGGTTTTGAAGATTCGTGGTAGTGAGGAGTTCTGGTTCATGCAAGGCAATCCACAAGTCATCGAGGCGCTCAATCGCGGTCTGACGATCGAATTGACGGCCATCAATCAGTACTTCATCCAAGCCAAAATGTGCATGAATTGGGGGTACCGGAAACTCGGGGCCAAGCATTACGAAGAATCGATCGGCGAGATGAAACACGCCGAGAAGCTGATTGATCGCATTTTGTTTCTGGACGGCGTTCCCGAGATCGCGCGTTATGATGTCATTCGCGCGGGAACCAGTGTCGAGGAACAATTCCAGGTCGATTTGGCGCTCGAGACCAGCGGCGTCAAACTCTACAACGAAGCCATTGCCATCTGTACCAAGGCGAACGACAACGGTAGCCGGGAACTTTTGGACGCGATTCTCGTGGAATCCGAAGAGCACGTCGATTGGTTGGAAACGCAGCTTAATCTCATCGCGCAGGTGGGCTTGGCGAATTACTTGTCTGAGCAGATGGGCGAGCATCCCTCGGAGTAGGCCGCGCGTTCTTGCTCGAGAATGACTGCCAGTCGAGCATGACAGGCGGTGCAGCCATTGCCTGCCCCCGTGCAGCGGCCGAGATCGCGGATTGTCTTAGGGTCGTGCAGCAGAACCGCGTCGCGGACCTCGCCGGCAGTGACCTTCAGACATCGGCACACGACCTCCCCATGGTCGGTGCCCACGCTTTCGGAAACAAGAAGCATTTTCATAAGGTGTGAACGCCTCAGTCGAAGCACAATCCCGTGCGGTTCGATCCACCGAGCCCCATTGGCATGAAATTGAGACGCAGTCTCAGTAACTAGAATAGCCGATTTCCGCCCGCCGTCAATTCGAACCACGAAAATCCTCACGGATTTTTGCCAGGCAGTCGTTTCGGTCAGAAGCCAATGGGATTCAATGGGTTATCGAAAACAAGCCGGGTCTTTCCGCTAGCTGTCGTCAGGGACGATGGTTGGTATGTCTCGGGGATTTTCTGTCCGTCGGTCCCAGTTGACACTTGGACCGCATTTTCCCTCGCGTTACATTGATCTCCATGAAGGAAATCATGGCGATTATCAAGCCGTTTCAAGCCAAGGCGGTCCTCGAGGCGATGGGGGAGTTCCCCATCGACACCGTCCTGGTCTCCGAGGCGAAAGGGTACGGCAGGCAAAAGGATCTTCTCCCACAATACCGCGGGAGCGAATACAACCTCGTCTATTTGCCGAAGATCGAGATTCGCATCCTGCTGCCCGATGAACTCGCCGACGTCGTTATCGAACGCCTGGTCGAAGTCAGTCGGACGGGAAGAATTGGGGACGGCAAAATCCTCGTGTTTCCCGTCATCGCGGAGTTCGATTTCTAAACCGCCGCCTTTATCATCACGGGATCTACCAGTGATCTCGTGGGACAGGAGAGACCAAATGCCGCGGAGCCGTTGGCCGATCACGCTTTGGATCGCTTGCCTCGTTGGAATCATCGGATTTTGGGATCGCGCCCAGGGGGAAGATTGGCCGAAGTGGCGCGGGCCGCGCGCGGATGGGACCTGGAAGGCTCCGCCCATTGCCAACAAGTTTCCAGAGAACGGGATCTCCCCGCGTTGGCGAAAGAAGATCGGCGCCGGCTACGCTGGCATCGTCGTCGCGGAAGGACGGTGTTACACCATGGACCGCCCCAAGCCGACGGAAAAGGGCAAGACGCCAGACGGAACCGAGAGAGTTCTCTGTTTCGATGCCACCACGGGGGAACAACTCTGGGCCCATGAGTACGACGCCACCTACGGCGACCTCGACTACGGCAACGGCCCGCGGGCCGCGCCTACCGTGCACGAGGGTAAAGTCTATACCCTAGGTGCCGTCGGCATGGTCTGCTGCCTGGACGCCGGTTCCGGCGCGGTCCTGTGGACGAAAGATACCGTCAAGGAATGTAACGCGAAGGTTCCTACCTGGGGATTCGCCGGTTCACCCCTTGTCGTCGACGACCTAGTGATCGTTCATGTCGGAGCCGAGCCCAATGGCTCGCTCATCGCGTTTCACTTGTCCGACGGCAAGGAGGCCTGGCGAAGCATTCCCGATCCCGCCGGCTATTGCACCCCGATTCTCATTGACGCCCCTTCAGGTCGACAACTGGTGATCTGGACGCCGCTCAACATTCGCGCCGTGGATCCCAAGACCGGTGAGATTCTCTGGACCGTTCCCTACGAAGTCACTTACGGCGTATCGATCGCAACGCCCATTTTTCAGAACGGCATTCTCTTCGTCAGTGGTTATTGGGAAGGTTCCAAGGCGATCAAGCTCGGCAGCAGGCCCACGGACGCCGAACTCGCATGGACCGAGAATCGCAACTTGCGAGGCCTGATGGCGCCCCCCCTCTTTCGAGATGGGCTCGTCTTCTTGCTCGATAAACAACATGGCCTGACCTGTTTCGACCTGAACACCAGCGAAAAGCGATGGGACGACGGCAACCGAATGACCCCCAGGGCGTAATCCCCAGGCCACCATGGTTTGGATCGGTGACGGTAACCGCGCGGCTCGTCCTCAACTCCGACGGCGAACTGATTCTCGCCCGCTTTGAGCAAACCGGTTACGAAGAAGACTCCCGAACCAAAATCATCGGCCCCACGTGGGCCAACCCCGCTTTCGCCGGCGATACCATCTATGCCCGGAGCGACGACGAACTCGTCGCCGTCCGCTCCCGGCCACGAGCTGACGCCTATTATCAAAGTAGCCGTGCTGCATGGAATTCCCTCTCCGTGGGCGAGCGGCATTACTGCATTAGATCCCTCCCGCTGGGCTGAGCATTACCCACATTTTTAAAGCCTTGGGGAGCTTGTCTGTCGTGGTTGGGGCGCTTAGGATTGGCGGGGCGGAATGGATCCGCCGGTTCTCTTCTTGGATGTCACATGAACCAATCCCTCGTCTTCGGCAGGCGCGTCTATCTGGGCCTCGCCATCGCCTCCCGTCACGGATCTTGGAGACGAGCGGCTGGAGAGCAAGGTTCGCCCGGGTCTCCGGGCTCTCTCGGAAAAACCGCTCGATAAGCTTTCCCAGGCTTGCGAGTCCTCGGGCGAGGCAAGGCCTTGTACCGATTTCACCAACGAAACAAAAAGAACACGGCACGAACGGCTTTTGGCACCCATTGTCGATGTGACCCGCGGAACAGTGCCGCGGACAGAAGATGGTGCTGGCGGTTCAAGATACCACCTCGGTCAATTTCTCGAATCTCATTTGCCGTCGGCCTTGGTCCCCTCAACGACAAGAAGAGCGTCCAGGGCCTTCTCGTGCACTCCCACGTTGGCCTTGAGCTTGGACGGCACCCGTTAAGATCGCCCCGGACCAACCAGTTGGGCGCGACCCAAGGAGGCAAAAGAACAACACGAGCAAGCGGCGAAAACGGGCCCTCAAGGACAAAGAAAGTAGCGTAGCTCGCAGGGCCGTGGCGCGGGGGCACAGGTGCGATCGAAGAGACAAGTCGGCCGCGACTCTTTCACGTGATGGACCGGGAAGGTGACATTCACCTGGCAATGCAGTCGATCAGCGCGACGCCGGACGGCGCTTCGTCATTCCGCTGCCGCTGAACCGCCGCATCGCCGGAAATCAATAAGGCCCACGAAGCGAGTCCGCGTGGCTCCCTTGCTCGGCCGCAGCACATCGACGTTCTCGTCGCTCCAACGAGAAGGCATGGCAGACAGCGGAAATCCGCGCACTCGGCCGTACTCCTCGAAAAGCCATGGCCGCGACCGCGCGCCGATTACCTGGACACTGGTGGAGCTTTACGAGATCGATCCCCCCGCAGAATCCGACGCGCACTGGCGGCTTTGGACGACGGAATCCGTCGCTACCCTCGATCAAGCCGCGGAAATCGCCCGAAAATACACCCTTCGCTGGCGCATCAGGATTTCATTTGACGCTCAAAGCGGCTGTCGCATCAGGCGTAGGCGCTGAAAGCCTTCTCGAAAGGCTGCAGAAGGCGATTACCCTGTATTCCGCAGTGGCCGTGCGCATCGTGGCCCTGCGGAAGATGTAACGTAAACAGCCCGACGCTCCCTGCACCGAGATGCTTTCCGACGACGAATGGCGGGCACTGTGGAGTACAAAATCCACAAAAAACCAGCCCCTCTCCACCAGCCGCCTCCGACGATGCAGCAGGCCGTGCTTTGGATCGGTCGTCTGGGAGGGCATCTCAACCGAAAAGGGGACGGCTGCCCGGCGGTTCGCACCCTCTGGCGCGGGATGCGCGATCTCGCGATCCTCGTCGCCGGCCATAGTTGTGGCCTTGCCTCGCGATAGCTTCATGCTGCACAACTCCATACCCGCCATCGCGGTTCAACCCCGAACCCGCGCTTCCGTTGACCATTCTTGCTTAAAACAAAAGCGCGTCGACGCCTGAAAAACCGCTCGCTTCACGCCTCCGCCGAACTGTCGAACTCACTCCATTCACCCCACAATAAATTGTGGGTAATGCTCAGCCCGCTGGGAGAGGGTAGGGGTGAGGGTTTTCTTCTCGTCGAGTGCCATGCGCCCACGCTTGCGTGGTCATGTTCGCGATCGTCGTCGGTAACTACCTTCCTCCGGGTGCCACGCTTGCGTTGGGCGAAGTTTGCCGGTGGAAAGTTACATATCATTTGCCAGCAGGATGGTGGTCCTGGCTACAATAGCACTTCCCGTTGTCCTGTCACCGGTCAGACCTCTCGCCAATCTTGAAGGCTTGTCATGATCGTTCAGAAATCGGTTGTAATCGTCTTCGCACGATCAGCGACTTGCCGAAGTCTGCCGGACATCATCTACCGTCTTGAAGAAACCGCCAGCGATCCGATGCGCGGCGCGCGGGAGATAGCGGCGGTCATTGAATCGGATGTCGCCATGTCCGCCCCGGATTCTTCGTCTGGCGAACTCCGCGTACTACCGCTCGAGCGGCGTGGAGATCGGTTCCATGCCCCAGGCGGTGAAAGCGCGCCCTGGGACTCAGCGAGGTTCGCAAGGTCTGTCTGGCGATAGCCGCCATGCGGATCTTCGTGCGCTGGCGTCGTCATCGATCATCGCCGATTCTGGCACCATAGCCTGACCGTCGCCTCCTTGCACATCGTAGCCCGGCAGATCTGCAGTATTCGGATCGATGCCGACGAGGCCTTTATCATGGTCTTTTGCAGGTCGTCTTTGGTCTTCGACCAATATTTCAGCCGACTTTACGGCATCACGTGCACAAAGGCCGAACGGACCTTCGCCGCTGTCTTGTCTAGGGCGATATCTGGTCAATCACGCCGACGTGGGAGCCGAGGTGCTTGCCCGTTGGAATCTGCCGATGCGGCTCGTGGAAGCGGTTCGGCATCATCACAATCCAAGTCAAGCGTCGGCAGGTCCGTCCCTTGTGCCAACTCGTCCACATCGCCGACTACGCCTGCAGCACGCAGGGACTAGCCGGGCCGGGGGAAGAGCATCACCTGCGCCATGAGCACGCGCGCCTGGAAGGATCTGACCTGGAAATGGAACGGCTCTATGAGCTTCTCGATGAAGTGATCGCCGAGGCCGACCGGAGCGCGGTCTTCATGGCACTCGCCGCCGCGTAGGCGGGCCCTGAATTGCCGCTCAGCAAAGTAAAGCGGCGAAGCCGCATTGAACTCCCTCTCCCTTTGGGGAGAGGTCGGGGTGAGGGGTTTCTTTTTTCCCGCTGGCAAAAGTATGCGCTGTATCGTACGCCTAACAACGTATTCGTCAGTCAGGCTGTGTTTGTTCATGTCGTCCAGCAGCCCGGGCGGGGCATTACGGCATTACCGTTCTGATGCTCAACAAGCGGGCAATTTCCTGTCGTCTCTTCAGCCTTCGCCCAAAAGCGAAACGCTTTCATCAAGCCAGCTTTGACAGACGTTTCCGAACAGATCCGGTTGCCGTTAATTGATGGATATGGTCTCCATGGAGTCGTCAGGAGCGGGAAGGCCTCTTTCCTTGCCTCAACGCCGTCACCAGGACGTTTTCCCACTGCCTGCTTTCCCCACGTCTTGGTGACGGCGACTCGACGCGCCCGACCTTTACAGAACTCATGGGCGCATTTTGCGCGGGCGCCCATGCTCCGCAGCTGCGTGGGCATGCGTATTCGATCGGCCGACGTCGACAACGATCACTCCGGGAGAAGCGGAGATTTAACGCGAATCGCCAAAGACGAGAAAACAGGAGAACGGAGGTGTCGCGCTTCCCCCTTTGCACCTTTTTGCGTTCATAGCGACCTTGTAGGTTTAAAAAGCTTTTCGTCTGTCCCGTCGTTCTTTGACTCCTCGGCCCTTGGGACCAGCTGGAAGCAATGGTCGCAGCCCTGGACTGCGGCACGGAAACAATTCGTTTTGTCGTTGGCCGCTCCGCAAGCCTCGGAACCTTAACCCAGCGAGCTGACGCGGAGTACCGCTACCTGGCCGGGGCCCTGGTTCCTGCGTTTTCCGCGCTCAACTGACCACTGACCACTGACCACTGACCACTGACCCCCAAGCCCCTGCCATCGTGGCGGTTGGTCCGCCAGGACACTTCCTGAGCCCCATTCCATGGGGCTTGGCCGCGTAGCGGTAATAGGCCTGGCATTCATGCCAGGTATCACGGCTCGTAAATAATCTCCCCCCCAGCCCGCTTCAGCGGGGATCTCTACATATCCGCTATTTCTCCGTCGTCAACAGTGGCAGCCGCATTCGAGACCGCAATTGGTTGGCGTCCTCCATCGGCAAGTGATAAACGTGGAATGAGTATCCAATGCGGGCGACAGGAGTGAAATTTTCGAAATACTTTAAATTGAAGTACCTGGTGCATACGTCCTGTCGCTCACCGCTTCCGTTGTGTACGGCCGTAAGATCGCCGGCGAGAAAGTTCACGTCGATCGCATACCACCCGGGGAGAGGCCCCGCCGTGTCGTCGCTTCGCAAGGATTCTTCAGAGCGACTGCCATGATCATCCTGTATCGAACCAACGGCGTGGTCAGGGGCGACGGGAGGAACTGTAAACTCGATGCCTGTCAGCCGAGGATCAATCGGTCCGTACGACGCAAGCCGGAGATCTTGTACTTCGGGGTGCTCCTTCAGCCACTCCGCAAGGTAAATGAGGTCTTGTCCCCAGGAAACGTTGCTTCCCGAGAGATGTTTGTAGCCTTGCTCCGGCCCCCCCACAAGTTCATTGAAGTAAGAGAGGCTATGGGGATAGACTGCAAGGCTGGACGCGCTGGAATGAACGAGCGCCGTAGAGCTAACGAGAAGCACGGTCCAATCGCCGAACCGAGACGACTGAAACAACTTGGAGATCCAGATCCCAAGAAATGGGAGTGCGGGCAATACGTACCGTAGATGAAGCGAGAACCCGGTCTGCGCGCTCACAAGGATGAATATCGACGCGAAAGGCAGTAACACGCTCCATTCGTCTTTCCAGTTGCGGTTGTAGAAGGGTCGGATAAAAGTTATCGCAAGAGCCATGAAAACAAGAACGATTGATCCGATCGGCGTTTTCACACACAGGCCATACAGGTAATAGTACCACCATCCTTTGTTTCGCCACTCCCCGCGAAGATACGAAGGGTATCCTCGCTGAAAATCAGCAAGTTGAGTATCGAGACCGAGGAGGTAAGCGCGGGGCAATGGCACGGGCGTGTTTCGCGCGAGCCATTTGATCGGCGAAACGGTCTGTTCGTCCCGCGCCAGGCTCTGCGCGTTCCGAAATAGCGTTGAACGGAATGTAAGGTTTCCCAGCTTTGGTCGACAATCGTCGAAACCATGGCCAGCTTGGATGATCACGACGCTAACGACGAAGACCGTGGCCAGCTTGATTCCATCGCGTGTAAAGACTCGGCAATCTTGGAAAGCGTCCTTGGTCCGGAACATCAGAAAAACGATGAAGAAACAGGGATAAAGCACTAAGAGCGTATACTTTGTCAACGCGGCGAGTCCCAAGGCGATACCCGCGACGATTGCGCGTTGCATACTCGGCCGATGGAGCCAACGCCAATAACAATACGCGGCGACGACCCCCATCGACGCGGCATGTGCATCGGTGGTGATCAAGGCGCCATGCCCCAGCACATACGGGCTGAGCGACCACAAGGCGGCGGCAGCAAAACCAGCCGCTTCGCCATACAAGTCGCATGCCCATAGGGAACAAACATAGGCCCCGAGAATGACGAACGGAATGCAGGCCCAGCGACCGAGCGTTACCCACCAGAAGCACGCCTTGCCGTTCAGTTGCAAGAAACGCTGAGCCGTCCATCGCTCCACGCGAAGGTGCGGATCGCCGTCCGCATAACGCCAATCCGCTCGGACGGGTTGAAATGCCAGCGGCAAAGCCGCCGTCATTCCACACCAGCGGCGGATTCACCGCGCTGAGATTGAATCTTCCGCTGACGAAGATGATATAAGCCAGACGAGAGCTGAGCGGTTTCCAATTCGGTGGGACTATGCCTGTAGGCACTCCACGCCAAAAGGCCCGCGTTCAGCAAAAGAATCGCGCGAACGGAATAGTAATACAATCATGTCGTCTTTGGTTTGGGACGCCTCACGAAAATCAAATATCCCAGAAACAGCAACAACAATACGTTGCCGACAAACATTATCCCCGTACCGATCGGGAACGCCGGAAAAAAATAAAATACGCTAATGTGAAAACAGCAAGAACGTTAACCCCAAGAAGTAAAATCCGAAAGCCCGAGACCGGTAGGACATCTGGCGACACCGACAGTAACTGTTGCTGAGCCTGTGTTCGCCTTGACTGGTACGCTTTGCCCTGAGCGACACACCGTTGATTTAAATCCGCGAGTCCGTCGACGTTTATTGTCTCCGCGTTCATGATATTCGTCCATTCGGCGCGGCCGCCCACGGATACTTGGGTTCCTTTAGCCAGCGTTAATTCGAAGCGTTCTTTTGCTATTGGCATATCGACATGAATTGAGTCCACGAGTACTTGTTCGACCTCCATTTCACCATGTTTAGAAGGGTTTATCAACTTAATGACCTTAGTGGGAAACCAGCGGCCGCCCGAAAATTCGCGTGCCTCAAGAGCGAACACCTCGTACAGAGCCTCGCCATTCTGTTCGTCGCTTTGGAAAAGCAACATATAATTTCTTTCGGGATCGAACGCAAATTTCATTCGTCCGTTCGGATACCGTAATGAAACGCAGAGGGCGTTTACGCCGAGAATGTTCTCGCGGCCAAGGAACGTGCCTTCGAATCGTCCGGAGATGCAGTCTCGAAGATAGCGGGCCGGATTCGAATACTCATCCGCGCCCATGAAGTCCACATTGAACGGCGTTACACGAATTCCTGTTGGATCGACATCCGTGTTTGTGAACATGTTCGCGGCAAGCGTGAGAGGACCATAACGAAGCGTGAAGTCGGTGTTTTTTAAATAGAATACGTCAATACATGGAACGGACACCATTGAGTCTCCGCCACTCTTTAAGGCAGCCGTCATCCTTCTCTCCGCTTCGTGAATCAGCTCTGGATCGCACAAAAGTTCGTATCGAACGAGTGTGCCGCTCACGAGCCACTTCCCCGATCGGACCGTCTCTTTTCCAGTCATTTTTCCTTTCAGCGCATCCTCGCGAGTGGGGGAGAACGATTTGATATGCCGAAAGGTGCAGTCCAACGAAGGAAACGATTCGCGATTCCGCTCGTACCCGTCCGCCAAGGCGGCGAAGGCATCGGAGCTGTCCGTGGCGGCGCGCGTTACGCCCGCAAATGCGATAGACGTCACCAATATTCGCGCAACCACGTCTTGAAAAACTGAATTCATAGTTTGTTTGAACCGGATTTTAAAGTATTGCATCCTTCGAGCCGCTTCCCAAATTCATTTCTTGAACCCGATAACTGCATATGGGGCGGGAAGAAATTCCGATCTTCAAGGAACACATGCCCTAGAACGCGGGACGACCCTTGGACAACGTTGTGTCTGGCACTGACCATTCGCGTCCTTGGATTGATAGGCGAAGGCGGAAGCACAATAATACGTTTTGCAATAGGTGCAATTCGATGGAATCGGAGGGTCCGTGTCTTTGCAGGCCCCAAAATTGCGGACATCCGTGAAAAGTGCGGCTTTGCAGGGGCTGGGATTACAGCTGCCGTCCTCACACGTTATGCCATCATCATATGCGACGCAGCCACTGGGGGTGCAAGGCTGGACGTCGTCACAGATTCGATTCGCCTCCTGATCGATTTGTAGACAGTCTCCAATTGAATTTGCATTCAAGGTGACTTCAAGCATGCCAGCGCTCAGCATGGCGGAAATGACAACGAGATACATAGGTGAATGGCGCACTATCATTACCTTGCTCCTTTCGATGTGTTATCGAGCAGCGGAAAGAGGGATCTCCGTGCGAGACATCATGCCATTTGCCGCCTCGGTTTGAACGAGGACCTTGGCAGCCAGAAAGTGATCAAACGAAGTGGGATCAATTTCAATAGTCAACACATGTTCTGATGAGGTGCCGTCACGCGAGGACGAGCAACGGACGTCCACGGACGAGCACTCTATGCGAGCAACGCGAAATGGTGAACCGTTGATGAGGCGTACCAAAACGTTTTGCTTTACTTCGCTGTCTGGTTTGGCAAAAAACACTCTTTTGGGCTGCACGTCAATGTATTCAACAGCCCGCCAAGTCACGCCAAGGTCTGCTGAATGGCCGGCGTTGTCCGAGAAGCAGATCCGACTGTCGCCGACTCCCGAGAGGCCTGCGGATTCAAGGTGTAAACGGGCCGCAAAGTGACGACGGAACAGACCATTTTTGATCGTTTCCGCAGTTCCGCCTCTGACATCGTACGCAAGGTGATTGCCAGACCCGAGAACCTTGATTTCAGGAATAGGTGGCATTGAGCCGCGTGAGGAAATCGAGACTTTAAACCTCGCTACTTTTGTTGAGCCGGGTGATATATCGCCCAAGCGAATCATCGGAACGTCAAATTCAACTTCCGGGTAGATTTGACACTTGAGCCGATAACGCCATGGTTCGCCGGCATCGTGATGGACGACGCATTCGGTGCTGAAAGGCCCCGTTCGCCCGCGGAGGTCGACAACCATCTTGAGCGCCGAGGTTTCTCCTGGACGCAGGGTATTCCGTTCGAGTTCGACGCTCGTGCAGGAGCAGGATTTGTTGACGCGAGTGATTGTGATGTCGCGAGCAAGAGTATTTTTAATCGTAAAGTGATGCTCGGCAATTCTCGCCTCTCCCGAAAGAAGCGCGGGTAGCTCATGGATCTCGCCTTGCGTCGCGCCTCGGTCGCTTGGAGCGTTGTCCGAAGGAGCCGAAGCCGGTGTTCGCATAAAAAAGCAGAGCGAAAAAAGGCTGAGCATGAAAAGGGCGACGAGGATCGGAGTGGAAGATTGGCCCCAGGGAGGGACGGAAGTGTGGACTATGGGTTTTCGATATCGGGCAAACATAAACTGCCTCTTAGGGAGCGAATGTTGTGCTGATGCTAACTTTCTATCGTCGATAGTCAAGTAAATAATGGAAAAAACATTGACAAGGCGATTGACGGGAGCATAATCATGCTTGTTGTCCTGTCATGGAGTCGAAGGGGTCGCCCCCATGTCATGTCCCGCGTCTGTGTTAATTGCTTGGAACCCGTCTTGGCAAACAGTCCGTATTGTCGTTGCCGCGATTCTGTCCGTGGCGGCCATCCAAAAGCTCATGGCAATGCTTGTGGTTGACGGTTTCAACGACAATCCTTTTGGTCATGTCGCGTTGTCGGTACTTGAGTTGGGGGCGGCATTCTGGTTGGTGTCCGGTGTGTGGCCCCTGGCAAGTTGGTGGGCGACTACGTTGTTGTTCGCCACTTTTTCCCTGATGGCTCTTCGTAAAGGACTCGCGGGCGAATCGTCCTGCGGGTGTTTTGGCACATCGCGGATTCATCCCTGGTCGATGCTGGCACTCGATTTCGCGGTCCTGGTTGTACTTGTCTCATGCCGGGGCACATGTCAGGAGGTGGGACGGAGTGTTCGTTGGAACGCCATGGTTCATGCGGGCGTCGTCGGCTTGCTGTTGATCGCGTTTCGCGTTTCTCCTAACCTTCTTGTCTCGTCCCCGGGCGAGCCGGATCGCCTTTGGATTGGACAAGCGCTTCCACTGCTAAATGACATTGATATTCGCGACCGAATCGAACAGGGACGCTGGCGTATCGCGCTCGTGCATCACGATTGCCCGAAGTGTCTGGAGATTATTGGCAGGCTTGAAGCGGAGATCGACGGAGCCTTTCGCACCGCGATTGTCGAACTGCCTCCACACGGTTTAAGGCGGGATGATGCCAATTCCACGGTTGTGTACGGCCGGCTTGAGGATACTGATTCGTACGAGATTGTAACACCATTGGTTTTGATCATCGAAAATGGCACGGTCGTCTCAATGTTGACGGACGACGAAAGTGGATAGCGAAGCGGGATTTATTGCCGAGAACAAGGGAAGGCCGAATTGAGTAGAGGAGCTTGCGGCTACGGGGATCAATAGAAATGCACTTAGGTATCGTCCGCCGGTCTGGTGTTACTCTGATCGAATTGCTTGTGGTCATCGCCATTCTGTTGTTACTTGCCGGTATTACGGTTCCCGCTGTGCAATATGCGAGGGAAAGTGCACGGGTGGTTCGCTGCGCCAACAACCTTCGGGCGTATGGCACGGCGATGCACTCTTTTCAGAGCGGGCATGGACGGTTTCCGTCGGGCATAACCGCCACGGTAACCGGCCCGCTGGCAAAGTCGACCTGGGCTGTTCACGACTACATGTCCGACATCCTCCCGTTTCTGGAGTTTCCCGGTGCATCGGACTATGACCGCGCCGTGATGTTTTGTAATGAAAAGAATTTCCCGATCATTCAGAGGACGCCCGCGATCGGGCTTTGTCCCTCGTCCCCTTCGCCGGATACCCACGCTCAAAGCACCTTCATGCCATCGACACTCTTTACCCAACGAGTTCGCGAACATCCATTGGCCAAGCCGCACATGAAGTACCTGGACGAAAAGTACGGCGTGGAGTATCAGGGTGGTTACACGGACTACACGGTGTTGTCTGGTTGCCAGGAGGGGATAGCTCGGCGCCTTGGTTTCAAGGTGTCAAAAGGGACGGCGAACGGTCTTTCGGGCATGTTCCCGTTTCCGCTAAACAGCGAAAAGGAGGCGCTACGCGCCGCGGCCGACATCATGCTCAAGGCTGCGACGGTGACGATCGCGCGCGGTTTGCGGCCAGTGGATATTTCGGATGGTCTTTCCAATACCATCATGATGGCGGAAATTGCGGGAAGGCCGGGGCACTGGCGCTCGGGCGAACGGTTTGAGGCCGATGAACCACTCGACCGGCCTTGGGCGGATCCGCGAAGCGTTCAACAGTTGAACTCCGTGGGAGCCGACACCTGCCTGGTTCAGTGCGATAATCAACTGTCTTTGTATAGTTTTCATCCAAGTGGAGTTCACGTGCTTTTCGGGGATGGTCGAATGGAGATGGTCAGTGGACTAGTCGATTCAAGACAGATCCTTGATTGGATGACTCCTTCCCCGGTCGGTGAAGGTGGGGACGAATAAATGGTGCCGTGAAATGTCGATCATTGACTCCGCAATCGTTTTAATTTGTTGCGCCAGCATGAGTGCCAAGATCAATCCTGAAGTGGCTCGATTGTTCGAAGCAAGATCATGGAAGCATCCAACCACTGGCGTGTCTTACACCTATCGATGGTTCGCCCCTGACTTCAGCGGAGACGGTCCAGGTTCCTATCCACTGATCGTCTGGCTGCACGCATTTGGCGAAAATGGCGACGATAACCTCGATCAACTTCAATGGCTCGATCGTTGCATCTTTACGTCGCCAAGGGTGAAGGATCGATTTCCCTTCTACTGCCTCGCGGTCCAATGCCCGACGCGCGATCCAGGTTGGTTTGTCATTCCCCCGCCTTGGGAGGACCGTCGCGAAGACATGCTGGACATTACCTTCCGGATTATCGAAGAGAATCTTCGTGAACGGCCGATTGACCCAGACAGGATCTTGCTGGCGGGCATTTCCAGCGGTGGTACGGCATGCTGGGAATTCGCAACTCGTCATCCGGATATGTTTGCGGGAGTGGTGATCGCGGCGGGAGCTGGATCACGACGCGATGACGTCACGCCACTTACCAGCGTTCCCGTTTGGGTGTTTCACGGAGTGCAAGACTCCGTATTTTCGATACTTGGTGTTCGAGAGTCGGTCGCGAGGCTTGCCGATTCCGGCGGAAACGTTCGTTTGACGGAACTGGTGGGCCAAGGTCATGAATGCTGGATTTCCGCTTTTGGGGAATATAGCGCCCACGAATGGCTCGTTTCTCAGCGGCGGGGAAATCATGCGCGCGCAGGCTTGTTTCCGTGGCGCGTTGCCGTGCGGCGCGTCATGGCGCGGTGGCGCTGGTGGCAATTGGTAATCGAGGTTATGTTGGCGAGTTTTGTCGGCATTTTCATGGTCCGACTCTACCGCATGCTGGAGGGAAAAGTCTTTTGGTGGCGCCATGGTCGACGATCGGCTGGCAATGCGCTCTCTGGCGAGTCAGTAGAGGATTATTTGCTGGGGTATCGATACCCTTTGAAGGCGCTTTTCATCGTTTCCGTCTTGTTGCTGGTTGTTCAGTGTTTTCCGTCGATGGCACGGGCTCTTTTTTCGATTCTCGATGTTCGCGGTTGGCATTTGTGGAGTTACGGCATTGCTGCCGGAGTCGCGGGTGCCTTGCTGATGGGTTTAAAGCATTTCGAAGAGTTACTAGGCCGAGAATGATTTGCGAGAGTCGGGAAGGGCTGCAGTTTTCGGCGGATGTGAAAAGGACGACGTGAAAACGGCCGGCAAGGAATCGCTTCCCTTGCCGGCCGGAGTCTGTTGTCAACCTTATCGAGTACGGTCAGACGTTCGGCAGCGTGAAGGGGGAACGGTATTCCCGCGACAGCTGGCGATTGGCTTCCTCGTCGTTAATGTACATCTCCTTCTTCGGATCGAACTCGAGCGTGCGGCCGAGACGATAGGCCGTGTTCGCCATGTGGCCGAGTGCCGAGGAGAGGTGGCCTTCGAGGATCTCGGCGTTGAGGTTTTCCCGTTTGCGCGAGACGACCGCGTCGATGAAGTTCCCCCAGGGGCTGCCGCCACGGGGTTGCGGGTGCTTCTTCATATAAGTCTCGTTCGTTTCTCCCGGCTTGTCCTCCACGCCGTGGAAGGCCTGCCAGCTGCCGCCGTCGAGGACGAGGTAGCCATCGGCGCCATAGAAGATGTTGCCGACCTTGACTCCCTTTTCATCATGGGTCGGAAGGCCGCGAACTTCGAACGTGAGGATGCTGTCGCCGTAATCGAACGTGGCGACTTGGGTATTGGGCGTCTCCCCTTGGTCCTCGTAGCCAAAACGTCCGCCGGTCGAGGAGACCTTGATGGGCAAGGTATCCTTGCCGAGACCCCAGCGGGCGACGTCCATCTGGTGAACCCCTTGGTTGCCGATGTCGCCGTTGCCGTAATCCCAGTGCCAGTGCCAATTGTAGTGGAAGCGGTTCTTGTTGAAGGGCCGTTCCGCCGCCGGTCCGAGCCAGAGGTTATAATCCACTCCCTTGGGCACGGACTCGTCGGCAAAGGTTCCGATCGACGGCCGCCACTTGTAGCAGAGCCCGCGCGCGGTGTGGACCTTGCCGATGCCCCCTTCACGCATGAATTGGACCGCCGCCATCACCCCCGCGCTGCTGCGGTTCTGCGTGCCGTGCTGGCAAAGCTTGTCCGTCTTGCGCGAGATATCGACCAGCCGACGGCCTTCAAAGATGTTGTGGGAGCAGGGCTTTTCGACGTATACGTCCTTGCCCGCTTCCATCGCCCAGCAGGCGGCGAGCGTATGCCAATGGTTTGGCGTCGCGATCGAGACGACGTCAATGTCCTTGTCGTCGATCAGTTCGCGGAGATCCTTGTAGACCTTCGTCTTTCGCTTGGAGGTGGCGTTGAGCAGTCCGGTCTGAATATTGAGGACCATGGCGTCGATGTCGCAAGCCGCGACGACCTCGGCATTGGGCAGGTTTTCAAAGCTCTTGATGTGCTCGTTTCCCCGTCCCCGGACGCCGATCACGCCCACCCGGACGACATCGTTCGGGCCGGCCTTGGTGGCCCCATGATAAAAGGCCGCCGTCGCCACGGTGGCTGCGGACTTCTTGAGAAAATCACGTCGATCGAGATTCTGCATGATTCTTTCCTTCCACGGAGCTGTGCCCGGAAACAAAACGCGGTGCTCGGTTGGCTGGATAGATGACGACATCTTGTCCAGTTGACGGTCTCGGAAAAGCGACATCGCCCGGCGATGTTTTCCCCGACGCACCGTTCGCAAGTCGCCGGGCAGATCCTTGGCTGTCGGCGACTTAAACGCCTGCGTGGGCGTATCCTTTCGCTGAAGTTCGAAAGGGCGATTCCAAGCCCGATTTCTCCCCGTCGGGGCACAGTAAGACCAGTCGAGGAGGGCAGGAGGAGGGACCACGGCGTCCCACCAACGATCCTTACTCTATCCGTTGACCGGCGGTTTCGTCAAGAAAGGCGTCGCCAACTTGTTTCGGGAAAAAATGTTCCGGCATGAACGCCTTGACTTTTCCCTGCGGGTTCAATGGATGGCAAGGCGAACAGACGCCAGGATTTATTCAACGGGATGCAGCAAAAGAATGGGGAACGGCAAGAACACGGATCCCCGCCCAGAAAAGGAAAATGCCAGGGGGCGTTGTCCTTCGCGCATCGATTCCACCACCTTTTCCAAGACACAAGTCCAAATCCGCCTCGTGGGGTAACTTCGCCGCTCAAGACTCTCCCTGCGACCGTGCCGGGAAACACGCCATCACTCTTCCGAAGCTCGAAAGCGTTATGAAATCTCTGTCGGGGGCGTCATTCCCCTGACGTTGGCGCTTCGATCTTTGGCTCCGCGGCACGCGCGTGGGGATTGGTCCTGAGCAGGTCGTCGAGCATTTGCCGAAAGCCAAGGCGATCGGTCGCAGGCAAGCTTTCCTGGGCTTCGAGGATGTAATGGTAGAGCCGATCGGATCGACCGGTGGCCTTGAGATAGGACTGTTGTTCCATGACTCGCATGGCCTGCCATTGGGGACCCCAGGTGTGGTCCAAGTACCACTCCTCGAGAGCTGCCAAATCCTTTGGTAGCGCCTCGGGCTTGAATCGATAAAGGACGTAGGGCAACGTGGGATGGTTATCTTGGAACAGGATTTCGGTATAGGGTCCCGGTGGAGGAATGAGAGTTCGACTTTTTCCCGACCAGATGTAAACGGGGAAGTTATCGGACTGCCCGGCGATGATGGGGGTCATGGTTTGTTTGAAGTCGTTAATGGCTTTCTCGAAGTTATTCAGCGGGAGGACGTGCGGGAACGGCGTTAGTACATACCCGCAAACCGGGTTGAGGAGATAGAAGTCGAACAACAATTGTTCGGTAATAATTGGATGCGACAAATAGTTATTTTCCAGGAATCCCATCATGCGCACAATCGAGTCATGGTCTTGAATGTATTCTTCGCTTCGCTCCGTCAGTACACCCATTCGAGGATGCCACCACGTCCAGTAAGCGAATTCATCCCGTGCTATTGCATTTGCGGATGGGTACCACTTGCCATCGTGATTTATCAAATTTACGGAGACGATTAGCGCGAGCAACGCCGCCAACGGAGCGCGAGGCACCGATAGCAAAGTGGCGGCTAGTGATAGAAGAATGTAGACAAACGGGATTCCAGGCACCACATACCGAGGAAAGACCACATATAGATTGAGAGCGAGCGTCAGGCCCGAAAGAAAAATGAACGCAAAAACGACCGGTGCCTGCTCTTCGACGAGTTGCCCAAGGATCGCCCGGCGAATGGCAAGAGGATTCGCGCGCTTAAATCTCGGAGCGAGATGCCGAACTTGCCAAGCTAGGAACGCGATGGGCGCCAGTAACAAGCTCAATGAAAAAATGGCAGCGACGTCGGGCGCCCACAACATAACCTGAGGGAACCTAAGCATCGAAGGCCAATTCAGGTCTGACAAACGGATCGCCGGATCGTCAGCCCAAAGTCCCGCCGCGATTTCCAAAAGAAGGGCTAATGAATTTGCGATGAGTCCCAAGCGACCCTTCGCTCTGGTAAAGAGCGCGCCGGACGGACGCATCCCGAGCAATTGGAGGAAGTAAAAGACGATGGCAGCGAGGGTGAAAATCTGTCCACTCGCCTTAACGAAGAACGCAAACAAGAAAAAGAGCGCTGCCGTCACTGGACGGCCTCGCGTTAAAAGGACAAATCCCACAAACCCCGCGGCCGTCATGATGATTTCCATGCCGATCATTTGCGTCTGTACTAAGTACAACGGCGTCGTGAGCGTCGCGAGGCTGGCCAGCATTGCAACGACTCCACCCGTCCGCTCATACAAGATGGCGAACATAAGCGTGAAAATAAGGCTTGCCGAAGCATACACGACGATGTGAAAAACGATGATGGGGATGATCGGGGCGGGAGAAACAACGATCAAAAGCGCCAATAGAGTTGGCAGCACGCTGATCATATAGGACCGTACGCCACCCCCTTCCAAAATATTTTTCTCGGAGTAACGAAGCCGTAGATAGTCGAAGTTGTGCGTCGCCAGGAAATTTGCTTCATTCCAAATACCTAGCGCGTGGTCTTCGTAAGGAGGCGAAGTCAATGGTTCGCCGCGGAACATGCAGAGACTAGCAAGCACGATCAACCAGATTAAGATCAATAACCGCCGATTGGGCACCACGCCTCCGAGTCAAGGGATTACAGCGAAAGTGGATGTCACGACATTCTGGAACCGTTCGGGTCACCTAGTAGTGCCGTCGCGGGTTCCGGCTGCGCAGTATTCGATTTGCACAGCGCCCCGAAACAAATGAGTAAGCCAATTGCGGAGACAGCGGCGCCGATGAAAAGAGGCCGATAGGAAACCTCCATCGTCACGACATGGTTTCCCGGAGGGATGACCACCCCGCGAAACCCATGATTCACGCGCAGCATTTCCGTCGGTTCCCCATCCAACCTCGCGACGATGTTCTCCGAATGCGTGTCGGCGACGACGAGCAGTCCGGTGGCATCCGTCGAAACATTAATGGTAAGTTGGCAGTCGGCAATTTCCTCCCAATCAACCTTGGATATGCCGGAGGATGACTCCAGGGAGACATCCTTTTCAACGATGGCCTCGGTGGCCGGGTCGAAGGCATCGGAGCCGATCAAACGGAGGCGTTCCTCGGAATCGGCCACGGTTCGCGCGCGATAAACCATGCGCGCCCGCGGCAGCGCGGCTCGGAACCGATACAAGGTGCAATCAGCGTTCGGTACCGCATCAAGTTCATTTTCGGTTGGAAAATACACGGGCGAGTATACGTCAATTTCCGCGCGGTTCAAAGCTTGTAGTGACTTTGGAGAGGAAACGTGGGTCACGGCCGCCACCCGTAACGCATTGGGATGTTTCAATCGGAGCACATCGCGCATGATGCGCTGCGTCACCGTGTGTTCCTGGCCCATTATGGTGGCACACGGGACCCCGCAGTGGAGATTGAAATCCGGCGGACAAAAACGCGCGTTGCGGCGAATGATTGCTTCGGACGCGCGATCGTCGTAGAGGGCGCTCGCCAAGGGCATTAGTCGAAAACCCTTTTCGGAATGCGCCAGTTCCAAGATCGATTTCGAACATTCGGAATAAATTTGTCGATCGCCGAGGTAATCCTTGAGCGAACGGACGTGTCCGAAGATGGCCAGCAATCCGAGTCCTAATGCGACAGCCGGACGCAGAATCCCAATGTGGCGCTGTCTCGTGGAAATCAATGCCAGTAATCCATCAACGCCGAAGCCGGCGAGTGCCGCAATCGAGAACGCGAAGTAAATCGCATACCTGGAAGGCCAGCGGAACCAATTAAAGACCGGAATGTAATAGGTAACACTGTACAGGGGACTTCCGGTTATGAGCAGCGTTCCGACAATCAAGGCGATTGTCCAGAACACGACCTCCTGTTTGTTTCGTCCAAACATCCAAGCGCAGGGAACCAGAAAAATGGCGCCAAAGCCGCAAAAAATCGTCATGTGCTCTTCCCAAATCATCCCTATTTTGGGGGCCCAAACCGTTCCAAACAGGTCCGGATGCAGGAACGACAAAAAGAGATGAGGGGGGATTCTGCTGCCGCGAAATTCCTCGAAATCCAATGCCGATTCATACCCGTTGGTTCTCGAAGACTGGGACACAAAACCAATCGCGGGCCATACCTGGATGCCGGCGATGAGCACGGCAACGCCAAAAATGATCAGGTAGGCCTTGGCGCAAGCGAGGGATTTGTCTGCAAACCTGCCGGCAAAGTCTTTGAAATCCCGGAATCCGGACTCGCCTTGTGCGCCCCCGGATCCAAGCCAAACCCGATAGGCAAGGTAAACCGCCTGAAAAGCAAACACGTTTTTCAGCGTACACGGCTCCCAGGCGAGAATCGCCAAACCATTCGCGAATGCCGTCCACCAGAGAGCCTTGGGACTGCCTCGCCGCCAGGAGTCGATGAGGTAAAGGCCAAGGGGGAGCCAAAGGATCGTCGACGAGTTCCCCGCCACGGGATGCGAAGATTGAACATACGTCGAATAAAGAAACGTGTTTGCAGACACCGATGCCGCGATGGGCGACATGTATCGCTCCAAGAGGAGGTACGTCGCGATAACCAAGAAGAGGTAATGGATCGCCATGAACCAATCGTTTGCTTCCGGTGTTGGGGAGAGGATGTAGAGCAGGTTGAACGGGTAAGTGATGCCGGTCTGGCCGTCGGCATAAAGTGGAAAGCCGCATTGGACCATGGACGTCCAAAGGGGAAAGCTTCCCTCCCGAACCCGCCTCGCGGCGTAAGTGCGCATTGGCACGTCCATGAACCAAGCATCGGCCATATAGATAACCGAATCCGAGCGGAAAAAGGGGCCGACGTTCAGGGACCATCCGAGAAGGACTAGGAATACGCCAACAATTCGCTGGGTATGGACTAACTTCATCGACCAGCCCTTTCAAGGTGCCTTCTTTCTCGGCGATTTCTTCTTAACCTTTTTCCACGAGTATCCAAGAGTTTCTTGGTGGACACGTGTGGATGTTTCGGGTCGCTGGCTCGTGGATTGGCGGGCTTCTTGGGGCCGCGCGGATGTTTGCGGTATTGTTTAAGATTGATTTTGCCGGCCAAAGCGAGCAGTTCGGCGGCAAGTTGCTCGGGGGTGGCTTTTGCGTAGCGATCCCAGGCTTCCGAAGATAGGACGATCATCATGCCGCGGTGGACGGCTGAAATCTCTTCGGTCATACAATACATCGATACGTCTTCGTCCCCCGCCTTCTCCCCCCACTTGGCGCGCAGCGCCGCCCGCGTGACGGAGAAAATGTTGTAGGCCAACAGCGACACCGAGAAGGCGAAGAGCGCCGCCTTCGGATAGCCCAGTCCCGGCGCGCGGGGATTGATCTCGCAGTTCAACGACTTTTTCAAATGATAAAACGCCGTCTCCAAGAGCCAGCGATTGCGATACAGCTCCGTCACCTTAATGGCGTCCGCCGTCGACTCGGAAAGGTTGGTAAGCAAATAAAGCACGTCCTCACCGTCGCGCGTCGGCGTGCTTAAGTTTAGCCGGACCAGACGAAGCGCTAGCTTGTCTCCTTCACCGTCGTCGATGGTTATCTTTCGTTCCATGACGAAGCCCGGCACGCCAGTCCGGGCGCTCCTGGCTCCGGTCGCCGTCGGGCCGATTTCCCGCCACGGAGCGGACTCCTCGTAGCGCAGTCCACTGTGCAATCGAATGATGAAATAGGACTTTTGCCGGTTTATTCCGCTTAAAAACCCTTGCCTGCAGAAGTTCCGATCCGAGATCCAGAGTTCTCGTTCCCGGACGCGCTCCAGCACCTGGTCGAGCAGGCTGCGCTCTTGGGCATGCCCGTCCTCGCAGAGGAAGATGTCCGATCCCAGCATCCTTTCCGGATCGAGAACCACCAGCGACTTGCCGGGCAACGGACCCGCCGACGTCTCGCGCAGCTCGGCAATCCGATGCTCGCTCGCCGCGATGTAGTTGCCGTCCAGAATTCGGACTTGATAACCGGGCAAGAGGGGCTTGCGTTTTCCGCCCGGCATCGCGTCGATGACTTGTGCCAAACGGCAGCTCACGTCCCGAACGAGCGCTTCGCAGACCTCCGGCTCGATCCCCTGCAGCTTCTCGCACACGGCGGCGACGGAGGCGCCGATCTCTTCCTTGTTCTTTTGGTAGGCGGCATGTACCGAGGGATGCATGCCGCCTACCACCGGCGCCATCAGATCGATCAAGGTCGAGAACGCCAACTCGCGCGTGTACTGCGCCTCCGCCGTCGCTTCGAAAAGCGCGTTGACCCGCTCCGACGACAGCGCGTGCGCCATCGTCGCTTGCACCAATACCGTCGGTGGACTCTTCTTCGCGAACTCGTCGTGCATCTTTTGCAGCAAGATCCTTGTCGCCCTCCGAACTTGACATCCCAAATGCTAAGTCCAGGGTTGACAAAAACTTCGAATCAATCAAGATCACCTTGAAGGGGCTGATTCATCGACAGCCAAAAACGGGGAGAAAGCGGAAGCACGAACGACCATCAGGCGAACGCTCTTTAATTCTACACACAATCCTGCCGTTCTGTCTCGTTCAATCGGTTTTTACCAAAGGCAGGCGACTCTTCACGTCGACCCATGGATCTTGGTTCAAGTTATGCCTTGCTGAAATAGGGGGCGTTACGAGGAAAATGCCAAGTTCTGCCGATGTTCCATGGATAGGTGGCTTGGATGACCTATGCCAACTCCGGTATTGGGCTTCGCACAAGCTTGAGCATCGATGGAAATGCCTCCCAGACGCGACATTCGAGGCTTGAAAACCATTCGAATCCGCGTGCCCGGCGTAAGACGGTCGCTCCAATGGGAAATAGCGGGCGAGGGGAACTGGCGCGCGTGAAGGAAGGGATGCCGAACGAATGGTCCTCGGATGTTCTTCGCGTCGTCGACCGACTCTCTTAACGGTTCACCTGGCGGCTCCGGCGGAATTCTCCTATGCAATTGGCAAGTGGGGCCACGACACGAAAAGGAATGACGCAGCCCCGAACCGCAGCCTCCCCCAAGCCGTTTCACTATCTGCAAGGGTCGTCTCAGGGGGATCTCAATAACCCGCCTCTTGAAGAGGCCTGGACAGCCGCGTCTAAGACTCGAAACGTCCCCTTGTCGCCTTTCTTGTCACGATTCGTTCTTAGGATATCCTCCCAGGCTCAGGCGTCCGTACCCTGGGGCGTCGGTGAATGGGCGCGAGCGACGACGATTTCTTCGGTGAGCTTGGGCTGAGTCGCACTGGAGAATTGCGCGTATCCCAGGGGGAGCGGTCCCGAACCCATGAGACCGCTTTCGCAGCGAGCTTGGGAAAGCTGAGAGGCTGGTTGAGATTCGGAAAAGTCATGGCGTACTTCCCGGCCCAGTCGCTCGGAGGGCTCTGGCGTAAAACGAGTCGAGGAATATCCCTTCTTGGGGGCGTCAATCGCCTGAGCCGGGTGGTTTGACGTCTTTGAAGTTGAAGCCTAAAAGGTGACCCTTGAGGCCCTCGAATTGGAATTCGACGATTGCGTCGAGCAATGACTTCTCGCAGTCGACCCGATAGGTCACGAAGAGCGTCTGCTGATCGTCGGCGTTGAACTTCGCATCTTGAAATTCGATCGATTTCAAAGAGCCCGCGTTGCCTGCAACTTCATCGATCATCGACTGGAGCTTGCTATCGGGGACCGTCCGCCGCAATGCCTCGTGCATCATGTCCGCGGTCCCTTTCGGATCACGCTCGAAGAACTTGCGGATAAACTGTTCTCCTCTCTCCCTGTAAAGTGTCGTGTCGGCGGGCCCCGTAAACCAGCCGGGCGGTATCTTGTCCGAATTGATCGAAAACTTTATCAGCAGGTTATCTCTGAATTCCAGGTTGGACGTCGCGTCACCCCGCTGAAAGTGCACCGTACCATCGCTTTCGACAATGGTACCATGTTCGGTCGCGTTTGCCTGGGTCGAGAAGTTCGCTTTGCTCAGCCCTTGATAGTCGCCAAGCTGCTTGTGGACCTCTGCCATCCACGCGGCCAGCACGGGCGCGTCGATTTGATCGCGAAGAGCCGGATCGCATAGTTCTAGCACGGCGTTAGGATCGCCGGTCGCCACGGCCTGGAAGAACTTTTCTTGCTGCTGAGAGCCGGCACGTTGCGCCCAGAATAGCAGTCCGACAAATCCAACAATCAAAACAGCGAACACGGCCCCCAACGCCAGAAGGATCTTTTTAAACATGTTGCCCTTGCCGTTTCGGATGTGCATGAGGCGATCAGACCTATTCCAGTAAAAGGCCGAAACACCACGCCGGTAAGACAGCAAACGGCGTGCCGAACGTCGGGACGACGACCTTTTACCATCAGACGCAGCTCGACCGGAACGTATGCCGTCCACAAGTGGCCCTATTCTGATGCTCTAGAGTGCTGAAAAGCGCCTCCGCGCGGGGATTTCCTCGTCACGGCAGGTTAGATTCCGTGATCGAGATTCTCTCCATTTTTCCACGAAACGCTGGATCCTTCGGGAGGACGACCGGCAGAACCGCATTCGAAATCCACACGAAATTGGTGAATCGTTGCTCGTGGCGATCAACGGCGAGAAGCTTGATGTCGATGGTCGTTGAGCCGCTCGATTCTTGCCGCGTGCCGCGAGACCTGGCATGAATTGCTGGCCGGTTCAGCAGAATGCGACGTCGATCCCGTCGGGGGGCCAGGCAAAAAGGTCATCGAAAGCGATGAGATAAGCCGACTTGACGTTCGGTTATGTTGAAGTGGAACACCCGTCCGGCAATTGCCGGGATTGAGCGACCACGGGACGGCTCCATCGACGCGTGACGTGTAAACGCAACCAGCGCCTTTGGCGGCAGTTAGGTCACTACCCCCGGGCAGATTCGAACTGCCGACCTACGGTTTAGGAAACCGTTGCTCTATCCTACTGAGCTACGGGGGCATCCGGGAACCTGGCAGGGATTCCGGAATCACAAGTGTACCAATCAAGAGCAGACAGGGCCAGGGCTGGGTTCGTTCGCGAGTTCTCCCTTGGAGTCGAAAATGGAGAGAGGTACAGTGTAGGTACTTTGGAACGGCGGAAGAGTTGCGGACGAGGGTGCAGACGCGATGCAGGATCTGACGACTGGATGGGAAGCAGATCCCGCGACGGAATCGAACGCCGAGGTTGTGCCCAAGCCGAGCATCTCCCTCTTTTTTCCCGTCTACAACGACGAAGCGACGATCGAACGGATCACGACGAAGGCGATCACAACGCTGGAAGAGATTGCCGACCGCTATGAAATCGTCATCGTGGATGACGGCAGTCCGGACCGATCGGGGATCATAGCCGAGGAGTTGGCGGAAAAGTATCCCCAGGTCACGGTCGTTCACCACGCGGTCAACAAGGGGTATGGAGCAGCGTTGCAGACCGGATTCCGCGCGGCAAGCCGGTATGAATGGATATGTCAAACCGATGGAGACGATCAATACGATCTGCGGGAACTCCACCATCTCGTGACGTTGTTGCCTTACTATGACGCGGTCGTCACGTTTCGCCGAAAGAAGATCTACGGCTATCGACGGATCTTAATTTCGGGAGTTTACAACTGGCTGGTTCGCGGGATGTTCGGCGCGCCGTTTCGAGACATCAGTTGCGGCATGCGGCTGATTCGCCGTCGAGTGCTCGACAACGTTTGCGTCACCTCGGACAGTCCGTTTGCGGGCGCGGAAGTGATGCTCCGAGCGATGTGCAAAGGGTACCGTATTGGAGAAGTAGGCATCAGCACTTATCCGCGGGAGCAAGGTCGCTCGTCGATCATCTCGGTTCGGAACATCGTTCACACGATGAGGGATATGCTAAGGGTCCGTTCGGAAGTCTTTCAGAACCAACCCCGATGAAGAAAACCGCGCACGCCGGACTAGCCGTCTCTTCACGCGACCTGTCAGGTTGGGGGAATTTCCCTCGCGTCCGCTGCGCGGTGGTGGAGTTGAAGGAACCGTTCTCCAATCTCGACCCCTTTGAGAGCTTCGTCTATCTGACGGCCCGGGGGCAGGGGAGAAGCTACGGTGACGCCAGCCTGGCAGCGGAAGGGGGCGCTGTCTTGCAGACCTCCCCGAACGGGCCCATCATCGCTTTGGATTCTCTCCAGGGAACGATCACCGTTGACGCCGGCGTGACACTGGAACGTGTGCTCGACGTGGTGGTCCCGAAAGGTTGGATCGTTCCAGTAATGCCTGGAACCCGATTCGTTTCGATGGGTGGTGCAGTTGCGGGCAATATTCACGGCAAGAACCACCATCGCCGAGGCGCGATCGGCAAGTTCGTCGACCAGATCACTCTGCTCACCGAGACGGGCCGGTTTACGTGCGGGCCGACCGAGCATCGGGAACTGTTTCTGGCGACAATCGGCGGGTTCGGCATGACGGGGCTTATCCAGTCCGTGAAGCTACGGCTGCTTCCCCTGTCGACGAGCCGGATCCTCGCGCGCCGGGTCCGCTGCGTTGATTTCGAGCAGATTCTTGCCCGGTTGGACGAGGAGGATGGACGGCATGAATATTCGCTCGCCTGGATCGACACGCTGGCGAAAGGGAGGTCCTTGGGTCGTGGCATTGTCATGTTCGGCGACCACGCGGCGGTCTCCGATCTGCCCCAGTTGGAGCAAAAGAATCCCCTTCAACTCAAGTGGAAACGGGAGAAGCGGGTACCGCCGTCGCTGGGAAAAGTTCTTCTTGGCCGCTGGTGCAATCACCTGTTCAACGCGCTTCAATATCACTGGGGAGGTCGAAGTTCCGCCGAGTCCCTCGTTGAAATGGAGCCATGGTTCTTCCCTTTGGACGGTCTGAGGGACTGGAATCAGCTCTACGGCCCGCCGGGATTTTTACAGTACCAATTCGTGATCCCACGTGACCATGAGCCCAGAATCGCGTTCCGAAAAGTACTTGAACGATTGCTGAAGAGAAAGATCGGCTCCTTCGTGGCGGGTCTGAAAACGCTGGGGAATGACGACGTGTTGCTACCCTTCGCCAGGGAGGGGTATACCTTCGGCATCGACTTCGGATTTCGCGATCGCGATATCCGCGTATTGCTCAGCGAATTGGACAAGATCGTTCTCGATCATGGCGGGCGAGTGTGCCTGTCGAAAGATTCTCGACTGACGGCGGAAATGTTTCGCGGGATGTATCCGGAGTTTGAATCTTGGATCAAGGTGGTGCGTCAATACGCGCCGACCGGCCGATTCCGCTCACGGATGTCCTACCGCCTGCGCTGGTGAATCTGGCGGTTCGGTGTTTGGGGAGAGCCTGCGCCATTGTTCCCGCGCCTGCCGGAAATCCGGCCGAAGTTCGAGTGCCTTCTTCAATTGCGTTTTCGCGTGCTCGCCATTTCCTTGCCGAACGAGCAGTCGGGCGAAGTTGAAATGAAAGTTCGCGGAATCAGATTCTCGTTGGTCGGCGATGATGTAATGTTTTTCCGCTTCGCCGACGTCTCCCCGCTCCGCGAGCAGTTGGGCCAATAGAGAGTGCGCCTCGGCGAGGTTCGCGTCGAGCGCGACGGCTTTTTCCGCCTCCGCGATCGCTGAGTCGTAGTTGCCGGCATGGTAATGCTGAGACGCGAAGGCGAAGTGACCAAGCGCTTGCTCTTCGAGTGGACGCTGGTTGGTAGACGCGACGGCGCGAGCGAGAAACGATTGGACCTCATTGAGAAGCGTCGAATCCGGATCGGTCGTGGAGGTGGTAGCTGCGCTCCCCGAGGTGTTTAGGGTCATCGAATTCGCGGCCAGCACGCCGACGGCCACTTCGATGGCAGCACCCGGTCGACCCTGGTCTTGAAGGAGTTTTGCCACGAACAGGCCTAGTTTCAGGTCGAGGGGGCGTTCCTCTTGTTCCCTACGCGCGAGACGAATGGCGTCGGCATTTCGTCCCTGTTGGAGAAGAAACGTGGTTTGAAGTCGAACTCGGTCGGCGGGAACGGCCCAGGGGAGCAGCCGTTCCACGTACCAGTCCTCGAGTTCTTTCGGGCTGGGTTCTTTTCCATCCCAGGTCTTTCGAAAGATCACCAAAGGAGGAGTCAGGTCGTCCTTGAAGAGGATTTGATCGTTCTTGTCGGGCCAGGGTCGCTGGAAGGTGAGCGAGTATTGGTAGTACGTGTTTCGTACCGTGACTTCGACGGGATGCGGGGGAATTTCCGTGGCGTCGATTTCGCGAATGTCGCGAAAGTAAGGCCAAAAGATCGAGAATTCATTGATCGTCAATCCTCGCAGAGGTTTTTTGACGTAGCCGAGCCGGGGATGCGAGAGAAAGTAGACGAATGGGTGGCCCGCGATGATGACGTCATCGGGGCAATGGGTTTCGAGATACTTCATGGCTCGCAGATTTGCTTCGTGGTCAGCGAGGTATTCTCGGGATCTCTCGAGCAGCGCTCCGGTGCGCGCGTATTCTTCGCCAATGGCGTTGCTGATGGAGGGAAAGAATCGGCCATGGGAATTGAGTCCGTTGAAAAAGATGAGGCAGATGAAGCCGATCGCGATCGATAGTCGGAAGGGCTTTTCTTTGAAGAAGAGGAGTCCCAGGATGGAAAAGAGAAAAGGAATCGCGAGCAAAAGATAACGGGGAAGAAGAATGACGCGCGTGGTGGCGAGGATCGTTCCGATCACGCAGATCCAGGAGAAGAGAAAATGAGCATTCTGGTCAACGGTAAGGAATAAGCGCCGGCCCCATGAAGTTCCGGGTTCGTTACGCATCTGCCAGATCGCGACAATGACGAGGAACGTGCTGGGGATGGCGGCCAGCAGGAAAAGGATGGTGAGATCGGGTGCCCAGAACCGGATGTTGATCGAGCTCGCGATAAGAGGCCGATTTTTAGGATCGGAATGATATCGGTAGGTTCCTCCCCACGCTGCAACGGCCACCTCCACGGTGATCGCCAAGGCATTGGCGAGGAGGCCGATGAGAATGGCTCGACGACGTAGTTTTCCCTCGACGTGACTCCACGAGAGTAGGAGGAGCAATGAGAGAAACGCCATCGATGCGAGTGTCATAATTGCCCCCGTCGCCTTAATGAGGTAGGCGGCGAGCGACAGGATCGCGCCCGCGACATACCTCTTCCTCCAAAGCGCGACGGCGCTCGCATAGCCGAGAAAAACCATGGGGAAATCCATATTCACCATTTCCGCTTGGGTGATAAACATGGGGGTCGTGAGCATGGCAAGCGAGACGAGACCGGCGCCCCGCCAACCGATCTCCCGCGCGAGAACCGTGAAGAGCAAGGTCATCAAGGCGCTGACGCAGGCGAGAACGAAAAGGTGAAAGAGGAAGATGACGGTCCCCGGATCGTCGATTGCCATCATCAAAAGGGCAAGGAACGTGGGCACAACGCTCGTCATGTAGGCTCGCGCGCCTCCGACGGTACCGTGCTTCTCTCGATTACGAAGACCGTCATAGTCAAAATTCGAGTCGACGAGGTAGATGGCTTCGGTCCAGTGGGCAAAGCTGCAATCCCAGTAGGGAGGGGAATGAAGAATGTCGCGCTTCCAGGTGGCGAGAAGGAGAAACAGAGCGAAAAACAGGCCGAGCGGCATCAAGGTTTTTAGTCGTCCTGCCGTCATGTCGCTTGCTCCTGCCAGGCGAAGGGCCGGTGACGAGGATTGACGAACGCCCAGCAGAAAGCCGCGGAGGCGTAAACCAGGGCGAAGAAGAAAAGAACGGCGTCCCAACCTTGAAACGATTGTTTAACCAAAGGTACGAGGGCGGGGCAGACGGTAGCGCCGATGTTGCCTCCCATGTTCATGGTGCTGAAGACGGTGGCGACTTGCTTGCCGCCGAGGTCGATGGCCGCGGTATACGCAACGCAGCTTCCGAAGCCGAAAAAGAGCGCGCCGCAGGAAATGGCGATGACGACCGGTTGCACTTCCTCAAGCGCGTAGGCGAGAAAGAAAAGCAGGGCGCAGAGTATTTGGCTGATCACGCCGACCGCCTGTCGGCTGATCCGTTCGCTTCCGGTTCGCTTCATCAGCCAATCGGTGAATACGCCCCCGGCCATGTTTCCGATCGCGGCGCCCAGAAGGGGCAGGCTGGTCCAGTAGCCCGACTCCTTTCTCGAGACCCCGTGTGCCTCTTGTAGGAACGTGGGGAACCATGTCGTGTAGAAGACGTACCCGCCGGCGCGGAAAAACTGTTGGGTGTAAAGCATGACCAGTACCGGATCGGTGAAGATGGTGCGCCAAGGAGTAACATAACGTGACATGGTCGTGTCACTTTCGCCGATCCACTGGCGTTCCTCCTCGTTGACTTGGGAATGTTCCGCGGGGGTGTCGCGGAACCATAGATGGAAAGAAACGGTCCAGAGAAAGCCGGGAATGCTGAAGAGGAGGAAGACCGTTCTCCAGTCGAGAAATTCCAGCAGCACGCCGGTCACCGCCGTGGCGAGGATTCCTCCCACGGCCATGAATCCGCCGAGCATTCCGTTGGGAAAGGCTCTTTCGGAAGGGGGAAACCATTTTGAGATCGAGTTGACCGAGCATGGAAAGAGTCCGGCTTGGGCCGCGCCGGCGAGCCAACGGGTCGTGAGAAGGCTGAAAAAACTCCACGCGCACCCCATCGCCAGGACGGAGGTCGAACCGATGAGGGAAAACAGCGTTAGTGCCTTTCGCGTTCCCCAGGCATTTCCCATCCAGCCGGAGGGGATTTGCAAGATGGAATAGGTGAGGAAGAACCCGCTCATTACCCAACCCATCTGTTCTTCGCTGAGATCGAGTTCCTTGCGTATGGTGGTCGCGTCGACGGAAATGCAGGTTCGATGAACATACGCGATGACGGCCGCGGCGCAAAGAAAAACGAGGACGCCCAAACGAACGCGGGTCGGTTTCGGCGCCGTCAATGCGTGAGCTCCCCGTATGGCGGCGTCGAATCCATGGGACTGTTTGGCGAACGCCATGTTGTCCCATGAAGCCAAATCAGGGCATGGTATTTTCGCCGATAAGGCCATGGGACTCATTCACGGGTATTGTCCGCAACCTCGCCGATGGCCTTTTGGAATGTTCCGCCGTGGAACAAGAGTAACAAAGTTCCGTCGCCATTGCCCCTCAGAAAAGTCCTGCCGTCGCCCAGCTCGAATTCAAGGAAGCCACGATTGGCGGCTAGTGCCGAGCACCTCCCAGCGACCGGGCTGGAAAATGCGCCATGACTTTTCTGAAGCTTACCGAGAACGTGGAATCATAGCCGGAGGCACGCATTCATGGCATTCCCTCGCCGACGAGTGAATGGCCCGATGAAAACTTGGGGCGGATCGTTGCATAAGTTGGAATTTCGATGCGAAAGACGACGGACTTACGGGTTCCGCGCGGTACCGACACCGAAGATCTGTTCGCTGACCGCTCGTTCGATCGCGTCTTCTCCGCGAAGGTTGACGGCGACGACATGCCCTTGGCGATCGAGAAGAAAGGTCGCGGGAATGGAGGAAATGCCGTATTGCTTGGCAATCGGATTGTGCCAGCCCTGTTCCCGGGCGGTGGGGAAGATGATCTGTTGCCAGGGAATCTTGTTCTGGTGGACATAGGCTGGAGAGGACTCCGCGATCATTGTCCAGGCTGATCCCACAACCTCGAATCCATGCCGGTGAAACTTGTCGTACGCGCGTTTGACGTGGGGCAATTCGGCTTTGCAAGGTCCGCACCAGGTGGCCCAGAAGTCGACGAGGACCACCTTCCCCTTGAATTGATTCGCGTTCAAGGTTTTTCCCGCCAGCGTCGGCCCACTGAAGGACATCTTCGGCCTCTTGGGATCCGAGGGGGATGGCGTCTGGTTGGAGTTTTTGCGGTGATTTTTTATTATCGTCGCGGACTTCGCTAGTTCGGATTTCTGGGGCTTAGGCTTCGCGCGGGAGGTCGAGGGAGTGGGTTTGTCTGGTGAAGGGGGCTTGGACGCGATGTACTGCAACCTCTGATTGAATAAGGCGGCGAGCGGCGAGTCCGGAAATAACTGCTTTGCTTTCTCGCAGGTCGCTTTCGCGTCGTCAAATCGTTCCTCGAACTCCTGCTTCATTGCCAAAGACAAGAAAAGTTCCGTGGCTTTGGGATCGCCGGGATGACGCTTGGCGAACGCCTCGAGGGATTCAAGGGCACCCTCCTCGACGCCGACCCTTCCCAGGTGTTTGTGAATGATGGAGTACATGTCGGCCTGCATGGCGAGCGTCCCGATCGGCTGGCTCTTCTGCGTTTCGCTCCACGAGTAGAAGCTCGGATCGAACATGGCGGGGTCGAGTTCCGCGGCGAAGAAGAGGACATCGAGCTTGAGTCGCGCGGCGAGCGCGCGTTGCTCTTCGCTGGACTTCGGATTTGCGAGCACGGCGTCCGCCCCCCGAACCGCCGTCACCGCATGTTGGCGAAGTCCGTCGATTTGCTGCTCGGTAAGTGAAACATCGGCAGGCGCATCGAGTAGATCGAGGACTCGATTCTCGTTGGGAACGATAACTTCCGAGATCAGTTTTTCGGGTTCGAGATGTGGGATTGCGACGTTACTGGCAATGCCGCCCAGCGGATCCTCGGCGGGTATTGGTCCGAACAGAGGCTCCACTCGGTGCCAGAGAAGGGCAATGATGCCGAGAACGGCCAACCCGCGCAGCAGAAAGACCATGAACGTTGCGCGCATGGATTGCGACATCGTGAACCCCCGTGCCTTGACCTTCGTCCGTCGTCGAAAAAGTCTAGCATCCAGTTTCGACGGAGGGGGCAGGGGAGTTGATGAGCCGTAGAGAAACGAGCAATCTTGACAAGATGTGGAAGCTGGGGTATCGGCGGTGCGGGACTTTATTCATGGGAGCGGCAATCGAGCACCTCTGAACGGCAAACGGAGTGCTCCAAGCAAGGACGCAGTGGATGAGGCGACGTGGCGTACGGTCCTTTTTGGGCGCGAGTTTTCCGGCCTACCTGGCGTGTATTTGGATTTTGAGTGGGCTTTCCCCGTCGGACGGGTTAACGATTTTCCTGCTGATGTTACTCCCCTGGTTTCTTGGGGCGTATGTGCTGTTGCGGGGTAATCCCAAGCCCCTTTTTGGGGTGACTTTCTTAGGGCTACTGGCCGCGAGCGGCGTGTTGTTGATGGAGGGATTTTTGCGCGTATCTCCCGGCATCCTGCAGGGGGAAGTCGCCAATGGCGCTTACAGCGGCTACCATTGCCTCGCGGGAGGGATTTACCAGCGGGACGAACATCTCGGAAACCGTCTTCGGCCAAATCTTTGCCGCCAGATCCATTGGAACGGCCATTGGTGGACGCATCGAACGAACGAGGCGGGCTATCGGGGAGATCTCGTCCAGAAGGTGGATGCCGTATTTCTTGGCGACAGCATGATCTACGGGCACGGCGTCGAGGAGTTCGAGACGGTCTCAAGTCGATACGCGGAAATGGCGGGGAAATCGACCGCGAACCTTGGCCAACAGGCAACCTGCATGGTGCAATCGCTCGCGCGGTTTCAGGAACTCGGCTTGGACATGAGGCCGAGTTGGGTGTTCATCTGCTGCCATCCCAATGACATTGGCGAGACCGGCATCTGGTATCCTCCCGAGGAGCTATCGAAATTCGTCGCCGCCGACCGCGTAGAGACTTTTCTGCCGCTCGTACGCGAGAAGTTTCAACCGCGTTCCCGCTGGAATCCCGCGGAGTATTGGAACGGGCATCTTGCCTTTCCGCTTCGTACGGGCGGGGCGATCAAATCCATGCTTCGTGGCGTTGCCAAACACGGGTGGTCCGTGACGATCGGACAAGGGATCGGCCGTTTGGGCAGTGCCAGCGAGCCGCCAGGGCCTGGCATGGTTGCGGACGATCTCGGGAAACACCACGTTTTCGTTCCCTCCCGCTCGTCTCTCGAAGAGGTGCTGGCGCCTCCGGAATTGGGCGGTGACAAGGAACAGTCACGTGCCTGGCAGGTCCACGTTCGAGCCATCGAGAGGATTCAGGCGCAATGCGCCCGAGTGGGCGCCCGACTGGTGCTTTACGACATTGGCTATCCTTACTCGTTCACGCACGCCATGGAGTCGATCGCGGAATCTCGTGGAATCACCTATAGTCCCGCCGGCCGAGTGGTGTTGGAACGAGCGTTGGCCGGAGACGCAGTCTACCTGGCGAACGATGGGCATTGGTCGGCGGAGGGAAATCGCCGAGTCGCGATCGAACTCAAGCGGACGGTGGACTCTCTTGCCCAGCCGGCTCGATTCACCGCCCGGGGCGTTCCCGACGCTCGTTGAGCAAATCCGCCAAGGCCGCGTAAGGAAGCAAGACTGGATTCGTGATCACCAAGAGACGGCGGTCACAGGCCGCATTCGGTGATTTCGGGAGCCGCCTTGTCCAAGATTCTCTTGCCTAAAGTTGCCCCGTCATTCGACGGTCAGCGACATTCCATTCACTTTCTGCCCAATGCCCAGAATGTAAGGAACGGCCTTTTTCGCCCACTGGTCCGGGGCAGGATAGGTACCGGCGTCCGCGCCAAAACAGGACCTGAGCATGTCGGTGTCGATGACTCCGGGGTTCAGCGGAACGGCAGTGAGGCCGGAGGGGAGTTCTTCTGCCAACGCAAGGGTGAGTCCCTCGATGGCATACTTGGAGGCACAGTAGGGCGCGACCTCCGCGGAAACCGATCGGCCCCAGCCGGAACTGAAGTTGACGATCACTCCCTTGCCCCTGGCGATCATGGCGGGAACGAAGTGCCGCAGGACGTTTGCCACCCCTTTGACATTGACGTCCATGATCTGATCGAACTCCTTGGCGCTGACGTCCCAGAGCTTGGCGTTGCGATTGATGATGGCGGCGTTGTTGATGAGGATGTCCGGCGCGCGGTGGTGCGCCAAGACCCGGGACGCCCACGTTTCGACCTGGTCTTCGCGCGTCACGTCAACGTTCTGGAACTCGTTGGGCTTGCCGAAGGAATGGCTAAGTTTCTGAACGGCATCTCGGGAACGGGCACAGCCGAGGACTGTATGCCCCTGGGCGATGAATCCCTGCGTCAAGGCTCGCCCGAGCCCGCGCGTGACACCCGTGATGACGATCAGTTTCGGGCTGCCATTCTTGGCCATGATTCCCTCTTTCCTAATCGCGGCGTCTTCCCGCGCCGCTAATGTTCGTCAATTCCATTGCCGCTCGGAAAAGTCATGTCGCGTGCAGCCGTCGGAAACGGAGAAAACGGGCGCTAGTGCTAGGAGGCTCCAAGTGACGGGCCCTAGTCTATCGCCTTTCGGTGTTCGGTAGCCGCGCGACTTTTGCCGATCCCGGGCCAGGAAATCGACTGTCCGTATGATACAAGGGTGTTTTCGATTCCCCAACGCGAGGGCGGGAAATGTTGGATTTCGCGGGGAGAGCCTCCACCCCGGCGCGGAATATTGAGCTAAAGCTGAAAGTTGCGGACCCCGCGAGAGTCAAGTCCTTGGCGATCGCGGCGGGCGCGCAACCGGTGACGACGCTTTGGCAGCGTGATACCTATTTCCAGGTTCCCCGCGGCAGGCTGAAGCTTCGCGAAGAAGCCGGTGCGCCTGCGAACCTGATTTGGTACGATCGCGCGGACGAGGCGGCGAGCCGGCTGAGTCGGTATTACCTTCTTCCCGCGCCCGAGCCCGCGCGCCTGTTGGAGGCCTTTCGCGAAGCCTTTGGCGTGCGGGTGGTGGTTCATAAGAGAAGGGATCTGCTGCAATTCCAGAACGTCCGCATTCATCTCGACACGGTGGAGCATTTGGGGGATTTTCTGGAATTGGAAGCCGTGCTAGCCCCCGAGGACGCCGAAGACGCGGGCCAGGCCATCGTCAATCATTTGCTCGGCGAACTGGAGATGTCGCAGGCACCCGTGGTCGCGCATTCCTATGCGGGTCTATTACTCGAACAGAAACAAGGATTATCTTCAGGAGTATGACATGAACGCATGGTTGGCGGTGAGCGTGTTGGCGATGGGAGCCGCCGTGGGAGAGTGGCCCGCCTTTCGCGGCCTTGGGGACAGCATCGCCAAGTCGTCGGATTTGCCGTTGGAGTGGTCCGAGGAGTCGGTCGCGTGGCGCTGCTCGTTGCCAGGTTATGGTCAGTCTTCGCCGGTGGTTTGGAACGGACGCGCGTTCGTCACCTCCATCGAGGGAGAATACAAGGATGTGTTGCTGGTGTCCGCCGTCGATGTCGCGACGGGAAAACTCCTCTGGACCAAGCGTTTCGAGGGTAGCCAACGGGTCCAGGATAGTGACTACGTGAGCAAAGGTGCTCCGACTCCAGTCGTCGACGGCGAGCCGCGTGTACGCATTTTTGAAAGCGGCGATCTCATTGCCCTCGACCATGAAGGAAACGAAATCTGGAAACGATCGCTCGTCAAGGAGTACGGCGAGTTCAAAGGCAACCATGGGATCGGAACTTCGCCCGCGCTCGCGAAGGATGCCGTGGTTCTTCTCATCGACCATGACGGTCCCTCGTACCTGTTGGCGGTCGATCGAAAGTCGGGCGCGAACCGGTGGAAGGTCGATCGTCCGTCGCGGGTTTCCTGGACTTCGCCGACGGTCGTGGATCATGGTGACAAGGAAGTGATTTACCTCAGTTCCAGTGGTGCCGCGGAGGGGTGAACGCCAACGACGGGAAGCAGATTTGGTTCGTGGACGGCCTCGAAAAGAATACCGTTTGTTCTCCGACGGTGGGGAAGGACTTTGTGTTCATCGGCGCGTCGGAGCCTCGGGCAAGCGTTGCGGTACGTCTAGGGGGCGAAGGCAAAGTGACGGCAAGTCATATCGCCTGGCGGGCGGAAGCGGCGAGCAGTTCTTTCGGCTCGCCGTTGGCGTACGCGGGGCACGTTTACCTCATCAACAAGGCTGGCGTGGGGTTTTGCTTGGATGAGGGGACGGGAAAACTGCTTTGGAGCGGACGTCTTTCCGGCTCTTGTTGGGCTTCCCCCATTGGCGCGGGGGACCGCGTCTACTTTTTCGGCAAGGACGGCGTCACGACGGTCGTGAGAACAGGGCCGACGCTGGAGAAACTCGCGGAAAACCGCTTGCCAACCGAAGACCGCGTCTATGGGGTCGCCGTCGTGGATGGCGCTTTCCTCATACGTACGGGACGTGAACTCGTTCGCATCGGCAAGTTGAAGAATTGAGCTTTTCGAAAGCCGTTTTCCGCCGGGCGAGCGCGCTCGGCGGAGGCTTCGCGAACTCGCGGTCATGCCTTGATTAACGCCCGGAGTTCATCGAGGTATTTCGGCACCGACTTGTAAGGATCCTGGGGCTCTTCGTATTCCAGGACCACCCACCCGCTATAGCCGGAATCCTTGAGCACTCCCACGGTTCGCGACAGATCGGCAGTTTCGGATTTACCCTTCCGTCCCATGGTTAACTTAATCTGAGCGTTGACCGCGTAAGGCGCAATCTTTGCGAGTTCCGCGTATGGGTCGTCGTTGGAGCGGAAATTGCCCGAGTCGAGATTGACGGCAAACCAAGGGGATTTGACTCCCCGGACGATCTTGAGCATCGTGTCCGCGTGCTCGGTGATTCCGCCGTGGTTTTCCAATGCCAAAATGACGCCCCGTTTTCCGGCGATGGCGCATGCTTCCTCCAAGGTGTCGATGCACCGAGCGATCACGGCGTCCTCGGCTTCACCTTTGGGAACGTTTCCGGCAAACACGCGGATCACGGGTGCACCCAGGTCCGCGTAGTGGTCGACCCACTGGCGCGTATGTTCCAGGTCCATGTCCCGCTTGGGACCCGGAGGCTGACAATAATCGTTGCCGATCGCGCCGCCGGAAATGTCGAGACCCGCGAGGAAAGCTCGGCGTTTCAGGTCGAAGAGGTACTCGCGGTCGAACTTCTTCGGGAAGTAGTACGAGGTGAGTTCCACTCCCTCAAGGCCCAATGAGGCGCAGTAGTCGAGGAAGCCAGCCATGTCCATGGCCCCATTGGTGCCCGGCTTCGCTTGAAGGTATTGACGAAACGAGTACGCCGCCAGACTGAGTTTGAGTACCGGCTTTCCCTTCCGTTCGAGAGGTTCCATGCCGCCCGCGCGCGGCGCGAGGCAGGTGGCGGTAATCGCGCCCGCCGTCAGGGAAAGAAATTCGCGTCTGTGAAGTTGGTTCATGCAGGTTCTCCTTTGCACGTCCATATCCGGTGTCGTTCGTTCGAAAACTTTGGAATGTCTCCGCTTGTTGGCAATAGAGGGAAGGCGCGTTAACTCCATTGATGTTGGAATCCCCCGCGAGGCAGTTCTTGGAAAGAGTTCGCCCCGCGAAGCATGACGCGCTGGTCCGTGGTGATCTCGCCAATCCGGGTAACGAATACGCCGCGTTCCGCGAGCGGCTGATCGCTGAGCAATCGCGCAGCCTCTTTGGCTCCGAGCGTGAATAAGAGTTCGAAGTCTTCGCCATCGTTGAGCGCGTGGTCCAACGGCGAGCGCGCGTCCTGGGCGGCTTCATGAATGGGCAATTGTTCCGCCTCGATGACCGCGCCGCAGCCGCTTTCGTCCGTGATATGAAACAGGTCACTTGCCAGTCCGTCGCTAATGTCCATCATGGCGTTTAGTTCATAGCGGGCGTGGAGCATTTGAGCCTCGCGGACTCTTGGCGTGAACAGAAGATGCCGTCTGGACGAGAGGCTGTAGCCGAGTTTTCCGGTCACGCAGATCATGTCGCCTGGACGAGCACCAGAGCGGAGCAGGGGACCATGGCGGGTGGTCGTTCCCAGAAGGGTGACGCTCACGACGAGCCCCGACGTGGACTGATTTGTGTCTCCTCCAATCAAGGCGACGTCGAACTCATCCGCTGCTTGTTTCAGTCCGCGGAAGAGTTCCATGGGGAGATCGCGAGGGGCGGCACGAGGAATGCCGACGGCGACGACGGCGGCGAGAGGCTGGCCCGCCATGGCGGCGATGTCGCTTAGGTTCACGCGCATCGCCTTGCCACCGACCTCTGTCGGCGTGCAGTTCGAGAAATCAAAATGCACCCCTTCGAGTAGCATGTCGACCGTGACCAAGAGTTCTCCCGCGACGGGATTGAGCACGGCAGTGTCGTCGCCGATTCCAATCCGAACACGGGAGTCCGCGGCGACCGCTTCCCGGATGGCTCGAATCTGGTCCCACTCTCCCGCTGCCAACTCGTATCTCCCACGATGGAGTGATCGTTCTCGAGGGGACATGATAACAAGGATTACCAGGCCATGCGTCGAGAACCACGCGAATCATGCGTGAAAGACCGGGAGTACGGACCCGTAGACGTCGGTGAGTCGATAGTTTCTACCGGCGTAGTGGTACGTCAGGCGCGTGTGGTCGATCCCCAAGAGATGAAGGATGGTTGCGTGATAGTCATGGACATGACAGGGGTCCTTGATGATCTTGCTGCCGAACTCGTCGGTTTCGCCGTAGGTGAATCCCCCTCGCGCTCCGGCGCCGGCCAATAGGCAAGTGAACGCCTTGGCGTAGTGGTTGCGACCCTTGCCATTTCCCCCATCGCTCCAGGGAGTGCGGCCGAACTCCGTGCAGATGGCGACTAGAGTGTCGTCGAGCAGCCCGCGCTGTTTGAGGTCTTGAATCAAGGCAGCGAGAGGCTGGTCCACGCGGCGTGCCTTGGGGACGTGATCTTTCATGTTGCCGTGTGCGTCCCAATTGTCGTGAGAGCCATTGTCGATCAGTTCCACCACGCGAACGCCACGTTCCAGGAGCCGTCGCGAAACCAAGCATTGCCAGGCAAACGAGGTCGTGTCCCCGTCTTTGAGGCCATATCTTTCCCGGATGTAAGAAGGTTCTTGGCTGACCGCGAAAACCTCTGGCGCCTCCGCCATCATGCCTCGAGCCGAAGTAAAACTAGCAGCCCGGGCAGTAAGGTTCTCGTCTCCCGGTCGGCGCGCCGCATGTTCGTCATTAACGTCGTGAAGCATGGCAGCTTCCAGTTCCGCCAAGGTCGTCGACCGAGCGGTCGAGCGAAGATTCGGAATCGGTTCGTCGCCCGGAACGATGCGAACGCCCTGATGGTGCGGCGGAAGGAAATTGGAGTCCCAGACTTGCGAGCCCGCATAGGGAAGGTGCTCGGCGAATACGACATAGGAGGGGAGGTTCGGATTGAAGGTTCCCAGGCCGTGGCTAAGCCAGGCGCCGATGCTCGGCAAGGGAATGGTCGCCGAGCCCGTATGCATCGCCAGCGTCGCCTGAAAATGTTCGACGATGTCGGTATGCAAGGTTCGAATCACGCAGAGTTCGTCAGCGACACTCTGCAAATGGGGGAAAAGTTCGCTGATCGAAAGTCCGGAATCTCCGCACTGCTTGAATTCGAAAGGGGAGCCCAAAAGGGGCATGGCGCGCGCCTCCTCGGGCCGAAGTCCGAAGGCGGGAAACGGCTTGCCGTGCATTTCGCGCAGCTTTGGTTTGGGATCGAACGTGTCGACGTGGGAGAATCCGCCGGTCAGGAACACAAAGAGCAGCCGTTTCGCCTTGGGTGGAAAGTGAGTTGCCTTGGGCGCCAGGACATGGCCATTTCCCGAGTCGGCGGCGAGCGTGAGAAGGGAACGGCGTTCGTAGGCGACGGCGGCGGCACCCGCCGCCGCACAACGCAGAAAGCCGCGTCTCGATCGTCTTTGATTTCGAATCATGGCCATTTAGTCCAAGAAAAAGAACTCGTTCGCCGTCAGCAGGATGCGCCCCATGCTGGTCCAAGCCTCGGACCTTGCCTCTGCTGGGGAAAGGCCCGTTTTCTCGGCGGCGGTTGAATACTCCGCCAGGTAGGCGATCGTTCGCTCGATTTCTTCCGGCCGCGCCTGGCGGCACCATGCCATCTCGTAGGCCAAGCCAATCCGCGGGGCATCCTCTTCCGCCATGGACGCGAGACGTCGAGAAAACGCCGCCGCCTGTTCCCGCACGAACGGGTTGTTCATCAGGAACAAGGCTTGTTGCGGCACCGTTGCCGAAGTTCGGACGTCCGTCGAGACATTCGCGTCCGGAGCGTCGAAAAGGGAGAGGAACGGATGACGCTGAATCCTTTGACGCATGAGATAAACGCTGCGGTGTTTGGACTCGTAGACCGCCTTAAACGGATTGTGCTGCGTCCAATTCCACTCGGAAACCTCGGGGAAAGGATGTTCCGCCGGCCGGCCGCGGTCGAGGTTGCCCGCCACGAAGAGCATGGCGTCGCGAATCGACTCCGCGTCGAGTCGCATTCGGTTGTGCCGATTGAGAAGATGCGGGTCGGATGTCGAAACCAAACTCGTTTGTTTCCAGGTCGCCGAGGTCAGAATGAGGCGGTGCATGGCCTTGATCGACCATCCCTGTTCGACGAAGTAATCGGCAAGGAAATCTAGCAATTCCGGGTGCGTCGGGGTCGCTCCAAGCACGCCGAAATTAGAGGGAGTGCGTACGATTCCCTCGCCGAAATGAAATTGCCAAATCCGGTTGACCATCACCCTTGCGGTCAAAGGGTTCTCCGGTCGAGCGAGCCAGCGCGCGAACTCGAGCCTGCCGCTGCCGTCTTTCCTAATGTCGAGAGGTGCGTCACCCGCGAAGAATCGTGGAGCCCGCCGGGCAACCACTTCGCCGAGGTTTGTCGGCTCGCCACGCTTGTGAATTGCCTGATTCACGGGTTTATCCTCCGTGACCGCGTAGGCGACGGGCAGGTCGGCCGGCGTGCCACGTTTGACCCGTCCCAATAGCTCGCGTTTGAGGATCCCGAGTTCCTCTTTCAGTCGACGTTGGACGTCTTCACGATCCTTGGCGGCTTCGAGGTCCTGCTCTTTTTCCGCGACCGCAGGTTCCAAAACCTCGATTTCCGCTTGGTACTGCCGCATCCGTTCGTCCATGACGGGATCAGGGAGAAGGGACACGAAGTGTTTCCGCGGAATTTTCTTGGACTGGAATTCCTCCGATCCCGCATACGGAAACCGCGTACTCGCAAAGATGCCATAGATGCCGTAATAGTCCTCCATGGTCATGGGGTCGAACTTGTGGTCATGGCAGCGGGCGCAACGCATGGTCAAGCCAAGGAAGGTCCGGCCGGTCGTCTCGATGGCATCTTCAATGGTCAGATGCATCAGTTCATAGGGAGCCGTGGCATAGCGGCGCGGAGCCGCGAGATAGCCCGTGGCGATGATTTGCTCGGCATATCGTTCCGTGGGAGCTTGTTTCGCCAAGATGTCGCCGGCAAGTTGTTCCACGACGAATTGATCGTAAGGTTTGTCCGCGTTGAAGGAATCGATGATGTAATCGCGATACCGCCTAGCCTCGGGCACGGGATAGTCGGCGTTGTCCCCGGCGGTGTCCGCGTAACGGACCAGATCCATCCAATGTCTTCCCCAACGTTCTCCGTACGCCGGCGAACTTAACAAACGGTCCACTACCTCCTCCCATGCGTCCGCGGAGGCATCTTCGAGATAGGCACGCGTCTCTTCCGGCGTCGGGGGAAGGCCAGTCAGATCGAAGGTGACCCGACGCAGGAGCGTTCGCTTGTCCGCTTGCGGTGCTGGATGTTGGCCCGCTTTCTCTATCTTCGCGAGGATGAATCGGTCGACGTCGTTATGGACCCATTCATGGTTTTGGACAGCGGGAGCCTGGACCTTTTGCGGTGGCGCCCACGCCCAATGGTTGAATCGGCCATCGTGAGGGTCGATGGATTCCTGGGAATGGTCCGGCCAACTCGCGCCGGAATCGATCCAACGAACCAGCAGTGCAATTTCCCGGGAAGTGAGTCGCGCTCCCTTTGGTGGCATGAACTCGTCGGGGTTTTCACTTCGAATCCTGCGGATCAGTTCGCTCTCGCCACTCTTGCCCGGGACGATCGCGGGACCTCCGTCACCTCCCGCAAACGCCGATGGTTTTACGTCGAGGCGAAGTCCGGACTCTTGGACCTCTCGGCCATGGCAGGAGTGACAATGTCTCTTGAGCAGGGGGACGATGTCTGTTTCAAAGCTTGGCGAATCGGTTCCGAAAACGAGTGTGGACGGAACGGCGGCGCCTAACGTGACGATGAGCATGGTCCGTATTATGTGGCTGAGCTTTGTCATGTCTGGCTCGCGGCGTTTGGCGGGCGGGAGGCATGTCTTTTTGCTTCTGTACTCTAGCGCCCCAACATAACCCTGGTCAAGCGTGAACGGGAGACTTGGAGAAATCGGTCCATCCAAGGAGTACGGAGTCTCGGAAAAGTAGTGTCGAATTTCCCGGCCCGGTCGCTTGGAGAGCCTTGGCGGAAAACGCACCGGCCCCCGACTTTACTTTTCCGCGCGGCAGTAGGGGCGGGATCGTGAGTCGTCGATCGATGTCCGCTGGGGGAACGCAGTATCTTGGAAGGGAAAGGGTAAATGGCTCAGTTCGGATGTGTTTGGGGGGATTTTGCGTTGTTTCCCGTTGGTTCGCCCACGGTCGAGAAATAGGCATCCAGCCACTGCGCGAGTTTCGCGCGACTCATCACATTGAGCTCGACGAGTAGTTCGCCGATGTACACATGATTGGCGGTCTGTTCTTCGAGTAGGTTCGCCACTTCCCAGTCGCTGAGATAGCCGAGGTCGACGGCTGCTTGACCGAAAGAGATGCCCCGTCGTTTCTGCTCCTCGAGGACGGCGCATATCTTTTCGAAAGTGAGCATTTGATGCCGATGGGCCAGCCGACCAAGTTTGGGGTTGCGATCGTCCTGGAGAATCAGTGCTGCTTCCAGGTCTCCCGGCGTAATGACCCCCTTGGCGACGAGAAATGCGCCGAACGGCATGCGTCCACGATTGCCATCATTCTTCGGCTCACTCATGAAACCTCCCGTGACGGAATTGTCACCTGCCTGGCTCACGCGGGAAATCCTCATCCTTTGCTTCGCCGGCGGTCGAGGCATGGCCTGTCGTTCCGCGCCGGCAGGCCCTCGGGAGGATGTCATCCAACGCCAGTGACTTGCACTCAAGCCACCTGACTTCGCCATTCGCACGTATCCCGTTCCACCACTAACAAGATATATTGCAAAACGGGCTGTAGCACCTTATTTGCAGTGAACGTGATGCCACCACCAGCACGGCTGGTTCGTTCGCGCTACTTTCGTGCATCAAGGGGGCCTGACTTTCGGCCCATTTCGATGATTTGCTGGACAGGCGAACATGGATTGGGAGGAGGTTCCGACGGGAACGACCGTCTTTGAACGGCGCGTGACTCCGAGTGTTGATCAGCAAGAGAGTAAAAGCGTGTATTCCAGCCCGGTCGCCTGGTAGGCCATGGCGCGCCGGGCTGCGGCGAAACTTTTCCGAGCGGCAAACGGCGTTAACCTGTGACGGTCAAAGCGAGATTAGCTCATGGGTTACGACTTCGCCGAAGAGCGTGTAAGGAGTCGCGTCCACGATTCGAATAGGCAGGAATTGACCTGCTTGACGCTCGTTTCCGTCCCAAACGACGATGCGGTCGGCATGCGTGCGCCCCGCCATTTGCTTGATCGGGGAATTGTCGTCTTGCTTGAGCGCGGACTTGCTAGGGCCCTCCACCAGTACCTCTTCGATCTTGCCGATTTGGGCCAGATTATCCTCGCGGCTAATCTCGGATTGGATCTCGAGGAGCTCATTGTTGCGTCGCTTCTTCTCCTCTTCGGGAACGTCGTCGATGAGCGCGACCGCTTTCGTTCCTTGACGCGGACTGTATTTGAAGATGAACGAGTTTTTGAAACGGCATTCGCGGATAAGGTCGGCGGAACGTTCGAAGGATTCCCGCGTCTCTCCCGGGAAGCCGACGATGAAATCGCTGGATACCGTCGCGTCGGGAACCGCGTCGCGAAGCCGGGCGAGCATCTCCTTGTAGTAGCCAACCGTATATCCCCGCTTCATGGCCGTTAGCACCTGGTCGCAGCCGGACTGCGCGGGGACGTGGATATACGGGGAAACCTTGGGGAGCGTGCCGACCGCTTGTAGCAAGTCTGGCGTCATGTCTTTGGGATAATTCGTGATGAACTTGATGCGGGCCAGTCCGGCGAAGTCGTGAATCTGTTCCAGGATGTCGGAAAGCCGGGTGGTTCGCCCGTCACCGTGAGAAAACTTGTAGCTGTTGACGGTCTGTCCCAACAGCGTGATTTCCTTGCATCCCTCGCCAGCAAGCTGTCGGGCTTCCTCGACGATGAGATCCGGATGTCTGCCTTGCTCTGGTCCTCGGACTGTCGGAACGATGCAATAGGTGCAGAACTTGTCGCAACCCATCATCAAGCGGAGGAATGCCTGGAAGGAGGTCGGACGCATTTCGGGGTCGCGGGACGGATCGTAACTTTCAAAACTATTGAGAATGCTAAGTTTGGTTCCCTCGTTGCGATTGAGGCCAAGGGCGGCCATGGGGCGTCGCTCGCGGCGCGCCTGGTCGATCATTTCCGGAACTTTCGAAAGTTGCCCGGGACTGCAGATCAAATCGACATGCGGCGCGCGCTGAAAGATCAGGTCCTGATCCTTTTGAGCCATGCACCCCAGGACGCCGATCACCAGATCCTTCCGCTGCGTCTTGGCGGCCCGGAGCCTTCCCAGGGCACTATAGATCTTGTCTTCGGCATGTTGACGAACGCTGCAGGTATTGAACAGGATGGTGTCCGCTTCCCGGCTATTTTGGGTCAGTTTGTAGCCCGCTTGTCGCAGACTGCCGACGACCAGTTCGCTGTCCAGAACGTTCATCTGGCAGCCTACCGTTTCGATGTATACCGTCTTGTTCCCTCCCGCGGTCATGATTGCTGCCGTTTCCCTTCTGGTTGGTCCCACGTCACCATTAAAATCGCGAATCCATTAGTGGCCGGATCGACCAGCAGTGCTTGTTACTATTCTCGGCCCCAGAGACCTACTTGGTCGGGGCGCTTGCAGCGGGTTTCGTTGTTCCCGAATCCACGGCTTCCTTGGCTCGAACCGCCGACTCGTTCGCCTGGTTCCGGGCTGTTTGTGCGCGGCTGACCCTTTGACGCAACATTTCCGCACGGCTGGCTCGGCGTTTTTGAATCTCGGACGTTACCTCGAACTGATCGCGCAGAAACTGGAAGTGCTTTTGCGAATACCGCCAAAGCATCCCTCCAGCAATCAGTAAGGCGGTGCCAAAGACCAGTATCTTCGTTTCCACTGGTCCCTCCAAAATCGCGCGGGTCAACACGACGACGAGAGCCGGTTGTCAGGTCACGCCCAACACCAGTACCCCGAACTCCCATTCCTAGTGTATCGGAAGTCCCTGAACCAGAGGGCGAGACAATCCGGTTTATTCGCCGAAACGGCTTCCGGGGTGAAGCTTATGGCCACGTAGAAACGTGGCGGCGTCCATGGCGGTTTTCCCTTCCGGACGAAGACGTTCGATTTTGACGGCCCCTTCCGCGGCAACCACCACGATTCCTTCATCGTCCGCCGAGACGACCGTGCCTGGAAGTTGGACTTCGTTCGTCTGTTTTGGTGCAAGCACCCGCAGCGATCGTGGGTCTTGTTGGCGTGCCGGCCTTGCCGCTAAACGTCGTGAAGGCAACTGGCCAGGGCTGGAACGCGCGGACTTGGTCATGGATCTGTTGGGCGGACCGCGACCAGTCGATGAGCCCGTCGCTCTTCCGTACGCGAGGAGCTCGGGTCACCATGTTGGGGTCTTGGGGCGATCGGCGTCTTGGACTGCCGGTGGAAAGTCCGTCGATCGCCTGAAGAATGAGCCGAGCACCGAGTTGGGCCAGTTCCACCTCCAATTCCCCGGCGGTCTGGTTGGGGCCGCCGGGTATCGCCCTGATTAACACCCCCCGCGTCCAACTTCGGCGTCATTTGAATAATGGAAACGCCCGATTGTTCTTCTCCGTGATGGATGGCCCAAACGATGGGAGCGGCCCCACGGTATTTTGGCAGTAGGGAACCGTGAATGTTTAACCCTCCCAATCGCGTGCATTCGAGGGTTTCAGGTTTTAGGATCTCTCCAAAGTCCGCAACAACCATAAGATCCGCTTGGAAATCCCGAAAATGACGATGCACTTCTGGAGAGTTCACGGTTTCCGGCTGAAAAATCGGCAGGCCAAGCGACAACGCCAGCCCCGCGACCGGTCCGGGTTCGATCCTTCGGTGCTTTCCCGAGGACGATCCGGCCGGGCGACCACGAGCAGGACTTGATGTTGACTTACCGCCAAAGCACGCAAGGCGGGCATAGCGAACGGACCATTTCCAAGGAACAGTAATCGCATGGGATTGAGGATCGTCCTTCAAGAATAACCGCGTTGTTTCAGGCTTCCCCGTCAGACTTTATAGTGGTTCAGAAAGGGAATGCCGTATTGGCCCGGTTGATTGGAGGGCCTTGTCGGCGAAAGTGTTTCACGTGGTCAGGGGGAATGAGGGTCTTGAGCAATCCTGTTGGGTGGCCGAAAAGCTTATAGGCCGGGGGTTGCTGGATGAGAGGGAGGTTGTCGGCGTGGGCGCGGGGCTCGAGATTGGCGTTCGCAATACTCGGCTTCGAACCTTGCAAAGCGCAGGTTTCCACCCGGCGAGGCGTAAGGCGGGAAGTCGATCGATGAAAAAGAATTCCTTCCAGGTGATCAATTTCGTGCTGCAGTGCCCGTGCCTCCAAGCCTCGGAAGGTTCCGCGGATTTCCTTTCCGTCGAGATCGAGGGCTTGGAACGAAACCGTCGTCGCCCGGCGACCGGGCGCAGATAGACCAGGAAGGCTGAGGCATCCTTCTCGTTCTTCCGCCAAGCCATTGCGGGCCGTGAACACGGGGTTGATAAGCACCCGTTCACTCTTGGCGTCGCCCGGATTTCCGGAGAGATTGATCAACAGAATTCGCGGAGAGATTCCCACTTGCGGCGCGGCGAGTCCGATACCTTTGGCGGCGTACATCAGCTCGAACATGCGACCGATCTGAAGGCGTAGCGTTTTTTTCACCTGGCGAACGGTTTCGCAGGGACGACGGAGGACCGGATGGGGGTATAGGACAATCTGCAGCGACACTACGTTCCCGTAACCTTGCGGATTTTCGCGGAAAGGGCTTCCGGCGTGAATGGCTTGATCAGGTAGTCGCTAATCCCCGCCTTGATCGCCTCCACGACCTTGGTCTTTTCCGCTTCGGTCGTGACCATGATGATGGGGGTTGTTTTATTGCTGGAGCGGATGGCCGTCACCATTTCGAGACCGGTCATGTTCGGCATGTTCCAGTCCGTGATGACGATATCGGGACCGGTGGTTCCAAAAATCTCGAGCCCTTTGGCGCCGTCGTCGGCTTCGATAATGTCGCTAAAGCCGAGCTTTTCGAGCGTACGCCGCTGGATTTTCCGCATCGTGCTCGAATCGTCGACGAGCATGAACTTCATTTCGTGAGCTCCTTGACGGTAGAAACAGGTGGTTCCCTGAGATTCCCCCGCGTGAATTGCAGGAGGCGCGTTCGGATCCTCGTCGGATCGGGTGTAAATGGCGGATACGATTCCCAAACACCGTTCCGCCAGCTCGCTTCCTTCTGGTGAAAGCCTAGGCCACGATTTCGGGAAAGTCAGGCATGAGGATTTTTCTACTCATGTCTAATCCCGAGCCGGGGAGGGAGCGTGATAACCTTTTCCGAGTGGAGCGCCCTTGCTCAATAAGCTTGGCAGAGCAATGACCGGAAAAAAATCGCTTCAATTTGACGGTTTTTCAGACGCCGGAGCAGAGGGCCGTTCGTTACTCTTGACATTACTTGGCGAGTGATTTCAACCGCCGATGATCCGCTTGGCCCAATCTCGACCTGGGTTGGTGGAGAAATCGGAACGGCCGGTGAATTCATGAAGCCAAGGCCCTATTGCCGCTCAGAAAAGTAATGTTGCAGTCCGGTTCTCTTGGCGACAAAGCCCGCCAAGCGGCCGGACCGCGAAATACGCCATGGCTTTTCTGACGCTCAATAGCGAAAGATGCTGGTTGCCTTCCCCACACGTCGGCCAGCCAACGAAACAACTCCATTCATGGAACGTGATTTCGACGCTTCTCTGCTCGAGATTCTGGGCAAGTAACGATTAGGCAAAATCAAGCGACGGGCAACAAGTTGGATCAAAAGAGATGGCGGACACGCTCGCTGCCGGGCCAACAGCGCCTTTAACGAGACCTATGGCCGCTCAGAGGAGTAATGCCTAGGCCCGGCACGCGTTGCGCCGGGGCCTTCCAGGCGATCAGGCCGGGGAACGCGTCATTACTTTTCTGAAGCTCAATAGTTTGCATCGGACGGCCACGAGCAATGAAGTTGCCATCAATGCGACGGCTGGCTGGATTTTCGTGCTATGAAACGGGCGTTGGTTCGAAGTCGCGGTTCCGTCGGGGATGTCAAACGGAATACTATGGAAATATTCCTCAGTCCCCGAAATCCCTTGGTTTCCCGTCCTAGACTTTCGCAGATCCTGTTAAAGACTTGTTTGGCAAAGGGGGACTCGATTGGCCGAAATTTTGGAACTTGATGCGCCCGCGGGATTGTCCACGGGAGAAGCGTGTTCCCGGCAGGTTGTCGGATTCCGACTCCATCAGGAAGAGTACGGAATTGAGATCACCAAAATCCAAGAGATCATTCTTCTCGGTGAAATCACCCGGATTCCCCAGGTTCCGGAATACATAGAAGGATGATCAACCTACGCGGCTCGGTCATTCCCATTATCGACCTGCGTAAACGATTCCATTTGAAGAAGCGCATCCCTACACCGACGAAACACGGATCGTCGTGGTCAACGTTCGCGACAAGACCATCGCCATCGTCGACGCGGTGACTCAGGTCATTCGCATTTCCGGAAGCCAAATCGATCCCGCCACAAACGGTGCTGGCGATGGGCCGGGAGCATCTCGGGACTTGCGAAATTAGAAGGATGCCTCCTCATCCTCCTGGACATCGACAGACTCTGGACTTCGAAAACGCAGAAAAGGCGGACCTTCCCAATAACTGACGCCGAGGAAAGGTGGCACCGATGAACGAATCCGAGTCGGCTTCCGGGCCCGCGGACGATTCCCACAAACAGGATCCCATGGGAGATCCGTCGGGCGCAAACCCCCAATGGAAACGTTCCTATAAACCGCGAAAACGAAAAAACCAGCATCCAACAAGCCGGGAAAACCCAAAAGGAATGATGACATGAGTGACGTGAAGGGCAGACTCCGATCCAGCGACGAAGAAGGCATGAACGGCATCAATCTTCAGTCCGAGGTCGATCGCCTGGATGGCGATTCTCGAATAAACACTCGCCGCCAATATTCTCGTGGGGGACGCGGATCAAAACCTCGTTTACATGAATGAGAAGGCGCAAGAGACTCTCACTTCCACCGAGGAAATGATCCAGGAAGAGAGATTGCCTTGTCCGTCGATGAGTTGGTCGGTGGGCCGCTGGACCGTTTTCACGCCGGCGAGTAAAAAGAATCTGTCGACTCCTCGCCAATCCGCGTAACCTTCCGATTCAATCGGAGATTCAACTCGGCAAATACATCCTCGCACTCAATATCGCCGCCATTCTAAGTTCCAATGGCGAATACCGGCCAGGCCGTCAACTGGAGGAGATTGTTGAAAGCGGCGGAGAAAGTGGCTTGCCGCAACAAAAGCGCTCGTCGAGAACGCCGGTCAACATTCTGCTCGCCGATACCGATCTCAACATCGTCTATATGAACTCCTCCAGCGCGAGGAGACGCTCAAGACGATCGAGGATGACCTTGCCTTAGTGATCGACGAAATCGTCGGCAAGAGCATCGATTTCTTCCACAAAAACCCAGCAATGCAACGAAAGATCTTCGAACCCGCAAAGAATCTGCCGCACGCGGACATCCAACTCGACCGCACCTGCTCGATCTACTGGTCAGCCTGACCTACGACGGAAAACGGCGATTATTCCCGGGTCCGATGGTCACCTGGGAAGTCGTCACCGAGAAGAAGAAGCAAGCCAAGGCGCTGGCGAGTGTCAACCAAATGGTCGCCAACGCAACGACCAAGATGATCCTTGCGGACACCGAGTTGAAGATCTCGTTCATGAATCCTTCTTCGGAAAAGGCGCTGCGCGCCCTGGAGCACCTCCTCCCCTGCCGCGCTTCGGAAGTGATCGGCAAGAGCATCGACATCTTCCACAAGGATCCGTCAGTGCAGCGCCGCATCCTCGCGGACCCGCGCAACCTGCCCCACAAGGCTCAGATTCGGCTTGGGGACGAAATCCTCGATCTGAACGTCGTCGCCATCTACGACGATGAAGGCAACTACATGGGGCCCATGGTTAACTGGGACGTGATCACCGAAGTGGTTCGCTCCAAGGAGCGCGAGGCGCAAATCCAGGCGGAGCAGAAAGCGGCCCAGGCGTTGCTCGAAAAGAAGGTCAACGACCTGATGCGCGTGGCCTCCGCCGCCGCCGACGGTGACTTGACTCAAAACGTCACCGTGAGCGGCGATGATGACATGGGCCGGCTCGGCGACGGTTTCCGCCGCATGCTCGTGGATCTCAAGGCGATCATCGGCCAGGTCATCGAATCCGCGAACCAGTTCGCGGAAGGCTCTTCGGTGATCAGCGAGAGTTCGAGCAACCTCAGCGAAGGCGCTCAGACCCAATCCGCGACCGTCGAGCAGATGTCCGCCTCCATCGAGCAGCTCAACAAGTCGATTCAGGCGATCACGGGGAATGCCGCCGACGCGGATCGTCAAGCCAAGGAGACCTCCGCCCGCGCCAAACAAGGGGGAGACGCGGTCCAGAAATCGATCGAAGCGATGAACTTGATCAAGAAGTCCAGCGAGCAGATCAGCGACATCATTCAGGTGATCAGCGAGATCGCCAGTCAAACGAATCTGTTGGCGCTCAATGCGGCGATTGAGGCCGCACGGGCGGGCGAACACGGCTTGGGATTCGCGGTCGTCGCCGACGAGGTGCGCAAGCTCGCCGAGCGATCGAGCGAGGCGGCCAAGGAGATCACCAAGCTGATCAAGGAATCGACCCAACGAGTCAGCGAGGGTGCGGATCTCTCGGTCAAGACGGGGAAGCCTTCAAGCAAATCGTCGTGGGGGTCGAAGCGACCGCCGATGGCATTTCACGAATTGCCCGTTCGTCCGAGGAGCAGGCGGCGTCCGCGCGGGCCGGAAGTCTCCAAGGCGATCCAGAATGTCGCCAGTACGACGGAGACCAACGCCGCGGCTTCCGGTGAGTTGGCCGCCAAGCGCCGAGGAACTCTCCGGGGCGCAAGCTTCGGAACCCTCAAACAATTGGTCGCGAAGTTCCGCGTATAGGACGTCGTCGGTGCCTGCCGCGGGGAGTGCTGCCCAGAGCCTCCCCGTGCGCAAGCCGGATCGCTCCCGACGAGAGGAACGGAGGATAAGCAGTGAGCACATTGCCCTTTACGGAGATCGATGAGAAGGATTTCTCGCGGTTCCAAGATTACATCTATCGCGCGGCGGGAATTCGGGTCGGCAATCACAAGCGAACCCTGGTGAGTAATCGCGTGCGCAAACGACTCCGCGCTACCGGACATAGTGACTTCGCCACCTACTTCCGATATCTGACGTCCCCCAAGGGGGTCGATGAAATCCCGTTTTTTCTCGACGAGATCACGACCAACGAGACCTATTTTTTTCGCGACGTCCATCAATACGAGTGGTTCGGCTCGGAGTATGTTCGCGAACTGGTGAATCTCGCGCGCCAGGGAAAACGTCGACGGAATCTCAACGTCTGGTCCGCCGCCTGCAGCACGGGCGCCGAACCGTATTCGATCGCTCTCAAAATCCAAGAAGCCATTCCCGCAACGGACGATTGGACGATTCGCATCTTGGCTACCGATCTGAGCGGATCGGTGCTCGAAGCGGCGAAGGAAGGGGTGTACGACGCACGCTCGCTTCAACTCGTCTCGCCGAACCAGCGCCGGCGTTTCTTTCGACAAAGAAAAGGGGAAGAACGCTGGGAGATCCACGAAGGGGCCAAGAAGTTGGTCGAGTTCCGGCGCCATAATCTGCTTTCCCCGGTCGCCGGCGGGCCCTTCGATTGCATTTTCATCAAGAACGTGTTGATCTACTTTGATGACCAATCGAAAACGACGGTCGTCAAGAACCTTTTGTCCTCGCTGACGCCCGGAGGATATTTGGTCGTTGGACCCGCGGAAGGGATCTTCCGTATGCTCGACCCCCTCGAACGCGTGAATGCGTGGCTGTATCGAAAACCGGCAAAGTAGTTCGTCGTGGCGAATGGCTGACGCGCGAGTAAATGCGAATGACGGAACATCCAGATTTCGATGACGAAATGCTCGGAGAACTGCTCGGCGAGTTCCTCGACGAGGCGGCGCAGCTCTTGGGCATCCTCACGCATCGGCTTCTTGAAGTCGATGAACGGATCAAATCCGATCACCTCCATTGCTTTCCCTCGCGGGAAAACCTCGACGTCGTCAACGAAATCTTTCGGGCCGCGCACTCGATCAAGGGCGCGTCCGGAATGCTCGGTTTGCGCAACGTGAACGCGGTGACCCATCGACTGGAAGGACAGTTGGATGATGTTCGCGCGGGTCGAAAAGATCTGACTTCTGCCTTGATCGAAGTGCTCCTGCGTTATGTGGATTGGATCGACGGCCAATGCGCCCGGCTACGCGACGGCGTGCACACGGAAATGACGACCGAGGACGGCGAGTTCCTCGCGAAGCAGGAGCAGGCGGCGGAGGAGAGCCAACGCTCCCTGTCGTCCCCGGAAATGATTCCAAGCGTCGTCTTGGCCGCGGAAGACGTGGTGACCGAGCCCATTGCCATGGCCGGCGTCGCACAACTCAGCGTCGATGAAACCATGCTTCCGCATGCGGGTGTCGCGCCGGTCGTCGACCTGGATTTGAGCGTGAATTCGCGAGTGCGGGATTTTGGCGAAGAGGAGACCATGGCAACGGAAGACTTGGGCGGCATGGAGCCCGAAGAGCAGCCGATTTCTCCGCCGGCTCTCCCGGAACGCGAAGATGCCAACCTCGGCCAGGACGAGAAGGAATTCGCCTTCGACGTCTCCAAATACCTTCAGCTCTATCTGGACGAATGTGACGAGGAGATCGAATCCCTCAATCACGCGCTCCTCCATCTTGAGAGCGATCCCGCGGATCGCGAATCCCTTAACGAAGTGTTTCGCATGGCGCACCGAATCAAAGGTTCGTCCGCCGCCATGGGCTTCGAATCGGTCACGAAATTGACGCACGTGATTGAAAGCTTCTTCGACGACCTCCGCAGCGGCGTTCGGCTGCTCGAGGAAGAGTTGATGAATCAGGTCTTTCGCGCCGTCGACTCGCTCCGGGACTTTCATCGTTCGCTTCGAGTCGGCGACCAGGCGTCCGTCGATCTCGACAAGGCACACGACCAACTTTCCTCCGCGCTTGCGAAAGAAGGTGCCGCTGGTTCATGGGGATCTGGCGAACGTGACGGCATCGAGACCGAACCGACTCCCGGTCCCCGGGAGGATTCCTCCAGCGACGAGGTAGAACGGGGAGAAACAATCGAGACGTGCGACACGCAAGCGCCGTCCAGTTCACCGCCTGCCTGTTGTCGAGTCGAGATAACGTTCGAGCCCGATTTACACTTTGTCGATCTCAAGGGAGAAGTGATCGCGACCAAGCTCGCGTCGCGTGGATCGCTCCTCGGCTGCGAACCTCCGATCGATCAATTAGAAGGGGGAACGCGGCTGACGATATCCGTTCAGACCTCCGAGGAGATCGATGCGCTCCTGCGCCTTGTCAACATGGATGGCGTTCGATCCGCCCGCGTGTCGCGTTTCGACGCCAATGGCGCGTTGGTCGAATCCCGCATGATGGAATCCGTGACTGTCGGCGCGGCGGCCGCGGATTCGCTCGGCTCGATGGCTGAGGAACGGGAGCCCAACCCCTCTACGCCGCAGCCGCTTCCCCCTCCCGAGCGTTCGGCGCCCGCCTTTCCCTCGTCCGCCGCCTCCCTGGAGCAGCGGCATGCGAACGGCAAGGGGCCAGCGGTCAACGCGGTGGCGCCGCGGTCCATGACGGCCGTGCCCGAAAAATTCGATGAAACAGTGGCGGAACCGCCGCGCGTCCCGGGCAAGCTCGTCAATGCCGCCGATAACGCCAACGCCAAGGTCGCGGAGACCGTTCGGGTTGAGATTGATCGTCTCGATCACTTGATGAACCTCGCGGGCGAATTGGTCATCAACAAGGCTCGTTTCGCGCAGATTGCCGGTGGAATGCAAGGCATATTCCAGGGCAAAACGGCGCTTTTTGCCGCCCGAGACATCGAGGACCGGCTTGCGGGTCTGGGCAACCTGTTGCATGCCGCCAAGGAAGAGAATCGGCCCCTTTCGGACGTCGATTCCCTGTTGTCGCAGATCGAACGTCTCAAGGATGATTTTGGCGTCGTTCGGGACTCGCTGGATCGGGTGCAAGAGGGACGGCAGCAATACCACGCCATGGCAGAGGCCATTCATCAGCTAACGCGCGTATCGGACGGCATTCAGAAAAGTGTCATGGACACGCGCATGGTCCCGGTGGGACCGCTGTTCGTTCGCTTCAAGCGGGTGATTCGCGACATTGCGCGCGGTCATGGCAAGGAGGTAAATCTTGTCATCGGCGGCGAGAAAACCGAATTGGACAAGCGGATGATCGACGAGCTCGGCGATCCCTTGATCCACATGGTGCGCAACGCCGTCGATCATGGCTTAGAGACGCCGGAGGAACGGGAAGCGTCCGGAAAGCCGCGGATGGGAACCATTCGGCTCGACGCCATGCATCGAGGCAATAGCGTCCTGATCACCATTAGTGACGACGGCCGCGGCATCCACCCGGACAAGATCCGGAGCAAACTGGTCGAGAAGGGCATACTCGGCGAAGCCGAGGCTGCCGCCGCCTCGGACAAACAGATCATCAATTACATCTGGAGTCCAGGATTCAGCACGGCGGCGAAAGTGACCGACATCTCCGGCCGAGGCGTCGGCATGGACATCGTCAAAAACAAGATCGAGGAATTGAGCGGAACGATCGACGTCAAGAGTGAACCAGGCAGGGGAAGCACGTTCACGATTCGGCTTCCCCTCACGCTTGCCATTATGCCCAGTCTATTGGCGACCATCCGAGGTGAAGTCTATGCGTTGCCGCTGGAGAACGTCGAAGAGATCGTCAAAGTTCCCGTCAGCGAGATCTACTCGATTGCCGGCCAATCGACCATCAAGGTCCGCGGTCGCATCATAGCGATGCTGCGTTTGGAGGACGTGTTTTCCTGGCCCACCGGCGAAGTCGCCGAGTCGCGCATCTCCGAGCCAACGATCGCCAAGGACCATACCATCGTGATCGTGCAATCCAACGACAACCGGATCGGATTGGTCGTGGATTCACTGCTTGGCGAGGAGGACATCGTGGTCAAGTCCCTCGCGGAGAACTTCATGAACATTCGTGGCCTGGCGGGGGCGAGCATCCTCGGCAACGGCCGCGTCTCGCTGATACTCGATGTGGGCGCGGTCTTGGATTTGGCGATGGATGCGAGTCATGGGGCCGCGCTTCGCCGGGCGTAGGGATCCTCCGCCACGGGACCAGGGGAAGTTGACTGGGAACAACCGGACGAAGTCAAGGAGCGGTCCACGATTCCAATTTATGCTTGCGTTGCCGTCGAAGGAATGAACGGAACGCCGGCTTATATGGGCTGCCATCGCGAGAGTCTCGAACCGAGCCAGGAACTTGCGAAAGATCGACCCACGAGCATGGCAGTCCTAGGGAAATATTCGATAGCAAGGCATTCGACGTCGGTACATTGCCATCGCGATGTCCGGCGAGGGGTCCAAGGAGCATGGAATTCACGGGGAAACTTTTTACGCCGTCCCAACTGCGCCTCTTGGAGGTGATCTTTGCCAAGGGGGCCGAGGACGCGTCACGTACTTTATCGAAATGGCTTCGGGGTGGTATTCGACTCACCGTGGACGAAGTCCAGGAGGTTCCGGTTCAAGAAGCGACGGAGATTCTCGGAATCACCGACGCAATTTTGACCGCTTGTGTCATGGGACTGCGGGGGCGTTGGACGGGCAAGCTGCTAATCGCCTTCGAGGACGAATCGGGTAGGGCGCTGGTGGACATGCTCTTAGGTCGGCCGTTGGGGACTTGTGCCGTCTGGGGGGAAATGGAACAGTCCGCCGCCGCCGAAACCGCCAATATTCTCGGCTGTGCCTATCTGAACTCCCTCAACTCCCATATGCCCTCTCGAACGGCCGAGTCCTCGGAGTTGTATCCGACCCCGCCGGTCGTGCTGCAGGATTATGCCTCCAGTTTGATAGAAGCGTCGCTGATGGAGCAGGCAATGGTGTCCGATCAGGTTCTCCTGATTCGGACGCAGTTTACGCGCGATGCCACGCAACTCAGTTGGCATCTGCTGTTCGTCCCGGATCCAGGCGCGTTGTCCGAAATTATCGATGCTCTCGATTCATGAAAGGGGCATCATGTCCAAAGGGGGATTGAAGCTGGATAGGGACATGGTCTCCGTGCTGATGGGAGAGGCGGTAATCGCCGCCGCGCCCGTTCGCATGCGGACCATTCTCGGATCTTGCGTGGGAATCGCGCTGTGGGATCGGTCGAGCACGATCGGTGGCATTGCACACGTCGTGCTTCCCGATTCTCGCGGCCAGAGTCAACTGCCCGGTAAATTCGCGGATACCGCGGTTCCGTTTCTGCTGGGGCTAATCGTTAAAGCGGGGGGAAGGAAATCGTCCGTCACCGCACGCATCGCCGGTGGCGCCAATATGTTCAAGATCGTCTCTTCCACCAATGTCGGAGAGATGAATCAGGAGGCGGTAAAACGTATCTTGCGCGAGCACGGCATCCCCGTGCACTTCGAAGATCTCGGCGGCGAGAAGGGCCGCAGGATGACGCTCGATACGAATACAGGCGAAGTCGTGATTGAAACTCCAGGTGACCGGATCTCGAAGGGATTCGAGGCGGCGAACGAGGGAAGATAATATGCCGAAGCGTCTCCTTATTGTCGATGACGCGATGTTCATGCGCATGATGATTCGCGATGTCGCCGTCGAGGCCGGCTGGGAAATTGCCGGCGAGGCGGCGAATGGCGAAGAGGCGCTCGCGATCTACCAGAGAGTTCGCCCCGACCTGGTCACGCTTGACCTGGTCATGCCCAAGATGGGAGGACTTGAGACGCTCAAGTCCATTCTCAAGGTCGATGCCAAGGCGCGCATCGTTATCGTGAGCGCCCTGGACCAAAAAGCAACACTCGTGGAAACCATTCGCGAGGGTGCCATGGACTTCATCGTCAAGCCATTCGAGCGGGAGCGAATCCTTGGGGTGCTTTCGAAGGCCACGCTGTGATGTTGCCGCGGAGACGATATCCCTCGGGAAGGTTCGTCTTGGCTCCCAGCCGCGCGCAAACCATGCCCGTCAGGTGAATTGATGCCACAGCAGAATGTTGCCAATCCAGCGGAGAACGAATGCCAGCACGCGAATCCCGTTCGCGTGCTCGTCGTCGATGATTCCGCGCTGATGCGCAAACACCTCTCGGCCATGCTTTCGTCGTCTCCTCGCATCGACGTCTGCGGCATCGCGCGCGATGGAGCGGAGGCCATCAGTCAGATTCGCGCGCTTTCGCCGGACGTCATCACTCTCGACATCGAAATGCCGGGCAAGTCGGGCCTCGAGATTCTCCCGGAGATCTTCAAGGTTCAGAACGCGCGCGTCATTGTGGTGAGTAGCTTCACGCAGCGGGGGGCGCAAATCACGCTCGACGCACTCGAATTGGGCGCGATCGATTACGTGGGGAAACCGTCGAGTCCCATAGCCGCTCACGTTCAGCAAGTGCGCGACGAATTGGTGGAAAAGGTGCTCGCCGCGTCCCGAGCAACCTTCCCACGGCCGCGGCGTTCCGTGGTTCCGCCCCGTGGAGAACTTTGTCGAAAAGCGTCGAACGGACCTGGCATGTGCACGGCACCAGCCGAGGCCCTCAAATCCGGTTGCGTCGCGATCGGCATCTCGACGGGTGGGCCGCCCGCATTGACCCAGGTCCTGGCCGGTTTGAATCCACCGGTGCCTCCCATCGTTATTGTTCAGCACATGCCTCGGGAGTTCACCGGACCGTTTGCCCGGCGACTCGATAGCCTGTGCGCCATCGAGGTCCGCGAAGCGCAAACGGGGGACGAACTCCTGCCGAATCGCGCCCTGATCGCGCCGGGTGGCCGCCATGTCACCCTCAGGAAGGAATTGGGCCGAGTACGGGTTCTCCTCAATGACGGGGAGGCGGTCAGCGGACACAAACCTTCCGTCGACGTCTTGTTCCGAAGCGCCGCCGACATCTACGGCGAAAAACTGATCGGCGTCATCATGACCGGCATGGGGCGCGATGGCGCGGACGGTTGCAAGGAGATCCTTGCGCAAGGGGGGCGGACTTTCGGCCAGGACGAGGCTACCTCCGTCGTCTACGGGATGAACAAGATCGCCTTTCAGGAAGGCGGAGTCCAACGTCAATTTCCGCTCGAATCGCTCGCCGGGATCCTCATGCGCGCCACCTTTTGATTTCCTTGTGCATTACCCCATGGTTCACACGTCCTGGCACGCATTGGGGCACCGCGATGTTGCAGGTGCAGCATCGCGGTAAATGCTTCGATGGGCACAAGTGATGTGGGTGTGACGGAAGGTATGGGATTCCAAGGCATTACCGCCGTCCGGTGGAACAATCGCTACGAAATCTGGTTGCGATCGAATCGTTCCACGGCTGGGAAGCGCCTCGCGGCCAGGGTCTGACGGCGGGGCGCGGATTGACAATGGCGCATGTGTCCTCTACAAACAGGAACGACGCGGTTCTGATGGGAATTACGGAGAAAGAGGAGAGGAATCCATGGCGATTCGGGTTGGAATCAATGGCTTCGGACGCATCGGTCGGCTTGTATTTCGCGTACTTGCCAGCCGTGCCAAGGAGTTCGAGGTCGTGCTGATCAACGACCTGACCGAAGCGAAAACGCTCGCCACCCTGCTCAAGTACGATAGCACGCACCGGCGTTTTCCTGGAACCGTCTCCAGCGACGGCAGTCAACTGGTCGTGAACGGCAAACCGATTCGCGTTTCGAGCGAGCGCGAGCCGAACAAGATTCCCTGGGGCGATGCCGGCGTTGACGTCGTGCTCGAATCCACGGGCGTGTTCAGCGATCGGCCGGGCCTGGAAAAGCATCTCGCCGGCGGCGCGCCCAAGGTCATGCTCAGCGCGCCGGCCAAAGCCAAGGACAGCGTTGACGCCACCGTTGTCATGGGAGTTAATCATCACATTCTCACGCCGGCGATGAAGCTCATCAGCAATGCCTCGTGCACGACCAACTGCCTGGCGCCGATGGCCAAGGTGCTGCATGAAAAGTTCGGCATGGAACATGGCTTGATGACCACCACCCACGCCTACACCAACGACCAGCGCATTCTCGACCTTTTGCATAGCGATCTTCGCCGAGCTCGGGCCGCCGCGCAGAACATCATTCCGACGAGCACGGGTGCCGCCAAGGCGGTGGGCCTCGTCATTCCGGAGCTCGCCGGCAAATTGACCGGTATTTCGATGCGCGTACCGGTTCCCACGGGAAGCGTGACCGACCTGGTCGCGACAATGAAGCGACCGGTGTCCGCGGCGGAAATTAATGCCGCCATGAAGGAAGCCGCCGCCGGACCATTCAAGGGAATCATGGATTACACCGAAGATCCGATCGTATCGTCCGACATTATCGGCGATCCGCATTCGTGCATCTTCGATGGAAGTTGGACGACCGTGATCGGCGAAAACATGATCAAGGTGATCGGCTGGTACGACAACGAATGGGGCTATTCGAACCGCTCCGCCGACATGCTCAAATTGCTTGTCGAGTGCAAATAGCCAGCGTGGAGTCATCTTCCACGCGCCGCGTCCGGTATTGAATGTTCCCCGGGGACGCCGTCGCGCGTCCCCTTTTGGCATGTGGCGTTGAACGGTAGCGGCATTCGCGCGAACGCGGCCGGTCCGGCGCTCTAGTCCTCCCTTCCGAATCAATACTCCACCAATCTGGAGAACTGCCGTGAAAAAAACGATCAAGGACATCCCGCTTAAGGGAAAGAAGGTGCTCATCCGCGTGGATTTCAACGTCCCGCAGAAGTCGGATGGTTCGGTGGCGGATGACCGTCGGATTCGTTCGGCGTTGCCGACCGTCGAATACGCACTCGGACAAGGGGCATCCGTTATCCTCATGAGCCACATGGGACGCCCCAAGGGGGATCCCGTCAAAGACGCCAAGTACAAGATGGATCCGGTGGCGGCTCGGTTGGCCGAATTGCTTCCCCAGGCGAAAGTTCGCAAATGTGACGAAGTAGTGGGTGCCGCGGCGTCCAAGGCGGCCGCGGAATTGCGGCCGGGCGAGGTTCTTCTATTGGAGAATCTTCGTTTTCATCCGGGAGAAAAGGATGGGGACGGCACCTTCGCGGACGCGCTTCGGTCCCTGGCGGACGTTTATGTCAACGACGCGTTTGGTACCTGCCATCGGGAGGATGCGTCGATGGTCGCCGTTCCTTCGCGATTTCCCCAAGGCACGCGCGTCGTCGGCTTCCTCGTCGAGAAAGAGTTGGCGGTTCTCAATGAACTGCTAGGCTCGCCGAAAAAGCCGATGGTCGCCGTCATGGGGGGTGCTAAGGTCTCCGACAAGATCGGGTTCATCGAAGCCATACTAAAACGGGTCGATCGCCTCCTCGTGGGGGGAGCCATGACCTACACCTTCCGCAAGGCGCTCGGGCAGTCCGTCGGTTCCTCCCTCGTCGAAGCGGATAAGCTCGATCTTGCCAGGCGTTTGCTCGAATTGGCCGGCGATCGATTGATACTTCCGGTCGATCACCTGATCGCGGACAAGCCGGATGCGACGGCCTCCACCCGCGTCGTCGAGGCGGACATTCCGGACGGTTGGTTCGGCATGGACATTGGACCGAAGACGATCGCGCTCTACAGCGACATTGTGAAAAAGGCGGCGACGGTTCTGTGGAACGGCCCGATGGGCAAGTTTGAGGACGAGCCGTTCCAGAAAGGGACACGCGCCATTGCCGAAGCCATGGCCGCCAGTTCCGCGATCACCGTGGTCGGGGGCGGGGAAAGTGCAGAGGCGGTGGAAAAATTCGGCCATGCGCCGAAAATGAAGCATGTTTCGACCGGAGGGGGGGCCTTTCTCGAATATGTCGAAGGGAAGCCCTTTGCCGCCTTGGCGGTGGTCGACGACGCCTGATAACGCCGAGCCAGGGAAGGAGATGATCCCATGGGCATTGGTGCAAGTGAAGTCCGTCAAAGAGTTTTGGATTCTAGCACCGTTTTATGCCCGTCCTTGCTGCAATGCGATCTCGGAAACCTGGAATCCGAGATCGCCGATGCGGAACGCTGTGGAGCCCAAGTGGTCCACTGGGACGTGATGGACGGGGAGTTCGTGCCCAATTTCACCTATGGCCCGCCCGTGATCGGCGCCTTGCGGGCCAAAAGCTCGCTGGTTTTCGATACCCACCTGATGATGCGGCATCCGCAAAAATACCTTGACGATTTCCTGGCTGCAGGTTGTGATATATTAACGGTTCATTTAGAAGCGGTCCCCGATCCGGGAGAACTGCTTCGGAAGATCCGCGAAGGGGGGGCGCTCGCGGGTTTGGCCATCAATCCGCCTACCCCCGTGGAAGACCTTAAACCTTGGCTGGAATTGGTCGATCTCGTCCTGATCATGAGCGTCATGCCAGGTTTTGGAGGTCAGAAGTTCGATCCGGTCGCCCTTGAGAAGTTGGCATGGGTGCGGCGCGAGGCCCCGCCGAACACCTTGATCGAAGTCGATGGCGGAGTAAACCGTGGCACGATCGCCGCCGCCGCCAATTCGGGGGCCCGGATGTTCGTGGTTGGTTCCGCGTTCTTCACCGCAGCGGATCGGCGCGCCGAGTTCGACGCGCTCAGCAGTTTGACGCCGGGCGGGCGGCCCGTTCGAGGATAACCGGGGCGTGGGACAAATCATTTTAGTTCGGGCGGCATCCACGGATTTTGACGAGCAGGACCGGATCGTCGGCACGCTCGACATTCCTTTGAGCATTCGTGGCCAAGCCGAGTTGGCAAAACTTGCCGAAGAGCTAAAATCTAGACCGATCGACGTCATCTACGCTTGCGCCGGCAAGGCGGCGGGCGAGAGCGCCCGTTTTCTGGGCGACAAGCTGGATGTCAAAGTCAAAGTTCTGGAGGATTTGACCAACCTGGATTTCGGACTCTGGCAAGGGCTCGAAGTCTCCGAGGTTCGCAGGAAACATCCCAAGCTCTTTCGACAGTGGGAGGAATCGCCCGTCGCGATCTGTCCCCCTAACGGCGAGATGATTGAGCAAGTGTTCGAAAGAGTTCGGAAAGAACTGAAGCCAGTACTGAAAAAGTCCCACAACGGCGTCGTGATCGTGATTGCCCCCGATCCTTTGCGGCGCGTGATACGCTGCTACCTCAAAAATACCGAGCTGGCGAAAGTGTGGGAAAACGCCAACGGCTCGACATGGGAAACCATCGATGTCCAGTGACGCGCGTCCGAAACCAACCGGAGTCATTATGGCGCGGGCGAAACGAGGCGTGCCCGAGGGGCTGTGGATGTCTTGCCCCAGTTGCAAGGCGACCCTCTACCGCAAAGATGTCGAAAAGGCGCAAAACGTTTGCCCCGAATGCGACCATCATTTCTACATCAGCGCCAGGGAACGGATCACCCATCTCCTGGACGAAGAGAGCTTCGAGGAGTGGTTCACGGAGATTCGGCCTTTGGATCCGCTGGGATTCAAGGACGTCAAAGCGTACAAGGATCGCCTTGCCGCCGAACAAGCGCGCACGAACTTATCGGACGCCGTGATCGTCGGACGTGGTTTCATTCGCGGCCGTCCGCTGGTGATCGGCATCACCGATAGCGCGTTCAGCATGGGGAGCATGGGCTCGGTCGTCGGCGAAAAGCTGGTCCGAGCGATCGAACGGGCGACGGAATTGAAGCTACCGCTAGTCATCGTAAGTGCCAGTGGCGGTGGCGCCCGCATGCAGGAAGGCATCCTCTCCCTCATGCAGATGGCAAAGGTCTCCGCCGCTCTCGGACGCTACGACAAGGCGGGTGGACTCTACGTTTCCGTGCTCACCAATCCGACGATGGGTGGCGTCGCCGCGAGCTTTGCGTCTCTTGGCGACCTGGTGCTTGCCGAACCCAAGGCACTCATCGGTTTCGCTGGCCCAAGGACCATTTGGGCCACCGTCCGGATCGAACTGCCTCACGGCTTCCAAACCAGCGAGTTCTTGTTGACTCACGGCTTTGTCGACCGCATCGTCCATCGCCGCGACATGCGCGGCGAACTCGCCCGCCTCTTCGACTACTGCGGCAAGTAAGAAACCCCGCCGCCAGTTGCGTGCCCATTCGCATTTCACGCCAGACGGACTCTTCGATGCATCTCATCGAGGAGTCCATTCCACGCGGGACAGTAACCGGCTTGAATTTCGCGCAAGAACCGGCCCGCGGTTGACCGATGTTCTCTTACTCCTCGTCGGCTCGCAGTTTCGCGAGGACGGAGAGGTCTTCGAGGGTCGTGGTGTCGCCAGTCGATTCGCGGCCGGCGGCGACGTCGCGAAGAAGTCGGCGCATGATTTTCCCCGAACGAGTCTTGGGCAGCGAATCGGCGAACCGGATCTCTTCCGGCCGAGCGAGAGCACCAATTTGCTCGACCACGTGGGCAACCAGTTGATTACGCAGATCGTCCGTGGCAATCAGTCCCATTTCCAGCGTAACGAAGCAGGTAATCGCCTCTCCCTTGAGCTCATGCGGCCGGCCGACGACGGCGGCCTCCGCGACTTTCGGATGGCTGACGAGCGCGCTTTCGATCTCCATCGTGCTGAGGCGGTGTCCCGAGACATTGATCACGTCGTCGACGCGACCCATGATCCAGTAGTAGCCGTTCTCGTCCCGTCGGGCGCCGTCGCCGGTGAAGTATTTTCCTGGGATCTGGCTCCAATACTGTTTTTTGAACCGCTCGTCATCGCCGTAGACCGTGCGGATCATGCTGGGCCAAGGCTTGGCGATGACCAGAAGTCCCCCTTCATTGTCCCCCACGGGATTTCCGTCGCGGTCGACGACTTCGGGAACGACGCCGAAGAAAGGACGGGTGGCGGTTCCAGGGACCGTCGGAGTCGCACCGGGCAGGGGGCTGATCATGATGCTCCCGGTCTCTGTTTGCCACCAGGTGTCAACAATCGGGCAGCGGCCGCCGCCGATCACGTCCCGGTACCACATCCATGCCTCGGGATTGATCGGTTCCCCCACCGTGCCGAGTAATCGCAGCGACGATAGATCGTGCTTCTTCGGCCAATGATCTCCCCAACGAACGAATGCGCGAATCGCGGTCGGCGCCGTGTAGAGAATGTTGACCTTGTACTTTTCAATAATCTGCCAGAAGCGTCCCTCGTCCGGCCAATTTGGCGCTCCCTCGTACATGACCGTGGTCGCGCCGTTCGCGAGCGGGCCGTAGACGATGTAGCTGTGACCGGTGACCCAGCCGATGTCCGCTCGTGCACCAATAGGTGTCTTCGTCCTTGAGGTCGAAGACGTACTTGGTGGAAAGAGTCAGCGCTCCAGAAGATAGCCCGCGGTCGTATGCAAGACCCCCTTGGGCTTTCCGGTACTGCCTGAGGTATAGAGCAGAAAAAGAGGGTGTTCGCTATCGACGGGCTCGGCGGGGCACTCGGCGCTGGCGTTTTCGACCAGGTCGTGCCACCAGTGGTCCCTGCCGGCCTTCATGGAGATATCCTGGCCGGTCCGTTTGAAAACCACGACATGTTCGATGGTCGAGGAGCGGGCCAGGCAGCCGTCGACGTTTTCTTTGAGGGGGACGGTCTTCCCGCGCCGCCAGCCGCCGTCCGCCGTGATGATGGCTTTCGCCTTGGCGTCGTTATTGCGGTCCGTCAATGCTTCACTGCTGAAGCCACCGAACACCACGCTATGCGGCGCGCCAAGACGCGCGCAGGCAAGCAAGGCGATCGCCAACTCCGGAATCATCGGCATGTAGATGGTGACCCGGTCTCCCTTTTGAATGCCCAGTCCCTTGAGGGCGTTGGCGAATTTGCAGACCTCGCGGTGCAAGTCCGCGTAGGTGAGCACCCGGGTGTCGCCGGGTTCCCCTTCCCAAACGATGGCGGCTTTGTTCTTTCGCCAGGTGGTCAGATGCCGATCGAGGCAGTTATGGCTGGCGTTGATGGTTCCACCGACGAACCACTTCGCGAACGGCGGGTTCCAATCCAACACCTTGTCCCACTTCGAGAACCAATCGAGAAGCGTTTCCGCCTGCTCCGCCCAGAAGGCTTCGGGCTCGTCCTTGGCACGTTTCCAGATGGCCTCGTATTCGTCCATGCTCTTCACGAGTGCTTTCGCCTGGAAATCCGGAGGAGGGGGGAAGACTCGCGTCTCCTTGAGGACACTGGTGATCTTGGAGCTTTCGTTGCCGGCGGTCATGGTTCCGTGGTCTCCTCGGGAGCCGAGTCGTTGATGACTGTTTGATTCATGGTTCGCCGATTCTAGTTTTCCGCGAAATCGGTGTCAAACCTCGCGTGTCGCGCCGGGACATCGAATCTGAAACAAAACTGACGCGTTTGGTTATTTTGCCGCCGCGTTGAGGGCCGGTTCTGCCGATTAAGCCGACCGTGCTCACCGGGCATTGCGGGGAGAATGGCTAAAATGCTCCGGTCGCGTTGGCGTTTCCGCCGCCTGGGGGCAAGAGTTTTCAGGAATGTACTTTGGAAGGGTCCTAGAGACGAGGGGTTGGGGGCCCACGTTTCAGTGACTTTGTCCGAAGAGGATCGGCAATTGATTGTTGGCAGGGGATCTTGCATGACGCGGCTAGAAGGTTCGGGCCGAAGTTGGTTCTACGCGTTGGTCGGCGGCATGTTCGCCGCGGTCGCTCCCTGGAGCACGCTCACTCCGACTGTCATCCACGCCGAGCCGAACCGCGCGGAAGAGTCGACGCGCAAAGCCATGGAGTCAACGAGCACCGTATTCGAATCCGTCGCCAATTTGGTCTCGCCCGCCGTCGTCTACCTTGAAGCCACACGGCATGGAAGCTCGGAGCAAGGAGAAGAGGAGTCCGGCTCCGGCGTGCTGGTGCGTCCGCAAGGTGCGGGCCGGCCGGTGGTCATCACGAATTATCATGTCGTCGCCAATTGTTTGGCGGAGGATGTCGATATCCTGCTTTCCGACGGTCGACTATTACACCCTTCCAAGATTTGGCATGACGAAGAAACCGACATCGCGGTTCTCGATCCCGACGTCGACGATCTGCCCGCTGTTCGGATGGGAAACAGCGACGACGCATCGGACAATGGGTCCTGGCGATTGGCAGTCCTTTCGGTCTGTCACAAAGCTGACGCACGGCATCATCGCCGCCAAGCACCGCCGGCAGATCGGCATCTCCGGAACGCTCCGTATCAAGGAGTTTCTTCAGACCGACGCAGCCATTAACCCCGGCAGCAGGCGGACCACTGGTCAACTTCGATGGGGAAATCATCGGAATCAATACGGCGATCGCGTCGCGAACCGGCTCGAGTAGCGGGGTGGCGTTCAGCATTCCAGTCAACTTGGTCCGCTGGGTGGCGGAAGACCCGCTGGTCCACGGCAAGGTGCGCCGCGGGTTTCCTTGGCGTCGAGTTTCCATGCCGGTTCAGTTATGAACGGGCGAACCTGGCTGCTCGGTTGCTCGAGGAGCGCTCATCTCTGTCGTGCATCCTGGCACCCCCGCCGCGACGGCGGGGCTGCAAACCGACGATGTGGTCCTCGAGTTCGCGGGAATCCCCATCGAAGACGAGAATCATCTCATCAACGCCGTCAGCCAGACCGAAGTGGGCAAGCCCGTCCGCATGATCGTCTGGCGTGAACGGAAACGGGTCACGCTCGAAACCGTGCTCGGTAGCTGGGATGCCTACCAGGCCACGGAGAAGAAAACTCAAGATCCAACCTCCTCCTCCGTCTCCGGCAGATAGGTCCATGTTTGGAACCGTTGAACCCGTTCGAAAACCCGCGCGCGGTGGACCACGGACGGATCCTCTCAAAACGTTGCGTCCTCGAATTCCTGCTTGACGGCGTGGCGGCGGTGGGTTGGAGTGGCAGAGTCCTTGACCGCGGACGTCGGAGGCTTGCCATGCAATTCGTGTTGTTTACCGATAATCTCTCGACGTTGGACGTTACATCGGCGTGCCAGGCTGCGAAACATGCGGGCTTTGACGGATTGGATCTCACGCTCCGGCCGGGGGGACACGTGCTCCCGGAGAACGCGGAGATGGGGTTGGCGTCCGCACGGCAAGTGGCGGACGCCAACGGCATGTCCATTCCCATGATTTCGACGGCGGTGAACGATGTGGAGAGCCCGCACGCAGAAGCCATTTTCGCGGCCGCGGCCCACTATGGCGTTCGCAGAATCAAACTGGGTTATTGGGCCTATCGGCCGTTCGGCACCTGTGCAGCACAAATCGACAAAGCCAAGGAGAAGCTCGCGGGGTTGGTGCGCCTTGGTGCAAAGTATAACGTTCTTCCCTGCGTTCACGTGCATTCCGGCCGAGAACTCGCCTGTAGTGGAACGGGACTCTTTCTAATACTGCGTGATTTCAAACCTGGCGAAGTTGGCGCCTACGTCGATCCCATGCACATGTCGGTCGAGGGAGGGAACGCGGGATGGGAGATTGGTCTCGATCTGCTCGCCCCCTGGATCGCGCTGGTGGGGATCAAGAATTTTCGCTGGGTCGAAAAAGGACGCGATACTAAGGGCCAGCTGCGATTCTTTCCTCAATACGTTCCCCTGGCGGACGGGCAAGCGCCATTGCCGGAGTTCGTATCCTATCTGCGTTCGCTCGGCTATGACGGCATCGTCTCCTTCCACAGCGAATATACCGGCGGAAACAGCTTTCGATCCCTTTCCACTTCAGAGCTATTGGCACAATCGAAGGCCGATTTGGCGTATTTCAAAACGCTTTTGCAATAGGTGATTTCGAAACTCCGGGATCCTCGAACCGCATGGTGTTGAACGGAAACTTCACCGGTTTATGAACGTTTTGAAACTTGACCTCGGGAAAAGTGATATATAAGGTAGGTGTATTGATTTATTTTGGCTCCTGGCTGGCCCTCTACCGAGGCCTCGTTCGCCTCGCGTATCCGTTTCCCGCGTCTCCTGTCTGGACGTCCTATGCCCGAGAGTCTGGTCCGTTTTTCCGAACCGATGGTGTGAACGCCTCAGATCCGAATCTTGATCGCCAAAGTTCATGGCCTGTATCGGCGGGGATTGCTCCGATGGTCGAACTCGATGGCCTGTCGGCAAACAGGATCTGGAAAATAGTTTTCGGAAAAATACGTGACCCGCGAACAAAGTCGTTCGAGTGAGCTAGGTTTGAATTAAATGCGCGTTATTTGCGAGTTTGGGCCTTTTGCAAGGCGGAATTCCGCCTGCGAGACAGAGCCGGCGAACTCCCTCGGAGCTGGGCAATTTTGCAAACCCATAGTCAAGGACCGGATGTTGTGAACGTAGTCGCAAAAAATGTTGCCGACCCCTGCCAATCCGTTCGCGAACTTTTTTCTCAAAGCACTTACATGCCTCTGAAATGGATCTCTTGTGAAAGCGATGCAGGAAGAATCGTGTTGTCGGGAGAAGTGCCGACCCACTTTCTCAAGCAAATCGCGCAGTCGCTAGCGTCTCAGGTGACGGGCGTACAAGGGATCGAGAATCGGATTCGGGTCGTCGATCCCGAGTTGTCCGCGATTCGTGGACCGCACTTCGGAAGCCGCCTGCGGGATGCAGTTACCGTGGGTTGAGCCAATCATCGTTCAACGGCAACGCGGGCCGAAATCCCTCTCGGTCCGCCGCGCGCCTATGGCATTGCTCCACCCGCAAATGGTCAATGCGAGCTCTGTCGCGGTTTCTCCTCTTTCCTCGGTCCCGCATTCCCATGGATCCGTTCACGGAAACGCACCTACGACGCGCCCATGCGTGGGATCCGATAATTCCAGTTCTCATCACGCCGCTCCGCTCTTCACGCCGTGACGGGATTAGGGATTACTTGACCGGCACGATCTCCACGTCGGAATCGAAGACACGCACCTTTTCCAAGGTGTCACGTTGTGCTTGAACGAAGTCGGTGTGCAGCTTGGACACCTGATAGGCGTCGTGGGCGGCTTGATCGGCAAAAACAATGTGCAATGCGACGTCGAAATCACGGTCATTGACCGGACGATTGAGGCCTGGCGTGAGCGTTCCGACCGAAAAGAATAAGACCCCGGGATGATCCACGAGATAGCGTTTGCAACCTTCGAGCAACGTCTTCTTGGCTTCCGGCGATTTGTCCTTCAGAGAGAAGAACACGTCATGGGAGAGACCTTTCCGGTTGGTCGGCGCCGCCTGCAGGACATGTTTGGTGCCAAAATTCATCAAAATCGCGGTCGCGAAAAACGTGAGGGAGGCGACGAGTATCGTCCGTTTCATTGTCCATCTCCTTGGTAGGAAAAACCGGTGGTTCCGCCGTGGGGATGAGTGTATCGCGCGCCTGAGCGGTGGTCCAAGGGATTCA
>JAXMAQ010000015.1:0-126030 GCA_046350335.1 Planctomycetota bacterium
AGTAAGTGATTTTCAGCTCGCGTATAGCTACCTGTTTTCCCAACTTCATTGGTTGCCTGATCGGCACGGGCCTCTGGAGCACATGGGGCTCGACCTTCCGATGGCCCAAACTCACTGCGTGCCCGGAAATCACGACCATTGGAACGGGAAATCCTCCGTCTCGTTTTGGAGTCCGCCGCCAGCGTTCAATTCCGCGATTTTTCCTGATTTCATGGAACCCACGATCGTGGACGCTCTCGACCCTAGTCCTCATCACACGATTCGATCAAAAAATGATCAGGTCATCTGCGAGCTGTTTCGAGTCGATTCGAACGAAGGACTCCAGCCATCGCGAACGAACTTAACGGCCGCCGGACGACTATCGGACGAACAACTTGAAGGAGTGCTAAACCCCAACGGCCAGATCATCACGAAGGGACTCGCGCAACAAATGCAAGAGGCCGCTGCCGCGGGCCTGAATGATCAGATTCCCCGGGTGGCGGCGATCGCATGCCATCATTCGTTGGGAAACAAAAACGGCCTCACGGGCGCCCAACCGCTCGAAGGTCCGTCCGTCGGCCGGTTGCTCTCGGTCATCCGTCGATTTCAGAACTCGTTCCCCATCCGTGCCGTTTTGACGGGTCATACCCACTATTCGACCCCCTGGGTGCTGCCGGGTCCCATTAGCGCCAACCGCGTGTGGGAATTGCGCTGCGCCTCGACCTTGCAAATGGATCCTCAGCCGGGGGCACAGGGTTTTCTGGTGCATGAAATTAGCGTGACGCCGAGCGGCCAACCCACGTGGAATATGTGGACGTTCAGCTGGAATGGTTTGGACTTTATCAAGCGGCCAACCGCCGTCGCGGTTACATAGTAAGCAGGGAAACGAGTTTGGCAACGGCTGCTTTATTCATGCGGCAGTCGTCCGAACTGTTCTCCGAATTGCCGCGCGCAAGTGCTGGTGCAAGAATTCCTGCGATATCGGCGATGGTTCGGCCGGTTTGCTCTGCGAGCGCGGAAACAAGCGCCGTGATCGCGGACTCTTCCTCCAATGGCGCGGTGTCTCGTGTCGGGGATCCATCGGTTCGAGCGGCATCACAAACCAACAAATCGAGTTGTTCCGCGAGTTCCGGGGCATCGCGATGAAGATCCAGTTCCATGTCACTGGGCAATTCCAATTCAACAACCTCGCGACGCTGTATCCAATCGGGAGTATCGACCGCCTCCACTTCGTCCGCCGATATGGACGGCGATTTCCAGTAAAGCATCGGCGTGGCTTGACCTTTCTCTAAATCAACGGGAAATCGAAAGTTCGGCAATGGAATCGAACGCCCGAACTTCATGTCTAGCAGCAACGTATGTGCCAGGACGTTCGCGTCCTTGCGGGGATAGTCTGCCATTCGCGACAAAACAGGATTCCACGATGCTTCCAAGGTGGATGTCAGGCCGTCGCACTTTCCATTGAGCGCGGGCCACCCGAACCTTCATTGTCCCAAACAATGCGAGCAACGCCTTCGCCACGACGACTGCGCCAGTCGTCGGGCATCGCCAATTCGATCTTTGTGGAAATGCCTGACATCACCTCTTCCATTCGGGTTACCGATGCGGCAAGCGGCATTCGCGCCCAAGAGGTACTTTGGAAAGGCGAGTCGGCCGAGACTCTTTCGAGGAAGCGGCTTAAGCAGTGAAAATATTCATCCCGAGAATCTTTCACGGATTTCAACCATTTGTAGGTATCCTCCAAAAAGCGTGGATTCGCGTCCGAGAGGTCTCGAAGTTCGACTGCCTCATTCCACAGACTGGAAAACGGCGCCTCGATTGCGCTCCGATGATCTTCTCGGGAATCCAGCAGGCGCGAAAGCCCGGACGCCACGGATCTAATGCGGTCTTGATTCTTGTGTACGAACGACGGCAGTGGAGCGTGGCCGAGATCCGTGGACGATTCGTTCTCGTCGTCTTCACGATATTGGAGTTGCAAGCCAGACACGTCTCGACCTCCCCTAGCCGTTGATCCGGTCCGTTCCTCGTTCAAAACATTGCGAAGCTTTGCGAGGGCGCGCGACTTCCGCGAACGAATCGTCGAAGCTGGCATCCCTAGCTCGGATGTCAATGGAGCGACCCAGTTCTCATCGCGCGCGTTCGCAAACTCAAGTAGGATTCTCCGATCGATATCCGAAAGACGCTCGATCTCTCCCTTCAATGCCAACGTCAACACATGGGCATCTCTTCGTGTTCGGGTTCCAAAACCACCTTGATGGGATTCCTCGGCCGACTTTGCAACAATCTCCCAATCGTCGGGCAAGCTCAAAGGACGCCTTTTGGCTCTTCGCAAAAGATCAAACGCCACGGACCGAGCGATCAAGTAGAACCAGGTCGATAAAGCCGCTTTGGTTCGATCAAATTCTTGGCGATATACCCAAAGCCGGTACAGAGCCGTCGAAACAACGTCGTCGAGGTCTTCTGCCGACAGCACGAAGCGAAACCTCAATTCGAGTTTTCGCCGAACGAGCGGTCCCAGGTACTGAAGAATCGGCTCTAGAACGGAAGAATCCGCGGCATTCAAGCGATTCGCCATGTCGTCCAATCGAGACACTTGGCACCATCGGTTCTAACTGCCGCTCGGAAAATGCACGTCTACCATTACATACGCAGCGGCGCTGCACGAAACGTCGAACCTCGCCGCCGACAATACTCATGCCGCAGCCCAACATGCAACATTGATTTAACTTACGACCGCATCAACATTCCCTTTTCGATTAAATCCTGGAGGACACTGATGCATCGAAAGCCCAAACATCGCCCGCGCGCAGCGGGATTCCGCCCGCGACGATAGGAGCTTCTGCACAAAAATGCCGGCCCCACCCAGCTTCCGCCCCGTGAAAACTGCGGGATCGAAAATCAAGCATGACGTTTCCACTTCCCCCCAATACCCATCCCTCATGTTAACTCATCGATTCGAGCGATTGCGCGGCTTTCGAATCGAACAAGGCCAATTACGTCAAACCATTGCCGGTAGGAAGAGTAATGCCGTGACCTGGCTGCAATTCATGGACCCTGCGAATGGCGACTAGCGCCCAGGCCCTCCAAGCGGCCGGGCCGGGAAATGCGCCATTACTTTTCGGAAGCTCAAAGGGAGCCATAGCTGCCTGTTGAGAAATCGCGATGATGCCGATCGGTCCACAAGCCATTAGGTGTTACCCAGTTCGAAACCACTATATTCAGTGGACAGATCCCGGCGCGCCGGGATTGGATTGTTCAACAGGCTCGTAGAATAGACGCGAGATGGTTTCCCAATGACTTCAGGTCCGAGGCGGGGATGAGTCTGATTCACGAGTTCGATGTCGTGGTGGTGGGTGCTGGGCACGCGGGGGTCGAAGCGGCTCTCGCGGCGGCGAGAATGGGCGCCAAAACCGCGCTCCTCACCATGAATTGCGACACCGTGGGACAAATGAGCTGTAACCCCGCGATTGGCGGCGTCGCCAAGGGACAGATCGTCCGGGAAATCGACGCGCTCGGCGGGGAAATGGGACGGGTCATCGACGCCACCGGCATTCAATTCCGCATGCTCAACCGGAGCAAAGGGCCCGCCATGCACAGCCCGCGCGCCCAGGCGGACAAGAAGGCCTACCAATTCGAGGTCAAAAGGCGGGTCGAACATCAAGAGAACCTCACCTTGCGCCAGGAAATGGTGGAAAACATTCTCATCGACGGCGGTAAAGTTGCCGCCGTCACCACGCGCGGGGACTCCACCTACCGCGCCCCGGCCGTCATCCTCACGACCGGCACGTTTCTCCAAGGCCTGTTGCACATGGGGGAGACGAAAACGGTCGGCGGCCGCGCGGGAGAAGGAGCCGCCACCGGCGTTTCGGGCAGCCTTACCCAAGCCGGCTTCGTCCTCGATCGTTTCAAAACCGGTACTCCACCACGCCTCAACGGCCGGACGATCGATTTCTCCCAGCTCGAAATCCAGCCCGGCGACGAATCCCCGGAACCCTTTAGCTTTTCCACCGAACGGATCGAGCAAAGACAGATTCCCTGTTGGCTCACCTGGACCACGCCGGAAGCTCACGATCTGATTCGGGCGAATCTGCACCGTGCGCCGATGTATAGCGGCCAGATCCAGAGCCGGGGACCAAGGTACTGCCCGTCGATCGAGGACAAGGTCGTTCGATTCGCGGACAAGGAACGGCATCAACTGTTCCTCGAGCCGGAGGGACGCAACACTCTCGAATACTACGTCAACGGCATCTCGACGAGTTTGCCGAACGACGTGCAAGCAAAACTGGTACGGATGGTTCCTGGTCTCGAAAAGGCGGAGATCATGCGCTATGGCTACGCCGTGGAGTATGACTTTGCCCCGCCGACCCAACTTTACCCAACCATGGAAACGAAGCAAGTCGCCGGGCTCTACTTCGCCGGGCAGATCAATGGAACCACGGGATACGAAGAGGCGGCGGCTCAGGGGCTGATGGCGGGGATCAACGCGGCATTGAAGCTTCGTAGCGACGAGCCGCTGGTTCTCGATCGTAGGCAGGCGTACATCGGCGTGTTGATCGACGATTTGGTTACGAAGGGAGTGGACGAGCCGTATCGAATGTTCACGTCGCGCGCGGAGTTTCGCCTTTTGCTCCGACAGGACAACGCGGACCGCCGGCTCACTCCCCTGGGACGAAGGGTTGGCTTGGTGGGAAACGCGGACTGGAAAAGATTGGAAGAGAAGGAAGCTCGCATTGCGGCCATGACGGAGTACCTGCAAACGCAGCGAGTGGACGGAATCACGCTGGAACGTTGGATAAGCCGGCCGCAAGTCGATTGGGAGACGCTCGTGGAAATGCATCCCCCGTTGGCGGCGTTCGCCAAGGATCGCCGGGTGGTTGATCAGGTGGTGCATGAGGCGAAATACGCGGGGTATGCGCAGAAACAACTCGATCAAGTCGAACGATTCCGCAAGCTGGAGGAAAAGCGAATCCCCGCGTCATTCGACTTCTCGGCGCTGCCACAACTGCGTCACGAAGCGCGCGAAAAACTGACTCGAGTCCGCCCCGCAAGCCTCGGCCAGGCGAGCCGGGTGAGTGGGATTACCCCCGCGGATCTGGCGACGGTGTTAATGTATTTAGAGTCTGAAAAGGGCGCAAAAGGCGCGGAATGAAAATCCCTCGAAAAATGGCGTCCGAACAACCCACAGAAGCAAATCTTTCTGCCAAAACCACTTACAACGACCTTTGACAGCCATCTTACGTTGACACGTTCCGTAAGCTAGTTATAATCGCTATTGATGGTAAAGCTGGAAAGCTTGGTGAACTGGTTCAAAGACGTTCACTAGGCGGACCGGCGAGCCGGCAAGGATGGGAGGTGGCCTCTCTGGCCCGTTGAAGGAAGGAATCGCCGGGGACTCGGCGAGGACTTCAGCGGTCAGAAAGGAGCACCTTGGACGAGGTGAACTCATCCGGCCGCGCGAATCGATCCCCTCGGTTCGCAAGAATGCCGGGTCCATCAAAAGGTGAGTCAAGGAAGGTTCCCGGGCCTCAGCGATCCTTGCGTAGGGAGACGCGTCGGGGTCTGCCAGCACAGCGAGCCAACCCGGATGGGTTGGGACAAAGCCATGCGATCATCGAAAACCGTATTTACGACTGGCGAAGCTGCGCGAATTTGCAAAGTCAGCCAGCAGACGATCATCCGGTGCTTCGACTCCGGACAGCTCAAGGGGTTTCGCGTTCCGGGCTCTCGGTTCCGTCGCATCCCGCGCGAAACACTTCACAAGTTCATGAAAGAGAATGGCATCCCGACGGACGCTCTCGAAAACGGCAAGCGGGAAATCCTGCTCGTCGACGACGACAACGATCTGATCGAAGTCATGTCGACGGCGATGATCGCCGACGGTCGGTTCGAAGTTCGCATCGCCAACAACGGATTCGACGCCGGCATGATGGTGCGTGAATTTCGGCCGGACTTGATCGTCCTGGACGTCATGCTGCCCGACATCAACGGCCGGGAAGTCTGCCAAAGAATTCGAAGCGACAACCAGCTCGAAGAGGTCAAGATCATCTGCATCAGCGGTATGGTCGAGGCGGAAAAGATCGACGACCTGAAAACCGCGGGCGCCGACGACTTCCTGCAAAAGCCGTTCGAGGTCGAAGAGCTCATCGACCGCATGTGCATCCTCTTGCAGATGGAAAACGCACGGTCGGCAGCGACCTGATTCGAACGCGGTACCCTTGGAGCCTGTTGAACAATCCAATCCCGGCGCGCCGGGATCGGTCCACTGTGTATTGTGGCTGCGAACTTGATAACACCCAATGGATTTTGGACCGATCGGCATCATCGCGATTTCTCAACAGGCAGCTTGGAGCCTGTTGAACAATCCAATCCCGGCGTGCCGGGATCGGCCCACTGTAAATAGTGGCCGCGAGATTGATAACACCCAATGGCATGTGGACCGATCGGCGCACTGGTTTGTGGATCGGCTGTATCGCGATTCTTCACAAGCAGCAAGACCGAGAAACTGTCCAGATCCGCTCGGCAACGAGCGGAGGGCCCGTTTTCAGAGGCTTTTTTCGGTTTTATGCGGATCGCGTGCCGACACGTAGCCATTCGGCTCGCTCGCCGTACGTGTTCGCGGTTCCGAACGCAGAAGATGCGAGGCTCGACCGTTCGCCGCTTCAGGTGGCGAACGATGAATGGCTTGCGTTGCCAAGTCGGCTAGGGATCTTCTTGGAACGCATGGTGAACGCGATCCCCCGGCCCGGAACGCGAGATCGACTGAAAACTCTTCACTCCGTTTTACCGCCCCTATTCGTTTCCCACGCGATTTGGGGGGAAACGATGTTTTTGCTCGGATCGCTGACACTGGTGAGAATCCTTACAAGGAACACAACCCGTGATCCTTCGTTCGAGCGATGAAAGTGTTTTGATGACGCAGCGGTCGCTTTCGCCGAGCCCGCCCTCATGGCCCGACCTTGCGGGCGCAAGCTCCGTTGATTGGTTGTCCGCCGCCCGACGTTGTCCGGATCTGGCCCGCATACTCATTGTCGCCACCCTCGATCGATTCCCCGTTGCCGAAGGTGCCCTCGCGGATTGGCCTCGCCAATTCCTTGCACGCCCCCACTGGCAATCCGTCGCGAACCGATTGCTGGAATCGTCGTTTGATGACCAGAACACCAACCATCGCCAGGCGCTCGCGCTCCTCGCGGCCTCCATCGCCACCATGACGAGGTGGACCAATCTTGAATCCGCCTTTTGGATCTCGCTCGCTGGAAAACCGGAAGATCATGAATCCCTCCGCTCAATGCCGATTTCCCGTTCCCTCGAGGAGCTGCCGGGCCATGTGCGCGGCCGTCAACTGGCGTTGTGGATTCTCGTCGAGCAACCATACGAAACCGAGATTGTAGCCACGCCAAACCAGGGACTGTTGCCCGCGGAGCGTTTGTATCGCGTGTTGAATCACGCTTATTCCAGCGTCGATTGGTCCGCCATTTTTGACGAAGCTTCATCGCTTAGAAACGTCCGAGCACTGGACCTCGATCGCGAGAATCGGCGTCGACTCGCTCGATTCGCGGAATTGGCGGCAGCCCGCGATGAACTGACGTTGCGCAACCTTGCCTTTGAACTGTATCGAGCGAATGACGACGAAGCATTCCTGCATGCCGCCGTCGCATTGATCGCTTGCGCGACATCAACCCCCTTGGCTCTCTGGCTTCATGATCGCGGGAACGAAGGCTTGGGCATCCTGACTTCCGCGGAACTCGGCAACGGGGAAACAAAGGTACTGCGCGAACCGCTTGCGGTGTTCGAATCCCAGTTACCCGGGTCGTTACGCGCGACGCTGGAGATTCAAACGGATAACGGGAGCATGCTGGGAAAGGTGTATCTCACGAGCAACGCTTCGAGTCCCGCGCAGGTATTTCCTTGGATCGCGGAAGCTCACGCCCGCTTACCCAAAGCCCGCGTCGATCAGCCAAACCAAGATTCGCTCGCGATCTGGGACAATCGCATCCGGGAAACGGAGGCGAAGTTTCGTGAAGCCATCGCCGAGTTCTCCGCTGGCGCGGGACACGAAATCAATAATCCTCTCGGCGCCATCCTGGGACAGGCACAATGGCTCTTACAAGGAGAGTCGGATCCCAAACGGCGTCACTCCCTGCAAAAGATCACCGAGCAGGTCGCCCGCATTCGCCGCATGATTCGCGATCTGCGATTGATTGGTCGCCCCATTGGCCCCAAACGATCACCGGTACTGCTCGCGCCGATTCTCGAACACGCGGTCGCTCAGGCGGCGAAACGATCAGAAGGCGCCACCCTTCACTTCCGCGACAATGACCTAGCGGTGCAGGTGCTCGGAGACGCGGACGAGCTTTCACGCATGTTTGAAGAGATTTTCGTCAATGGTCTGGAAGCCGCGGGCACGGAAGGACAAGTCACCGTTCGCGTTTCCTTGGGGATGACTCCCCCCACGAGGAACAAGGCTGCCAGGCCGGCAATACCTGCCGTTCTCATCGAGACGATCGACAGTGGTCCGGGGTTTTCGCGCGACGATCTTCGACTGGCCTGGACGCCGTTTTACAGCGGTCGATCCGCGGGACGAGGCTTGGGAATGGGGATGCCCGTCGCCGATCGAATTGCCCACGACCACGACGGCTCCATTCACGTCGACCGTGGGCTTCCTACTCGGGTCCGAATCATCCTGCCAACGCTTGAGATGAATTCGAAAACCAACGTCGCCTAGCGGAGATTTCGTCCCGTCTCAAGGTTATTGAGCATGGGTCAGTTAATCTGTTTTCTCCGAACCTGATTACTGCTGTTGATAGACCTCGAGCAAGAGATCCTGGGCGGTCTTGAACTTCTTGTTACTGCTGAGAGCCTTTTCGATTCGCAGGCGCGCCTCGTTATCGCTGTGTCCAACGCTGACGAGCGCCTCGTAAGCATCCTGCACCACGTCGGGAGTGGACGCGGCAGGCTGGTCGGGAATCTCGCTTTCCCGCATCAAGGCGAACTTGGTCACCTTTTTCCGCAACTTCGCCACGATCCGTTCCGCCGCCGCGCTACTGATTCCCGGCAAGGTGGCGAGCATCTGAATATCCTGCCGTTGAATCATGTCCGCAATATCGCGGATCGGCCTGCCTAGTGCCTTTAAGGCGGTCCGCACGCCGATGCCATCCACGGTGCAAAACAGTTCGAAAAACTCGATCTCCGGTTCGGAAGTGAAACCGACCAATCGAGGCGTCAATCGTCCTCGGCGTGGATCCCCCTCCAAATACTCGAGCGTTTTGAAGGTCATGGTTTCCCCCACGCGGGTTTGGATCGCTCGGCGCACCACCTCCGGAATGAGAACCTGGTATTCGATCGCGCCTACCAAGAGGCGGATCTCGTCTTCAAGCACTCGTTCAAGCGTGCCGGAAATCGCGGTAATCAAAGCATCATCCCCCTGATCGAAGACCTTTCCGAGTCTTCTAATGAGAATTTCGCACGACGCGATAGACGAGACAATGGCAATTCGGGCACCCCAAACGCCTCCTCCGACGCGACTTGAGTTGTGCGTTTCCGCAAAACTTGAATGATTTCACGCGATCATCGGCTCCACGACGTTAACCCTTACAGGTCTTTCCGAGACGGCATCTCACCTGACGACTGGGGCGCCTCGGAGAAATCCAATCCTTCCGAGATCGATTCATGATCGTGCTCGTGGTGTCGCATGGTTGTTGACAAATACTGACCACTGAAGAGTAACGTCGTAATTCTCAGCCCGGTCGCTTGGAAAGCCGGGGCACGAAGCACGCCGGGCCCCGCCGTTACATTTCTGAGCGGAATTACAACTCTTTGCGGACAACTTCTGGAGAATCGTGCCGGATGCGACGGTGAGGCAAACAGGTTGAACAAGGAGTAGCCTGAGCTTGATGGACGGATTCGACTGAGAATCACTTTTGTGACGGATAACAGACCAGGTTGAAGACAAGGACCGAGGATTTCCGGTCACAACTCTGGTAGTTCATACGGCGCCGCTTCCGAAAAAAGCTTGCCGGGCGTCTCTATTCCGCGCGTTCATGGATTTTGCACGAATGTCGCTCATCGCCTGGCCGTTTCTCGACGGAATCGCCAATTCCGCTCCGCGACCTGCGTGGCGCGGCTCATGGAGTTGGCGGGCCATTACTCGATGAACGATTCGCGCGGAAAACGCATTATTGTCGCTCAGCAAAAGAAGGATGCAGTTTATGTTGGACCTTTGGATTCTCGGCAAACCTCGCAAATTCACGCGCCAATTTCTCTTAGCGACCGCATTCTTCTCAGGCGCGTCGTCCGCGACTGCCGATCTCTTGCTGGTCACGGATCAGGCATCCTTCTTAAGTGCCCTACAGAGTGCGTACGACAATCCCACGCGGAGTGACGTGATCCAGATTCAGCCGGGCTCCAACATCAACCTAGGCGGTCTCACCCCCGCGGACATTCTCCCGATTTCGAAAACCGGTGGCGCCACCATGGATGTGGTTGGCAACGGCGCGACGGTCGATGGCGGGAACTCCGTCCGTCCCTTCTTCATTGACCAAGGACGTAACCATCAATGACGCTTTCCATTGCCAATGGCATGGCAAAGGGGGCGATGGAGGGAATAACGGCAACGCGGGGGGCGGCGGGGGCTTGGCAGCATGGTGGAGCCGTTTTCGTCAATTCCGTTGCCAACGTCACCTATCCGGGTGACGTTTACCGACAACTCCGCCACGGGTGGAACGGGGGAGACAAAACCTCGTCAGCAAATGGAGGTGGGGGCGGGGGTGGACTTGGGGGCAGTGGCGGAATCTCCACGAAACATTGGCGGGGGAGGCGGAGGAGGTTTTGGCGGCAACGGTGGGACCGGAAACTTCAGCGGCGGTGGCGGCGGGACGTTAACCCAAAACGGTGCTGACGCCGTCGCCGGCATCGCTGGAAATGGCGGGATCGGAGGAGGGGTTAACGGCGGCGCGGGAGCAGCGGCGGGAGCGGCTGGCGGAAATGGAGAGCGTCGCTTCCAATATCGACGACGGAGGTGGCGGCGGAGGAGGAACAGACGCGTCCCAGGGGCAACGGCGGTACCGGCGGCAGGTTTAGTGGCGGCGGGGCGGGGAAGCGCGGCGGCCGAATTTTGCCGGCTCAGGTGGCGACGGGAAGATTTCGGTGGCGGAGGGCGAGAACATCGGGATCAGGAGCAGCGCTTGCAGGAAATGGAGGATTCGGTGGCGGCGGGGACGGCATTTTAAGTATTGGGAACAGTGGGGCCGGCGGCTTCGGCGGCGGCGGGGGGGATCTTCAGGCACCGGCGGGGCCGGCGGCACCTTCGGCGGGGACGGCAGCGGAGGCAGGGACCGTCTGGGCGGAGGCGGCGCGCGGCGGCCCAGAGCTCCATCTTCGTCCGCGATGGCGGAACTCTCATCCTCGAGAACAGCGGCATTTCCGGCGGAGCAGCCACCGGCGGACAACCAGGAGGAGGCAGCTCCATCGCACAGCCGGGACAGGCTCTCGCCACCGGCATCTTCCTCCACAACGCCGACTTGAATGCAAGGGTCACGGCGGGAAATTCCATCACCATCAGCGACATCATCGCGGACAATTCCGCCACCAATGGCGGAGATGGATCGGCCAGTCAACTTGTCAAATCCGGCGATGGAATGCTCGTCCTTTCCGGCAACAACAAGTACAGCGGCAACACCGTCATTAACGAGGGCACGCTTTCCATCGCGACCGATTCCAACCTGGGTAATTCGTCCGGTTCCATCGTGTTCGATGGCGGTACATTGCTGCCGGGAAACGGATTCGTCAGTTCTAGAGATGTCACGATCGACGCCGACGGAGGCACCATCGATCTCAACGGCGGCGACGTGTTATTGACGGGCATCATTTCCGGAAATGGACGCCTTGACGTCACCGGAGGGGGATTGTTGGAGACCAACGCGTTCAGCAATTCCTTCACCGGTACCACCGTCGTTCAGAATGGATCCACGCTAGGCGTTTATGGAGAACTCTCTGGCACCATCATCGTGCACACCGGAGGCACGCTCGCCGGCGGCAATGGCCTGGGACTTTCTCTAGGCAACGTGGGAGCGAACAATGGCTTCGACCCCGGAACCATCATTGGCACGGTTTTGATCGAAAAAGATGGTTACATTTCACCGCGAAGCGAACCCTTGTTGATTACGAGTCCAACCGTGCCACCGCAAATCGGCACGCTGCAGATCGTGGGGAGCTATACGCAAAGAGGCACATACCTCGTCGATATCAATAGCCAAGGGCAATCGGACCATGTCAAGGTCCTTGGAACCGCGTCCATCGGCGGAAACGTGTTCGTGCGCGCCATTGCCGGTGACTATATGCTCGGCCAGAACTTCAAGATTCTCAGCGCGACCGGCGGCGTCACCGGCACCTTCGATTCCGTCGAAGATAACCTGCCTCTGTTCGATGCGTTCGCCATCTATGACCCCTTCGACGTCTATATCGAGCTGGGTCGCAATCAAACGAACTTTGCCGACGTGGCGGCGACCTACAATCAACTACAGGTGGCCAATACTTTAGATAAGTATGCGGCGAACAATCCGTCGAGCACGAGCCCTCTTGGCGGGCTCATCGATTCTTTAAGTCTCGGCAACACGTCGAGCATTCAATTCGGCTTGCAGCAGCTTGACGCCGAACTTTTCGGTGGACTCGCGTCCATTCAAATCGAGAGCACGGACCTCTATCTCCGCTCGACGATGGCGCACCTGCAACAGTTTCTGACCGGAGGCATCGGCCCGATGCCCGGCACGTCGTTCGCCATGGCGCAAAATCCGACGGCGCCCGCATTGCCGCAAACCACTCGTTCGGACCTCCAACTCGTTTCCTTCCAAGATCCCCAGGCCATCTACGCGCAACCCGCCTACGATCTTGGCGCGACCTCCGGCCATGCCATGTCCGGCTGGATGCAGGGGATCGGGGCGGGAGGTGCCGTCGGCACCAATGGCAACGCGGTGGGGCTGGGCTACGGCATCGGCGCGACGGCGTTCGGCGTCGACTGGCGAATCGATAATACTCTTCTCGGCGTGGGGGGCGGATATGCCTACACGTCCGTGGCGCAAAGCAGCGGTCTGGGCAACGCCGACGTCAACTCCCTGCACTTCAGTCTTTACGGGCTGCACCAATGGGAACGCGCCTACGTCGTCGGCCTCGCGGGGTATGCTTACGATCAGTATGACACCAGCCGAAACATCAACATCGGACAAGTCGTCGGCCAAGCCAGTGCCGACTACAGCGGGCATGAGTTCCTCTCCTATCTGGAATCGGGTCTCAACGTTCCCGTGGGTGGCTGGACATTACAGCCATTGGCCGGTCTTCGCTACTTACTTTTGGGCCAAGATAGCTTCACTGAATCAGGTACTGGGGCAGCGGATCTTTTCGTCAACGGCCAATCGTTCGATTCGCTCCGCTATTCGCTCGGCAGCCGTTTGTTCAAGTCGTTTGAAACCAAATGTGGTCTGGTGACGCCCTATGTTCAAGGACGCTGGACGCACGAAGTTCTCGAAAACCAAAGGCTCATCGACGCTCAATTCGCGGGGGTAGTCGGCGGTTCGTTCGTCAGTCAGGGAAACGTGCTTGGTCGGGACTTTGGTGAGTTCGGCACCGGCGTGACCGTAAACTTGACCGAGCGGATCCAGGTCTTCGCCGGCTATGACGCACAGATCAGCTCCCGTCAGTCCGCGCACGGCGGTATCGGCGGCCTGCAGATTCAATGGTAGTTGTTATCTGCTCCCCGAAAGACAATCCATTAGTTGTCTGAATCCTTTGGCCAAAAAGGCCAGGAGGACAGGATGACGAATCGCAGGAAACGGCACATCGCGGAGTAGGTGATCTGCAAGCCTCGGAATGCGAACGCTTTCCGGCTGACTGCGGTAACGTAACGCACGCAAAGTAGCAGAGATAACTTCTGCCTGTTGGCGTCACGTACCTATGCATCACGGGAAGCGACTTACTCCTGCGTTTGCCCAATTGCTCGCGAAAACTTGAACTCGACCATTCATTGCGTGCCATGCTGCAAGGAGATCAGTAGACACCTCAAGCTCTTGGCATTGTTTCGTGCCCTTTAGAGGACTCCCTTTTTCGAAGCCCAAACCACACGACCATATCTTTTTAGCGTCCACGTTCTCTGCTTGTCATCGTAACCAAGATCATATCCCATCCACGCAAACGGACTAAACACCAGAAAAGTTAGAGCCATCAAGGCACCAAGGCTGGCGAACAGGTATCCTCCCGTGGGCGTTTTCATGTAATCGTCGTCAGTAACCTCACCCCTTTCGAGCCGACTAATGTCCGGCTCATCGGGAATGTAAATGACGGGGACCGTTTTGGCGCCAGCCAGTTCTTCCCAGTAAAGCGGGTCAACTTCGACATTTCTAACCTTGGAATCCGCGATGCGATAATGAATCCGTTTGGTTACGCCATTAGGTGCGATGTAATGGCGAACGATCTCTCCCTCAGCGCGCACGCCTTTTACGGGCAAGAGCTCGTTGGCCCGCTGAATCTCCTGGGTTTCCATGGCAATGTAGATCGCGGCGGTCCCGAGAAAAGCGCCCAACACGAAGCTACCTAGCCCGAGCCACTTCGCCTTTCTCGACATGATTCGGAGTGAGGTATCGTCCGGCTTGGCGTCGACATAGAACTCCATCCACTTCACGAGCTTCTGGTAATCGGGAAACGACTCATCGACGCGTATAATGGTTTTTCCCGCTAAATCCGTGATTCGTAAACAGGTCTTGGGACTGTTGAAGACATTCGTCGTGGACGCAGATCCAATTTCCGACCATGCGTACCTTCTCTTCCATCGCTTGGTGGCGATCTCGAGCTCATTGAGTCCGACCACAATCCGCGTCGGCAGATTTCTCAGCGAAAAGCCGCGTGCAATCATTCCCAGGGCCATGAGCATGGGAAGTGTCGTCCGCAATTGCAAAGCCATCTGGGAGTGCTTCGCGCCAAGAACGGAGATGAATCCAAGGATTGCGACTGCGATTAGGCCAATCCCTCCGAGGAAGTAATAAATTGGATTGCCAGCCGGCGACTGCGGGTTCTCGAAGACTTGGTCGCCAACTTGCTCGTGTACTTCTGACATGGGGCGATTCCCTTCCAATGCGGTAGCCAATCCATACCCAACGATGACGACTTCATCTTGGGGGTTGAATGTCGTTTTTTCACGGCAGGAAAGCACGAGCGGCTGTCATCGAGCAGCTTTCCCGTCGCAACAACGTTTGAGCGTCAGAAAAATAGGGCCCTAACACATGGGCCGATTTCTCGGAGAGCCTACGTGGTAAACGGGCCGGCGAGCGACAATATTTCTCTGAGCAGCGAACACCTGTAATGTTCACTATCGCGCCACTCTACACTATCGAAGTTCGAAGTTCAGTCGAAAAAAAGCTCTTCGTTAGCATGTGACATGAAACGGTAATTGGAGAAATTCACATTGCAGTCCGGCGCGGTCTGGCAATGGCTTCAAGCGTCGAAAGCGATGCTTCCTCGAAACGATTGCTCGAGGGGCGTTAAAGGGAGTATGCGGTCACCCGGGACCGTAGGTCAGAACTGTGGCTTCTCCGCCGTCCTTGCTTCCTGCGGTGACTCGGCGGATGGGCTTTCCGCCGGCTTGTTTTCGGACGAAGGATCCTGGGAGGGAGCAGGCGATGGCTCCTCCGCCTTTGCTGGGGGCTTTTCCCCTTCTTGCTTTTCCGGAGCACCCAAAGGATTCGCCTCGGGTTTGGTCTCAGGCTCCTTGGTCTCAGGCTCCTTGGTCTCAGGCTCCTTGGTCTCAGGCTCCTTGGTCTCAGGCTCCTTGGTCTCGGGCTCCTTGGTCTCGGGCTCCTTACCGTCGTCCTTCTCCTTGCTCTCGTCCTTCTTCTCTGCTTCGGCTTCCACGGGGAACTCGCGCGCGATTTGCGTCGTGAGATCGACCGCGGGAGGCTCGGGCTCCAGTTTCTCTTTCGTCGCCAGCGGCCAGTAGTACTCGATCACCGGCCGAAGCGTGAAGTGGGGACTGAGCATCAATGTTTTCGCGAACGCCTGCGGCATGAGGCTCGGCTCTCCCAATTCGATCCGGACGAGGCCGAGGATGAACCAGTAGTTGGCTTCGCGCTCGATCTCCGAAAGGGATTGATTGATTTCAAAGGGGAAGTTGATGACGCGTCCCATGCGGACACGCGTTTCCATGGCGCTCAGCGATCGGCCAGCGCGAATGCCACGAACCTCCGCGATGGCGTGCTCCAGGTGATCGCGTGCCTCGTTGAGTTGCCCGTTCCCCAAGCGAATTTGAGACATCAGGAAGTCCCATTCGCCGGGAGGAAGCGCCGGGCTACCCTTAATGGTGATGAGGCGGTCCTGCGCCTTCTGCAGATTGCCAACCAACATATTGACGCCGATGACGAAGGGAGCGGCCTCGGCCATTTCCGGACCGATGGGAGACTCTCGATCCAATTCGTCGACGGCAAGTTGAACGAGCCCCAGTCGCAGGGCAAGATCCGCTCGTTCAATCGGCCGATCGGAATCGACCCCCGCCTCCTTCAATTGCTTTTCGCGAAGTTCGATCAGCCGATCAAATTCCTTCTTTCGCTTGAATACTTCCGCCTCGAGTACCCGCTCCGGTGCCCGCAAGGGGAGTACCTCGGCGGCGGGCATTCGATTCAAGGCCGCGCGAAGGTGAGTCAACGCCATGTCCACGAAATCGCTGAGCAAACAGAACCGGTACATCTCCATGTCGGGAGAGGACCCCATCGCGCCCGCGTGGATCGAATTTCGCAACGCCGCCATCGCCTGATAGTGCCGGGTAAGGAGCAAGTAACGGGGCGGAATTTGACTCTCTTCCGTCGGCGGGGGAGGAACCGTGGTCCCCACGGACTTTCCGCCACCAGCCAGCACGCCGGCCTCTGTCGGCAATGCCTTCTCCTCCGGCTTCGAAGGCGGAGTGACCGCTTCGACCTCTTTCACAAGATCGGACGGACCTTTGGGAAGCGAAGAAACAGCTGCTCCCGGAACGACGGCAGCCGTCCCCGCGGACTTCTCGCTTCCCTTCGAATCCGTCTTTTCTTGTTCCTTCGCCGCTTTGAGGCAGACAAGGCGTTCGTAATTGTAGGTTCGAAGATAAGCGCGCGCGAGTTCGAGCTGAGCGAGGGAACTGTCCGGATTCCTGGAGACGGCGTTCCGCGCTTCCCGGATTCCCAGATAGTTCGTCCCTGGAGTGGGCAATGCGTTTGCGCCCGAGAGATAGACGGACGCCGCGATCATCCCGGTCGGGAGTACCTGTCGCGTGCGCCAGATCTGATCGATCCAGCCGGGAGGTTCCACGAAGCGCTCGGTGGGCAAGGGAGGCGGGAGGCGATCGCGAAACACCAGCCGATTCGCTTCGATCGCCTTCTCCTTAAAGAGAGCTTGGTCCTTGTTCTCATCAATCCGCCCCACGATCACCACCTGATCGCTGACGTACAATGGGGCCAGCGAGGGAACTTCGAGCAGGTTCAATACCGAGTTCGCCGCTTCCGCGTCTTGCGGATCGATCAAGATGTGCGTGATGCCGTACTTGTCCAAATCTTCCTTGAGGACGTCGAGTCGGCCGGCCATGATCGCGCGGCGCATTTCATTGAAAGAGATCAGATAGGGCGCCACCACTTGCCACCGGGTGTCCGCGAAGTTCTTGTATCCCGGCACGGCCCAGGCGCAATAGGAAGCGCACGAATAACTGAAAGCGAACGCGCGCCCCTCTGGCTTCAGGTTCTTGAGATACTCGGCTCCATCGACCATGTATCGATCCATGTTGAAACCAAAGCCGAATCGACCGACGAGCGACTGCACCCTTCCCGTGCATGCCGCCAGGATGAAAAAGACCACCGTGAGAATCGATACCGCCCGGCCGACGATCGACCAAAGCCACCAACCCGTGGATATGCGGGGCTCCGAGCCATACCGCCCCAGAAAGAACTCCTGGCCGTTGAGCGTCAGCACGTAGGCAAGAATCATCGCCGCGGGAGAAACCAGCCGAGCCGCGAACATGGGGGTCACCACGCCGAAAAGGAACAGCAAGACTCGGCCAACGTTCAAATGCCGAAGATTCAGCACGAACGACGCCAACCCCGACGCGATCAAGAATATCCAGGCGTTCCAGGTCCACAGGAGTCGCCCGGCCTGCAAGTCGATCATGAAAGCTTGGACCTCGAGGGACTCCCAGCCGGAAAGGAGTCGATCGAGTACCGCCGTCAGTCCAAGTATCTGGTACCAGAACAAAGGAAATTCGACCGTCTGCCAACCATAAGGGGTGGCGGCTCCCATGAGCAGACAGAGAAACGCGATGCCCCAGAGGGTCCAGATCCGCCCAGCGGTAAGGCGCTTGCCCGAATACAGCAGCCGTTCGGGAAGGAACGATTGTATCCCTTCTCCCATGGCGAGAAGCGCGAGCAGGATGGGGATGATGACGTAGGTTAAGTCGATGTTGCCCCACGCCGCGGAAAGAGGAATACAAAGCCAGACCGCCCATCCTTTGTTGCGGTGCCGATATTGAAACCAGATATTGAGGAAGAACCCCAGGAGCGCGAACGTGACGATTTCGGGGCTCAAGGAAAACCGAACGCTCATCGCGACCAGCATGGGGATGGCAACCAACGTGCTCCACCAAAGCGTCGGCCCGGGATATCGAATCCACAGAATCGAGACCCCGGCGATCACGCCGAAGAGCGCCTTGAAAACAGTCAACGCCTTGTCGCCAGCCACGGTATAGATCGAGTAAATCACCCAATCGAAGAGCCAGGACGGGTTCACCCACGTGCGACCTTCCGCGGTGTAGGTCAACGTATCCTTGGCCGGAACGCTTGGAAAACTCTCGGAAATGAGCTGTCCCGTCCGAAGCCGCAGCCAGATGTCGGTCACCGTTTCGGTGTAGGTGCAAAGGAAGAAGGCGAACACGCCAACCCCCAAGGCGAGGATCAGATCGTTGCGACGATTTTCATGCCGCATGATCTCCGGCGTGAGAATGAATTCCTCGTCCGCTTTCTCCTCGGCTTTTTTCTTCGATGGTTCCGACACGTTGTTCCCTTTGCGCGATCCCGCGAACCTCGTTTCCCATTGGCACAAGTCTAAATACGCAGTTCCCAGGGAATTGGTGCACGGCCTGCACAAAATCCATTTTTCAGAGATCCCGCGATTGGCCAGCAAACCCGCTTCCCCCAGCCATTCCCCGAAACCCCTTCGCCGCCTGCTCGGACATAAAACCAAACCTGGAAAAGGTTACGGATTTCCACTGGCGCAGCGACGGTGTTTTTCTGGAACGAACTCGAAAGCTTGGGTACAAGGGAAGCGTCGTTCGCATGACGAACGGCGGTCGGGGAGAATTCGGTTCGCTGGACTGCTCGGAGCGGTTGAACCGAGGGCCCGGCGAGGACCGCGAACTTCCCCTCCTCCATGTCGGAGCGGTCGTTGACTTCTAGGAGAATCTTCTCATGTGTAGCCGATCGGTTTCGTCACCCCTATTGCCATCGAGCCGCCAGGTTCCCTGGCTCCTCTTTATCGCCATCTTTTCGTGGCTTGAGGTTGCGGGCGCAGCGGAGCCTTTCGATCCACGTCAGCCGGGGCCCTACCCCGTCGGCGTCACCACCATGACGCTCGTCGATCATTCGCGCGTCGATCCCGCCACCCAGGGACCGCGGACCTTGTTGACCGAAATCTGGTACCCCGCGACCGACGAGACCAAGGATCTGCCCAAGAATCAATTCTCCGACTTTCTGCTCCGGGGAACGAATCCGGCCCTCAATTTGGCCTTGCAAATCGGGTTTAAAGCCAACGTCGAGGAACTCAACAAGAGGTTCACCAATCTCGCGGTTCGCGACGCGCGCGTCCGGGAGGGAAAATTCCCCTTGATCCTGTTTTCGCATGGCAACGGTGGAATTCGACAACAGAGCACCTTTCTTTGCGACTATCTCGCCTCCCATGGCTACGTCGTCATGTCGCCGGACCACACGGGCAACGCCGCCGTCACCGTCGTGGATGGCAAGTTGGTCACGAACAAGCCCGCGCTCCGGGCGGCGTCGGCGGAGGATCGACCCAAGGATCTTTCTTTTCTCATCGACTGCATGACGCAAATGAACAAGGGAAGTGACAGCCGATTCGCTGGCAAAGTCGATCTCGATCGAATTGGTGCCGCCGGCCATTCCTTCGGCGGCTACACCGTGGGGATGGTCATCAACGCCGAGCCACGGATCAAGGCCATCGTCCCCCTCTCGCCGGTCTTCGGAAAACGGGAGAATTTCACCACCCCGGTACTCGTCATTCTGGGAACGGAGGACGCCACCATCGGGGTCAAGGGAAACGACAATGCCCGCGCGTTTTTTGAAGAGTCCAAGGGCCCACATTATCTCGTCGAAATTCTCGACGGCGGGCATTTCACCTTTTCCGACATGTTTCAAATCAAGCCGGACTTCGGCGACGGCATCGGCAAGGGAAAACGCATCACCAAGCCCGAGGAACCGATCGAGTATCTCGGCATGAAGGAAAGCTACGAGATCATCAATTCCTACAGCACCGCGTTCTTTGGTAAATACGTGAAAGGGATGACCGAGTACGACCGCTTCCTCGCCAGCAACGAATTTCCCCAATGGATCGCCTACAAGGCCATCGCCGAGCCGTCTCCACAAACGGAAGCCGTCGGAAATGGAAAGTAAGTACCATCCGTTCGATGTCGGCGTCCGCTTGTTTGGCAAATGAAAGCCACACTGGCGAAGCCAGTGGCACACACTCAACCGTTAGTCAACAGTGCCACCCAGCCGGGCCTGCTCGAAGCACCATCAGTATCCATGTACTGTTGGCACGGGATGTGGGCGGAGATATTCCCGCGTCACATAGTCGGTCTCCTTGTAGTTGTCGTGACATTCGATGCAGCGCTGGAGCTTCCCGCGTTCAACGATTTCCGTCCCACCGTTCGTCACGACGGCATATTCCCAGTCGCCATGATCTGGATCATATCCTGGCGCGCGCTTCCGCATGACGGTGAAGAGCTCGGCCTCTCGCGAGTCCGCGGATTTCAGCTTCTCTTTGATCACGATCGATCCGACGGGATAGCTTCCGTTCCCGGAAGTCATGGTTGGACTAGCCAGTTCGTTGGTGTAGACGAAGCAGTATGTGTCCTGCATTGGGATACGGTGTTCTGCCCATTCCTGACGCACCTTTTCCCTGGCATAATCCCAGCAAAGCATGGCGACTGGATCGGACATACGATAAGGCTCTTCGTTGACGCGGCATATTTTGCCGCGATCTCGAACGGTCGCCAGTATGTCGTCCCTAGGCGCGGAGGCCGAACAGCCCAAAACGATTCCGGGCATGCCTATCCAAAGCAAATGTTTACTGGAATAGAGCATGACGATCACCTTCAAAAGGACACGCGCGGGTGCCACTGGCTATGCCCAATAGCGTCCGGGAATCCGAAGAGAACCACGGTTCGATGTTCCTGCAGGGTATTCTTCGCCGGTTACTGTTCGCGGGCGTCGTCGGCAATTGCGCCCAAGGCTTGGTTTGGCGCATGCGGCGGCTCGGGAAACACGACGCGCGGATCGCGACCCTACGAACGTTCTGATTTCTTTTTCGCGAGACGCCTCGCAGCGGATTGCCGATCTAGCTCCACCCTTCGCTCTCGTTCCCGAAGAATGGGCAGGATTTCCTCCAGCGTTGCCGTCCCGGCGGCAACTTGGCTGAGCAATGCGAACATGTATTTGCTCGGTCGGTAACCGGTATGCAAATGCATCAACAAGACGGCAATGATCGTGACGTAGAGGTGCGTGAGTACACCTTCGCGCTGATGGCTGATCAGGTGGCCGAAGTTACCGAACGATTTAAACCAGCGAAAAAATAGCTCCACCTGCCAACGGAATTGGTACAGCATCGCGATGACCTTCGCGGAGACGTCCATCAAGTTGGTGATCAACCGAAGCGTCTTCTTTTCGCCTTTGTCCTCGTACGTTACGAGAACCTCGCGAAGCTTGAACTGATGAATGCCCGCGTCCTTGGCATAGTCCGATCGGAAGTAACCGATTCGATCGCTAAGGACGCCCGCCGCGCGGTCGGCATCGGTAAGCGGTCGGTCTTCGGCATCGCGCAGCACAGGCGAGTTTCCGCCGGCAGGTTTAAATCGGACGACGAAATGAGATTTCATGACGGGTTCGTCGTCGACGTTTGCAAAATGTGCCCGTATCAAATCAAAACTCATGAAGCCGCGGTCGTAGATATAGATGCATCCAGCCTGCAAATGCTCAATCGCGGAATCGGCTTCACTTTGGCCCGGCTCCGGCACGACGATCGCTTCGGGCAACCAAGTCCCCACGTTAATGCGCGCATCCAAGCGAGCTCGATGTCTCGTTGCTCCATGGTTATTGCAGTTTGCAATAGCCCAAGAAACCTCTGCAACCGCGGGGATGAAGGTGCCATCGACCGCAATGGTTTGGTCGAGCAATGCCACCAAATCGTCGTCGGCACGTGGACGACCATGCTGCTTGCGGACCAGTTGAGCACGAAGTGCCTGGATAACTGGTTCCAATCGCGCGGGGTCCGCAAGTTTATTGAAGTCGGAGAGCGTGCTTTTGCAGATTTGCCGAACACTCAAATGCTTTTGCAGTTGTCGTGTCTGACTGAAATCCTCGATCGTTCGCAGCGAACGGACCGAGGGGTTGAAGAAGGCGAGCAGATAGACGACAAAAACGTCGTCCAAATACAAGCGACGATTGCCGTGGCCATCCTCGCCGCGCAGGTTCTGCAACTGTTTTTCGAGCAGGCGCACGTACTTTCCACCAATGACGGCTTCCGGCCAGTTCACGGCATCTGCGGGAACATCCTTGCGACCCTTGCTCGACATGAACAAGTTATTACCAAAACGCCCAGGTCCGCGCAAGTTAAGAAATGATTAAGATGGATTCCCGGACGCTATTGGGCTCCGCCAGTGTCAATGTTCTGGCAAAATAGGCAGCCATCTTGCACGGGGGCAATTGCGGCGAATCTTGGACTGGCGACGACGCGGATAGCGCGGAGGCATGACGATGGTTGGGCTCGGCAGTCCATCCCGGTGGATCGAAAGCTCCTTAGCGTCTTAGAGATGGCGATCTTCTCGTCGGCGAGTCGACGCCCGCAAACGCTGAAAATGCTCGCAGTCCTGCGTTTCCACCACGCAATGCGCGGTGACGGTCGCGAGATCGTCCCCCGAGAACGCATAGTCGTGCGAATATCCTTCACGCTGGCCCCTTCGGAACCGAGGATTGACGCAAAATGCATGGCCCCCCCGGACGATCACTGATCTGAGCGGCAAACTGATGCAAGCGCCCGTCCGCGACCAACCCTCGCGCCATGATCGCGCCCAGCACGCTGGTGTCGATGTTTCCCCCCGTCAAGGGAAGCGCGACCCGCTTCCCCATGAGTTCAGGAAGCAGTCCCGCCATGCACGCGGCGAGTGGAACGGCCCCCGCCCCTTCGACGACGCTCTTTTCCAACTCCACCAGCCGAAGGACGGCGAGCGTGATCGCCTGCTCGTCGACGCTGACCACCTTGTCGACATGCTTGCGCGCGATCTCGAATGCGTTGGCTCCGACCTGGGAAACCGCCAAGCCGTCCGCGATGGTGAAAGCGACGGGAAAATCGACGGGAGTTCCCGCGCGAATCGCGGCTTGAAAAGAAGCGGCCCGAGCTGGCTCCACGCCGAACACCTTCATCTTCGGCCGAAGGGTCTTGACCGCCAGCGATACGCCGGCAATCAGGCCACCGCCCCCGATGGGAACGACGATCGCATCCAAATCGGGGACCTGTTCCAGAATCTCCAGGCCCATCGTCCCTTGTCCCGCGATGATCGCCGGATCATCAAAGCCGTGGACATAGGTCAGGCCCCGCTGGCGCGAAAGCTCGACCGCGTGCTTGCGCGCGGAATCGAAATCGTCGCCAAATTGTACGACCTCCGCGCCGAGACGTTTGCAATTCGCGACCTTCATGAGCGGCGCGAAGTTCGGCATGACGACCGTCACCGGCACGCCAAGACGCTGGCCATGGTAACTGAGCCCGAGAGCATGATTGCCCGCGGACGCGGCGATCACTCCCTTATGCTTCTGCTCGCCGGAAAGTAACTTCAGGGCGTTGAGGGCCCCTCGCTCCTTGAAGCTCCCCGTTCGTTGCAGATAATCGAGCTTGCAAAACACCTCGCAGCCCGCGACCGCGGAAAGCTGTTCCGAAGAGGGACAGGGGGAGTCGTAAATGCCGCCGGCAATGTTCCTGGCCGCGGCTTGGATGTCCTCGAATTGCACGGAGACCATGCCGACTCCTACTACCGTCGCTCGCCGACTGCTATTACCGTCGCTAACTGACTCACGTGGCCGCTTGGAAGAATTACCACTGGATGATTCCAGGGATTCGTCAAGAACGGGTCGCGATCAGCGTTTCTCTCAGACACGCCAAACGGAGCCCGGGTTCAGAGAAGCTCCTCGATGGGACGGCCGTTCTCAATGACATAGCGGGGGCGACCGCGTGTATCGACATAAGTCACGTCGAGCGGGACCCCCATGTGATGAAAAATGGTCGCCGCCAAGTCTCCCGGGGTCACCGGCCGTTCCTTGATCCTGACCTCCGTCTCGTTCCGTCGCGCCGATGATTTGGCCATGCCGAAATCCGCCCCCCGCCATGGTCATGGACATGACCACCGGCCAATGGTCGCGGCCGTCCGAACTCCCCTGCGTGCCGATCCGGGGCGTTCTGCCAAACTCGCCCATCGCCAGGACGAGAACGTCGTCGAGCATTCCCCGTTCCTCGAGATCGCTCACCAGCGTGGTGAGCAAATGATCGAAGATGGGCAACAGCGGTCTTAAGCCATTCCAGATCCCGCCGTAAGGCGGAATGTTGTCTCCGTGCGTGTCCCAGGTTCCCGAAGCCGAATGATTCGACAAGTCGATGGTGACGAAGCTCGCCCCCGCCTCCACCAAACGCCGAGCCAATAAAGCTTGTTGATGCCATTCATGAGATCCGTAACGTTCGCGAACCCGGTCCGGCTCGCGGGAAAGGTCGAAGACTTCTCGTGCTTTTCTTCCGGTGACGATCCCGAGAGCCTGCTGGCCGAATCGGTCCATCGCCTCCATCGAACCCGAAACGTCGAGTTCACGTCTCAGGGAATCAAACTGTTCCCGCAAGCTTTGCCGTTCCCTGAGAACGTCGAAGTCCAAGCCTCGAGGCAACTGAAATAGGCGAGAAACGTTGGTCGCAACGAACGGATCAAATTGCTTGCCGAGATACCCCCCCCAGGCGATATGGCTCTTGTCCTTCATGTTGAGGACGACATAGGGAGGCAGGCCGCCGTCGCCGGGTCCGCGATGCCGGGCGACAATGGAAGCGAGCGCCGGATAGAGGGGCGCCTCGGGATTGGTCCGGGGCTCGGCCGCGAGATTGGCGGTTTGCATGACCTGATTGGGCTCATGGTTGGAATGGCGCGCGTCCACGGAACGGATCACCGTCAACCGATCCATCATCGCCGCCTGCTTGGGGAGGTATTCGCAAAAGCGAATTCCCGGTAACGCCGTGGGAATCGTTCCGAAGGGTCCGCGAACCTCCTTGGGGGCGTCCGGCTTGGGATCCCAGGTATCGATGTGGCTTGGGCCGCCGGTCATCCAGATCAAGATGACACTTTTCTGGGATCCTACCCCTGCCCCGTTGGCCTTTGCTTGCAATAGCCCAGGAAACGTCAAACCCGCCATTCCCGCCAGGCTTGCCTTGAGCATGCTACGCCGACCCCGGAGCACGAGCCCTTCTTCGGCTCGCGGATTCCAGTGAGTGAAGGCGTGAGCATGAGACCGGTGAATCCCCAGGTTGTTCAATTGGCCGGTGGGTGGATTCATTGCAAACGCCTCAACGGGGGGCTCGAAATCACTGGCTGCATCGGCAGGCCGACGTCGTGAGCGCAGGACGACGGATGATCCAAACAGTTTAATGGCAGGCAGGAGGGGGAACAACAGCAATCGACCCAAGCCATTCGATGAAACGAGGCGTTCGTTGCCGTCCTTTGTCTTTCTGGTAACCTGAAAACCAGGTTTCCCAATCAACCATGATGTGGATTCAACCAGTTTGCAAGTGACCGATCGATTACTGGAAGCGCGCCAATTGACGATCGGTCATGCACGTCCCGGCCGCGCGCCCATCGTCGTGGGACGAGATATTTCCGTGACGTTGGCGAGCGGAGAATTGGTCTGCCTGCTCGGCCCCAACGGCGTCGGCAAATCCACTTTGCTAAGAACGTTGTCGGGCTTGCAACCATCGCTCCAAGGCGACGTCATGCTACTTGGCGAACGGCTCTCGTCGCTCGAGCCGGAGCAACTTGCCAAACGCCTGGCGGTCGTGCTCACCGAACGACTCGGCATCGGCGCCATGAGCGTCGAGGAACTCGTTCGTCTCGGCCGCCACCCCCATACCGGATGGTCCGGCAGGCTCAAAAGTGAGGATCTCGATTACGTCGCGTGGGCGATCGAAGCCGCGGGCATCGAACCCCTTCGGCATCGGCTGGTCACCGAGCTTTCGGACGGCGAGCGGCAAAAAGCCATGATCGCGCGCGCACTCGCGCAGGGAACCGACGTCCTCATCCTCGACGAACCGACCGCGTTCCTCGATCTGCCAAGGCGAGTGGAAATCCTTCGCCTCTTGCGCAACTTGAGTCGATCTTCCCAGCGAGCCATGCTCCTTTCGACCCACGATCTGGACTTGGCGCTCCGAGGCGCGGACCGCCTTTGGCTCATGTCGTCCGGCGGCACCCTGCACGCCGGCGCTCCCGAGGATCTCGTCCTCAGCGGCGCCTTCCAACAGCTCTTTCACGCCGAGGGGATCGACTTCAACCCACGCACGGGAAACTTCCAGATTCACGATCCCCCTTGCGCGTTCGTTCGACTCAAGCCCAGCGGCCAGGAAATCGTCGACTTCTGGACGGTGCATGCCTTGGAACGCGCCGGCTACGGGATCGCCAGCAACGATCAAACATCCGTCGCCACGCTCGAAATCACCACCACCGGCCCCACCCCCCGATGGCGACTCGACCTTAATGGAACCGTGAATGAAACCGTCTCACTCGAGGAAATGCTTCAAGGATTGGTTCCGTCGAAACAGACTGCCAACGCTCGTGAGGCCATCCCCGGGGATTAGCGACCGTTGAGATAATCGGTGAAGGAGCGGCCGGTGAGGCGTTCGTAGGCCTCGACGTATTTCGCGCGGGTGCGAGCGATAACGTCTGCCGGCATTTCCGGCGGGGTGCTCTCCTTGTCGAAGCCGACCGACTCGAGCCAATCGCGAACGAATTGCTTGTCGTACGAAGGCTGCGGCCCGCCCGGCCGATATTGATCCGCGGGCCAAAACCGCGAACTATCGGGGGTCAATACCTCGTCGATGAGCAGGAGTTCTCCCGACGGGGCGTGACCGAACTCGAACTTGGTGTCTGCGAGGATGATTCCCTTGGAAGCGGCGTGAGCGCGCGCACGCGAGTAAATGTCGAGCGTCTTGGCCTCTAGCGTCCTGGTCAAGCTTTCCCCGACGCGCTCGGCCATCTCGGCGATGGATATGTTCTCGTCGTGACCACTGGTCGCCTTGGTGGCGGGAGTAAAGATCGGCTGGGGAAGTTGACTGCTCTCCAGGAGCCCCGTGGGAAGCTGATGGCCGCAGACCGTGCCTTGCGATTTATATTCCTTCCAGCCAGAGCCCGACAGATAGCCTCGCGCGACGCATTCGATCGGAACGACCTTGGTCTTCTTCACCAATACCGATCGGCCGGCGAACACTTCGGGGGCACGAGCGAATTCCGGCCCCATCGCCTTCAGGTCGGTGGAAGAAGTTGGTTGGGAACGCCGAGAAACTCGAACCAGAAAAGGCTAATGCCGGTCAAGATCTTCCCTTTGTCCGGAATGCCGTTGGGCAGAACCCAGTCGAAGGCGCTGATCCGGTCGGTCGCAACAAGGACAAGCCGATCCCCTAAATCGTAGACGTCGCGCACTTTTCCTTGGGTGCGGGGAATGTCCCCCGCCTTGGTCTGCAAAATCGGCGTCATGATCTGGTCCCCGGTTCCGGCCTGATTCACCATGTTCCGATCCTACGCGGCGGGGACAGCGCCGGCCAGATTTCGCTTTCCCTTTCACCCTACCGAAGCAGGAAATGGCCCTCGATATTCACGGCTCGTCGAGCCCCCAATCGGCCATCGGACGCCCCATCCTCCCCTGCCCATGCGACTTCGGGCAACCCGATTTTTTAGTGTACACATGTATTGATGAAGGAGCGATTCTTTGGTATACATGGGATCACCAATGAAGTGCTTGTTTCAGCAGCAGGAGAGGAAAGCCATGCTCGTACTCACGCGGAAGGCAGGGGAAGCCATTTACCTCGGCGACAACATCAAGGTGACCATGGTGCGGGTCCGTGGTGGTCAGGTGCGCATCGCGATTGACGCGCCGAAGGAGGTTCGGATCGATCGCGAAGAGATTCATGAAAGCCAGCAATGCCCGCGTTTGGACCGAGCGAGTTTGGACCGAGCGAGGGTTCCTGCGTCGACAATGGCCCGTTACAATGGCGTAGCCAGTTAGCGCGTCGGGCGCGCCATCCGAAGGAATCTCATGTTGGACAACTTCGGCAGTGGACGTTCTCCCAGACGCTGCGGATTTGGCGATCCGCTCGATCCTTACGAAGGGTCGAGCAACGCCTTTATCGGCCTGCGGAGAAGTTCTCCAGAATTCCCCAGGCCGTGATCTTTTGCCGTTCGTTGGCCTGGGGAGTTAGGGACGGGGCCGGGCCCTGCTCTTCGCCTTCGATTGCCGCGCGACGAGGGATCGGTTCTCCGAGGTTTAGGGGTATTCTCACCCGCATACTAATCCTGGGACGCGATCGGCTCGGCTGTGCGCTAATCTTCGAGTCACCTGGCTCCGTCGGGAGATGACCGAGCCACCATGCACGGACTTTACGCCAACTTATCTCTAGGACCATTCGAAGTCTCGGCTTATCGTTGGGCACCGATTCTGTTCTTCTCCCTCCTCGCCGGTTCTGCCACCGGCGCCGAGAAGCCAAACATCCTATTCATCCTCGCCGATGACTTGGGATATGGTGACCTCGGTTGTTATGGACAGAAGACGATTCGCACGCCCCACCTCGACCAGTTCGCCACGGAGGGAATGCGATTTACCCAGTGCTACGCCGGGAGCACTGTCTGTGCTCCTTCCCGATGCGCCTTGATGACAGGATTGCACACCGGCCATTGTCGGGTGCGGGGCAACGCGCGCGTTCCACTTCATGACGAGGACGTGACCGTCGCCGAGGTCTTGCGCGACGCGGGGTACGTCACGGGGATTATTGGGAAATGGGGGCTCGGCGAGCCGGAGACGCCAGGAATACCCAATCGTCAGGGATTCGATGAATGGTTCGGCTATCTGAACCAGGCACACGCCCACAACTACTATCCGGAATATCTCTGGAAGAACGAAACGCGGTTTCCCCTTCCCGGAAACTTCGCCAAGAACGGTGTGGCGACGAGGAAGTCCGTCTATTCTCACGCTCTCTTCACGGACGCGGCTCTCGAGTTCCTCGATCGTCATCACAAGGACCGTTTCTTCCTGTATCTCGCGTTCACTTTGCCTCATGCCAACAATGAAGCGGGCCATGCGCTCGGGGACGGAATGGAGGTTCCCGATTACGGCGAGTACGCGGACAAACCCTGGCCCACGCCGGAGAAGGGTCGGGCGGCCATGATTACGCTCCTCGATCGCGATATCGGCCGAATTCTTGCTCGATTGGACCAGTTGGGTCTGGCGGACAACACCATCGTTTTCTTTTCGAGCGACAACGGACCGCATAATGAAGGGGGCTCCGCCGCCGACTTTTTTGATAGCAACGGCCCGTTACGAGGCACCAAGCGCGACTTGACGGAGGGAGGGATTCGCGTGCCGGGGATCGTCCGTTGGCCTGGTCATGTTGAGCCGGGTGTAACCAGTGACTACCCATGGGCGTTTTGGGACTTTCTTCCGACGGCCGCTGCCCTCGCGGGAGCGAGCACTCCAAAGGGCCTCGACGGCGTTTCCATGCTCCCCGCGTTGACCAAAAACGTCAGCAGCCGCGAAGTCCCTCTTTACTGGGAGTTTCACGAACGTGGTTTCGCGCAAGGAGTACGCCAAGGGAATTGGAAGGGAATTCGCCAGGATAAGGGACCGCTGGAACTCTACGATCTTGCCTCAGACCCTGGTGAAACGAAAAACGTCGCGACTCGTCATCCGGAAATCGCGCGCAAGCTCGAAGATATTCTCGACCAGGCGCGAACGGATTCGGACGACTTTCCCGTCGATTCCTCGCCCGGAAAAAACAAGAGTAGAAAACGAGCCGCGATGCGATCCGGTTCATTAAGCGATCCGCAGTACGCCGAGAACAGCCGTATCCAAATCCGCGGCAAGCAAAGCCCTTTGAGTCCACGAGGCGCGCGTCCATGACAGCCAATTCCGTGCCCACGCGATCCACGATCAATGGGGGTCGTCCCGCCTGGCGGCGACGATCGAGCGTGCCATTGCTGCTGGGACTGCTGTTGTCCGCAACCGGACTGCGAGCCGAGGAACTGGCGTCGGAGCCGGCTCAAAAGAAGTCCGCCGAGCGATGGCGGGAACCGATCGGCCTATGCCTCTCGTCGGACGAAAGGTTTCTCGTCTTGGCACTCCGCAAGGCGGGCGAGATCGTCACTCTGGATCTGCAAACCAAGACGATCGTTGACCGGTTAAGGACCTCCGGTCGACTCGAATGCATAGCCAAGAGCAAGGAGGATGTTTTCGTCGCCGTCGATAGCGAAAAGGACAAAGCGATCGTCGTGCGCGTCGCGGATGGAAAACTCACGCAGATCCGCAGGATCGGCACGGGGCCGCAACCGACGTTTTGCACGGTCGACTCGAACGGCCGATACATTTACGTTTCCAATCGGGTCGGCAAAACGGTCGAATCCTTTGACCTAGCGGGCGGAACGCTCCGATTTCAAGCGGACGTTCCCTTTGAACCACACTGCCTGCTCCTCGCCAAGGACGAACGGCACCTGATCGTCGCCGACGCCTATAAAGCCCAATTCGTCGTGCTCGAAGCCGGGAGCGGATCCTGGATCTCGACCCGCGCGTATCCCGGAACGAACGTACGCGGACTGGCGTTCTCGCCGGATGGCAAGAGCTTATCCTTCACCCATCAGATCTTGACGGAAAAATCGATGATCACGCGAGACGCCATCTTCTGGGGCGCGTTGTTCACGAACAATCTACGTTCAGTCTCGTTCGCCGATGTTTTAAAACCCCAGCAGGATGGCAACGACTGGACGGAACTAGAGTATCTCGGCGATTCTCGTCGGGGAGCGGGTGATCCCGGAGCCATCGCCATGGCGGAGGACGGCACGACTTTCCTCTGTCTTTCCGGCGTGGACGAGTTGGGCATCCAGCGGCAGGGTTCCATGTCTTTGGAACGTTTGCGAGTGGGAACGAGGCCCGTGGCGGTCGCATTATCTCGAGATGGAAGGCGTGCTCACGTTGCGTGCGCGGGGAGTGACGATGTCGCGATCGTGGAACTCCTCTCACAACCGACCGTCACCAAAATTCCCTTAGCCCCACCCGCGGAGCTAACCTCTGCCGAGCGAGGCGAACTCCTCTTTTCCGACGCGCGATTGTCGCTGGACGGTTGGTTCAGTTGTCAGAGTTGCCACACCGACGGCCATACCAATGGTTCCAACGCGGATACGGACGGCGACGGCAATTATGGCGCCCCGAAGAACACCCCCAGCCTCTTGGGAGTCGCGGACACGCCCCCCTGGGGTTGGACGGGACGCTTCGACACGCTCGAAGAACAGATCAAGACGTCCATGGTGAGCACTCTGCACGGCAACTACCCTTCGAAGGAGCAGATCGCGGACCTGGCCACTTACCTAAGAACTCTGCGGCCCAGGCAAACCCGCTCCATGAGCGTGTTCGTGGAGCGTGGAAAAAAGGTCTTTCTGTCCCGCGGCTGCGCGAACTGCCATGAGGGAGATCTCTCGACGAATCAAGGGCTCTTCGACGTCGGCCTGGATGACGAACTGGGAGGTCATCGCCAGTTCAATCCACCTTCGCTTCGAGGTGTCGGCAGAACCGCCCCGTATCTCCATGACGGACGAGCCGAGCGGCTGGAGGTTATCTTCCGCCAAGTCGGCCATCCAGAACCCAATCGGATTCCGGAGGAAGAGATCGCTCCACTCGTCGATTACTTGAAAAGCCTCTGATTGCTCCCGTTAATGATCGGTGGCGGTTACCGAACGTCCGCGAATCCACGAAGTCCGCGGGTGAAATCCGGATAGGTGATCCAAATGGTCGGCTTCGGATCTCCCTGGGCCGAGCGCCATCGTCGATCATCCTCGTCCGGCGACGTCCAGGTGTCGGTTTTCCGCGCGGAGACCCGCCAGGAATTGTCGGAGAGAATGATTTCCATTTTCCCTTGCTTGTCCACGATCTCGCCGTAGAGATGGAAGCCTCCCGAGCGATCGGGTCCGCCTGGTTCAAGGTCCTTGTTTTCCGTGCCGTAGCAGTGAGCCTCGATGGCGATGACGTTTGTTCCCTCGCGAAGATGGGGAAGAATGTCGTAAACGACGAGCAGTCGGGGATTGATTGGACAGGAAAGATTACGGCGAACGAACTGCTCGCCGATCTGCTTTCCGTTCACGTGGATGACGACATGCGTATCCCCGTGCACTTGAATGCCCGCGCGGGCGATTTCTTTCGGATCCAAGGTAAAGGTTTTGCGGAAGTAGGCATTCTGCACCGGCCTTCCCTCCCGAAACGCCTCGGGATGGTAAATCCACTCCGCGGCGGGGCGCGGATCAAAGGCGAATTTCCCCGCGCGGATCCGGTCGGCGGTATCGGCCCACGCCTTGATCATCATGTCGTACTCACCGATGGCGTAATGCAGATTGGCGGGAATATTGGTCCTGAGCCAAAGGTCCTTGAACCGATCGCGAAGCTTCTCGACCTCGGACCGAATGGATTCGACTTCCGGCAGATAGGTCGCCTGGGACTTCGCCAGTTCTTCCTTGCTCAACGTCGTGGGATCAATCCTTTGCAGCTCGCGGACGAGACGTTGACCGCGAACGTAATTCTGGTGCATCCGCGCGCAGTAGCGGAGATAATCGAGATCCCCTTTTCGCCGCGTGACCTTTGGGGCCAGCTCGTCGATCAGTTCCTCCGCCACGCGCGCGTCTTCGCCAACGCGATAGAGTTCCTTTTCCTCATGCGGCCGCTCGTCTTTTCGCGGCAGGAACGGATGCCGGAAATAATCGAGCATCGGATACCACCACGGCCACTTCTCGAGATTGCCGTAGATGGCCTCGAAATAGGGGGACGTTCCCGGGCCATTCCAAAGCGTGAAGAATCGGCGATGGAAATCTCCGACCTCCGTCGTCTCCGGCGACCAGGTCACTTCCGCGCCGTACGCATAGCCGGAATAAAGCAATTCCCGGAGGTTCTTCGAACCATTGTCCCCCCAGGTTGAAGTAATGGAGCCGAGGCAGTTGGGATGTTTGTAGCAGTCCAACGTGAAGTTCTTGATGTTGATGAGCGCCTGGGAATACTCCGGAAAAATGCGGTCCCAGTTGCTCATGCCCGGGAGAACGAGCAAGGGAAAGCCGGGCTTGGCCAGCGTGTCGACGGACGGGTAATGTTCCTGGGCGTCATATTTCCAATCCATCAAGATGATGTCCTTGGGAATCAAATCGAGGATCTCGGGCCGGGCAACGATGATGTCGCCATACATCATCATGGTCTTGCCTCGCTGCTTGATCATCTCGTTGAGCTTGCGGTAGTGATCCGCGTGCACGGGTCCGCGTCCTTCCTTTTGGACGCGTGCTTCCGTCTTGCCAAAACCCAAATCCCACGACTCATCCAAACCGGCGTGGAAGTATTTCGAATCAAACGCGTCCGCGAGTTCGTTGAAACAGTTCTCCAGGAACTTGTAGACGTCGTCATTGATCGCGAAGGAATGCGATCCCGGAAACTCGGCCAAGGGACGAATCTCGTCGAGCATGAGCAACGCCCCTTGATTTCCCAGCATTTCAAAAACGGGAAAGATCTCGACGCCGTAAGGTTTGGCGTACGCTTCGAGCTCGTCGATCTGCTCGCGGGTCAGCGCGCCACGACCAACGCCGATCGTCGGGTATTGCTTGAAACTAAAGGTATCCTCGAAGTAATAGATGAGCGTGTTCATCTTGTGCTCGGCAAGGAACTTGATGACGTCCTTGAAGTTCTGCATCGTCGAGACCTGGCCGTAACTGAACTCGTCGTGGACGCCGCGGAGTTTCATCGCGGGCCAATCATGAACGCGCACGCCGGGAAGTGGTTCCCCCGTCGGCCGCGAGAAGAGCATGTGGCGAAGCGACATCGTCGCGTAGAGAATCCCCTTGGGGCTTTCGGCGGCAAGGACCACGCCTTCCGGCCCGACGCCGAGAACGTATCCCTCCTCGGCCATCTTCTCGTCCAGTTCCAGCTGGTACTTCTTCATCCGGCTGGCGACCGGCGGTTGCTTGCGGGGATTGCCGAGAAGGATCCCTCCTTCGATGGTCGGGCCATCTCCCGTCGGCAGCTCGACCAAACCGAGCGTCAGCCCCAGACGTTCCCGAAGAGCTTCCTGCAGGTCACGAGCCGCGAAACGCTCCTCCGCCGACGCGTCCGCCGACAGAAGAATCGGCGTGGAGACGTCCACGGTGAAATTTCCCTCGCGCCATTCGACCCGACGAGGAACGGGAACGACCCCCAGTTCCTTGACCTCCTCCGAACGGGCGGCTGGCGCGACAAGAACGCCGACCGCGAAAATCCATGCACTCCACCTCTGACGGAACCCTGACATTTTCACGCACTCCAATTTGCTCTTCGAGACCAATCCGATGTTAGAGTTTATCAGTCGCGCCCGGGATTTCATGAGGGATTTCCGGAGGAGCAACGCCGAACCCGGATCGGGGACGACGTGTCGTCCAGAGGGTCCTAAGCAACGGCGAGGATGAATCGGCGCTATCGGTTTCTCCTTGTGGGTTCGACCAGGAGAAAAGAATGCGCATCCCCCTCCACCAAGTCGACGCCTTTTCGAATCGTCCCTTTGCCGGGAATCCGGCGGCGGTCTGTTTTCTCGACCAGCCCATGAGCGACGCCTGGATGCAAGCGGTCGCCGAGGAAAACAATCTTGCGGAGACGGCGTTCATCGAACCGTTGACCGACGGCTTTCGACTCCGTTGGTTCACTCCCGTCACGGAGGTCGACCTATGCGGCCATGCGACGCTGGCGAGCGCGCACGTGCTGTGGGAAACCGGGCGACTACGGCATGACGAGCCGGCGCGTTTCCATTCCCTGAGCGGATTACTCACCTGCACCTACCGGGACGGGTGGATCGAAATGGACTTCCCGGCGGAGCCGGTCGCGGCGTCGGCCGTACCGGGGGGTCTTTTCGAATCGCTCGGAATCGTGTCCGGTTTCGTGGGCAAAAACCGCATGGACTATCTGGTGGCACTCGACGCGGACGAAGAGGTTCGGCGACTGTCGCCCGATTTCGCCGGGCTGGGCAAGATCGATGCGCGGGGCATCATCGTGACGGCCCGGTCCTCCACGCAGCCGTACGATTTCATCAGCCGATTCTTTGCTCCCCGGCTCGGGGTAAACGAGGACCATGTGTGTGGCTCGGCCCACTGCGCTTTGGGGCCGTTTTGGCAAGCTCGGCTCGACAAGAATCGACTTCTGGCATATCAGGCATCCCGGCGTGGCGGCATCGTGCGCGTCGGCGTCGAACAAAACAGAGTCCGCCTGGGAGGTCAGGCGGTAACCGTCGTGGAGGGAGCTTTGATCAACGCTCGGCTGGAGTAGGCTTAAGAAAGAGCCACCCTTTAGCCGATGCTCAGTAATGGACCTGTCCGGACGACATCACTTCCATCCGTAAGGAGTCGGATATGGTCATTCCCTGTCTATTGGGCGCCGCCCTGTTCGGGGCTCCGGCGCAACAGAGGCCGACCAGTCGGCCAACCGTCGACGTCCAACTTGTCAGCAAAGACGTTTTGCTGATTCGAAGCAGCTACAACATCGATTCGGCCTATCTCTCGGACCAATCCGAGTGGTGTAGCTATTTCGTCGACTATGCTCCCACCGGGAGACAAGCAACCGTGCTGATTCGCACGAAGCAGACTCCCCTCCGGCTGGTCATCGAAACGTCCACCGTGCGAGGGATCGGGATGCGCGAACGGCATGAGTTCACCATCGATAATCCCACGACCCATCGCGCGTATCCCGATTGATCGCCGCGATGCCGACGTGTTATGCTCGCTCCCGCTCCAACGAATCCTCATTTCGACTGGAGCGTGGGAGCAGACATGCAACGGCGTCCACTGGGAAATTCGGATGTCATGGTGTCGCCGTTATCGTTCGGCGCGGGTCCAGTCCCCGCGCTGATGACGAGGGCCGATCCCGATGCCTCCATTGCAACCGTCGCGCGTGCCGTGGACCAAGGGATTCATTGGTTCGACACGGCGGCGACGTACGGCAACGGTGAATCGGAACGGACGCTTGGCCATGCCATCGCCAAACTGGGACTAGGATCGTCCGTCAACGTCGCGACCAAAGTCCGCCTAGCCGACGAAGATTTTTTCGATCTGGCGTCCGCGGTTCGAAGTTCCCTGCACGGCAGCCTCGCGCGACTCGGCGTACCGAAGGTCTCGCTATTGCAGATTCACAACTCCATCACGCCGAGGCGCGGCGACCTGCCAACGTCCATCACCCCCGCGGACGTATTGAATCGCGGCGGGCTCCTCGACGCCATGCGATCGTTGCAGGAAGAGGGGCTGGTGGATCTCCTTGGGCTGACGGGATTGGGCGACCCCGAGTCCCTTCGCGAAGTGCTCGAGTCGCGCGCGTTCGCCACCGTTCAAATCCCATACCACCTTCTCAATCCGACGGCCGGCATGGACGATCTTGCCTCATTCGCGGAAGAGAATCACGGCAATCTACTCGACTACTGCCGATCTCATGACATCGCGGGATTCGCCATACGCGTGTTTGCTGGCGGCGCCTTGGTGGGAAAGCCCCCGAGCGCGCATACCTTCAAGACGAAATTCTTTCCTCTGGATCTCTACCAAAGGGATGCTCGGCGAGCGGAACGGATCCGTTTGGTCCTCCCACGTGATATGTCCATCGCCGAGGCAGCGGTTCGCTTTTCCATTAGTCACCCCGCCCTATCGAGCGCCATCGTGGGATTCTCGTCTCCCGAAGAGGTCGATGCGGCGGTCGGGTTCGCGAGAAAGGGACCACTGCCGGATAAACTCCTCGGAAAGATTCGCCAATTTTGGAAGCAAGATTCTTCGCTTACTCCACGCGACAACGGTTAGGGTGAGGACTCGCGCAACAGTTGGAACGTTTAAACGAATCGAGCGTTTCACGGAATAAAGACATACGACGGCTCGCGAGAACGCTCGTCAGGATCAACTTCATCAATCGAACGAGGAACGCATGGCTTCGGTAACCAATTCTCCTCCTGCGGAAGGAATGAGCCGATCCGGACGAATGATCGTACTAAGCGTCGCGTTCCTCGGCTGGATGTTCGCGGGCCTGGAGATGTCGATAATTCCTCTCGTCACCCGGCCAGCCATCTTGAGTTTCCAAGCAGCGGCAAACGAGGTGCAAGCATCCGTCGCGTCAGATACCAAGAGGCCGAGCTCCGCGCAAGAGAAATCGGCGGGAGGTTGGCTTTCCTGGTACATCAGCGCCTTTCTTCTCGGCGCCGCGGCGGGGGGACTACTCTTCGGTTGGCTCGGGGACAAGATCGGTCGAGCAAAGGCGATGGCCCTGAGCATTCTCTGCTACTCCATTATTACCGGCCTGACGGCTTTCGTGACCACTCCCATGCAACTTCTGGTGCTTCGATTCCTCGCCTGCCTCGGCGTCGGTGGCATGTGGCCGACCGGTGTCTCCCTGGTGGCGGAAGCCTGGTCCGATGTCTCCCGCCCCACGCTCGCGGGCCTCATCGGGACGGCGGCAAACGTGGGATTCATCATTCTTGGATTTCTCGGACTCGCCTTCGACATCACGCCGCAATCCTGGCGATGGGTATTCTTGGTCGGGGGATTACCGGCAATTCTTGGTGTGTTTGCGTTGTTCGCCGTGCCCGAATCCCCAAGTTGGCTTCAGGGAAGAACCGCGGGCAAGACTTCGACTGGCCCCTCGCCGGTCCGGGAGATTTTGCGGCCTCCGCTCCTGTCGGTCACCATTATCGGAATTCTTTTGGGGACCATTCCCGTCGTGGGGAACTGGGGAGGCGCGAACTGGACCGTCATGTGGGCGGACAAGGTCGCGGGTGCCTCGGATCCAGCGCTCAAAGCATGGACGCAAATTACCCGATCAAGTGGCGCGGCCATCGGCAGTCTCATCGGCGGATGGCTCGCAAGCTTGCTCGGCCGAAGATTCACTTATTTCGCCCTCAGCCTCGCCGCATTGCTGGTTAGTGGTTACATTTTTAGATTCCTCTCGCCTGGCGATCCAACCTTCGGGACCTGGGTCTTCATTTTGGGATTCGTCGGCGTGACTTATTTCGGCTGGCTACCTCTCTACTTGCCGGAACTCTTTCCGACGAACGTGCGCGCCACCGGAACGGGAGTCACCTTCAACTTTGGTCGCATTCTCGCGGTCCCGGGAGTGCTGGGGGCCGGCTCGCTGCTGCACTTGTTTGACGGCGACTACTCCAAAGTTGGCACCTACACGAGTCTGATTTACCTGGCGGGAATGATCGTGATTTGCTTCGCGCCCGACACTTCCCAACGAAAGATCGTGTAATCCCTGGTCATTTCTCAAGGATCGGGGATTTCACGCAAGGGAAGCCGGACGAAACGGGGGCGATAAATGCTCGCATCCCTTACCATCGCGCCAAAATCGAACGAGTTGACGACGTAGGTGATGAGAAGTTCTCCAGGCCGCGAGAGCTCCGGATGCGCCTTCGCCGCGTAGGTGAAATACTTCTTGTTCCGCGAAAGTTCCGGAACCTGAAAGACGGGCGTCGGCTTGGACCAGGGCCCCAGAGGAGAGCGCGCCACGCGGAGGAGAATTTTACTGCCGAAGAACGGTTCGCTGTAGACGAGCGCCCAGACGGTTTTACCTTCCCGAACAACCGGAGTGATGGAGAACTCGTTGCTAATGTTCTCGACGACCGGGACCGCCTCGACCAACGCTTTCGACCATCCCGTCGCCGTGCGGAACTCCCAGTCGTCAAAACGTTCGGGCATTTCCGCAGGAACCCGAGCCACGACAAGCTGCTTGTTTCCCAGGCCCGCCTCCCGAACGCCAATGACGTAGAGAAACGTACCGCCTCCTTCTGGCTCCGGTACGATTTCGGTACCCCAACTCGTTTCGAGAACCTTCTCGGACTTGTTGGCGGCGGCGATGGCATGTGGATTATGGATTTGTTTGAGCCGCCAATGGGAACAGTCGTCTTGCGGATTTTCGACGATCGCAACGTCGCCTCCGGCGGACCTGAAATTCATGACTCCTTGTCCCTTCGTCCGCTCGATGCGCCAAAGAAACAAGGTCAATCTCGGTTTGCCGTCATCTCCAGTGTTGAGAATGCCGTCCGCCAACCAAAACCATGTATCGGCTTTGTCACCTTTCTTGACACCGTCGATTCCTTCCCCCGCCTCGGGTCGAATCCATGCCGTCGGATGTCCCTCGGCATCCGGCTTCCCCCAGGCAAATGCAACCTTGTCCTTCAAGGGTGGCAAGCCATCCTTGCCGATCGCATGCCGCGCGATTGAGTTATTGACGATCCGCGCGCCTGGCGCATGTGAGTTTTCCTTCACCTTGCCGATCCATGTATCGGAGAACAGCCAAAGCGTCGTGCCATCGCCGAGGGGAACGGTAAACATGCCGTCCCCACCCGTCCATCCCTCGCTCCGATGAAAGACCTCGTCCCATTCCGGATCGGGAATACCCGGATACGAGGCTTGTCCAGGAGGATTTGTGTCCGCGCTGCTTGCGGTTCCCGCTTGCAACATGAATAGCGCGAACCAAAGAATCCTGCACCAATCCCGCCGACCGACTACGTTCATCGGAGTGGCCCGCTCACCTTCAATCAAGAAATAGGCCATCTGTGGTCTTACCTCTCGGTCCATTCCTAGGTCGTGTCCGTCAATGTTTGCGGTTGGATGAAGCACCCCAGACGTTTCGTGACGGAAGTCTCTCAATAGCGGTCATGGATTCGAATCGGCGACGAAAATCCGTAATGGTTTCTCCTGACGCACCGCACAAAACTTCGGCAGCGTTCTCTTGCAACAATGCCCGCGTCGTAAACTCGGGGAAATTTCGCCCCCGATTTCTGCCGTCTGCCGCGCGAACTTGCCGGATCGTTTTGCGTGTCCAATTCGCAGAAAACGCTTTTCCGGCGAATTCCCCGAAATTCGTGAAAGCAAGAGTTATCCAAAAGTTCGGATGATGAGCACTCTTGAAGGCTGGCGTTTCTCGGCTCTTCGTCCCCATATGCAGCCTATACTAACCATAGGCCTCTTCAATAAGAGGTCCCAAGCTCGCGCTGGGGCGTTCGTTGGGGAGCGGATGCCTTTTAATGCCACGCAGCGTAAGGCTTGTCCCATTCACTTGGGGACATGATGCAAGTCCAAGTTGTATTTCGTCAAATCATTTGTCCACGACCATTGCGGCGGTTTCACTCGGAAGGACCGATCCATCTCTTTCTGGCGTTCGACGCCGATCGGCCCGAGAACCGATTGGAGGACATTCGCCGATGGCTTGAAAAATATTTGCAACAACTAAGGCGACGATATCTTGCCGTGACTCCGCTGGTCCTCGGCTGGCGGGACGCCGAATTCCAAAAGTTGCGACGCTTTGATCCCGAGGACCTGGCCGGAACCGGTGCTTCCTGGCGATGGAAGTCTGAAGAGTTTGGGTACAATAACAAAGGTTTAACCAGAGCGCTCCGCGCCGATTTACGCCGAACATTTCTTTCGGAGCACGCCCAACCGTCCGTTGGACGTTAGCCTGCACGCAGCTAAAAATGGATGACTCGAACCGATGCGTTGGAAATGACGTTACGGGTCTAAAGCCCATCTGCTTAACGAGTTCTCGCGGCGATCGCCCATTCTTTGCCTCGAATCAGAAGTCGCACGTTCCGAGTAATCGAGCGAAACATGACGTTGTCTCACGGGCATTACCGCTACATACACCCTCTCTCCGCTGATTCTCCTCATGGAAACCATCGTTGAACTTCCATGCGGTGGGGAAGAATGCCCGACCTTGGCACAATGCGAATCACGTGTTAAACGTTTCGACCGTTCCAGCTCCCTAGCCCCCGCGCGTCCCCGGAAAATTCACGGTTTCCAATGGAAATTTTTTTGCATGTCGATAATATTGCCAGGACACTTGGTCGATCACATAAATGGGATCCCAAGTGCAATTTACACGCGGAGTTTTGAAATTCCGCCTTGTTCCTGGTGGTAGTCGCACCCAAGGAAAATACAAGCATGCCAATTCAAACCGTGATCTGCGAAGGCGATTTCATAGAGCCAGGGAGTGGACGGGAATCGCGACGCGGCATGGTTTCGGTCCCCCATGTCCGTCAAATTATCATCATCGACCCTGCGGGACAAAGCCAGGACATTGCCGGCGGTGATGCCTTGCTAGAGATCGATTGCCTTCAGCCATGCGTTACGATTCGAGATGGCGACGGTCCATTGACAACCATTGAAGGATTTCCCCTGCAAATTTGCGTCGCTCTCGACGCGGACAAGTTGGCGAAGTCCGACGATGACTGGCAATTTCACGTGAAAAGATTCGTTCAAAGGGTGTATCCAATTCCCTCGGGCGTGCCGATTGCCCTCACCGTTTACGCCCTCGGTTGGCGACCGGAAGATGCGCCGGGGAATATGGGACTCGCGGTTGGCAGGAACCATGGCGGATTTCAGCCCGAGGGATTTGGCGGACACGGGCGCGTCTTGGTGCTGGAAGTCCAGCGAGAACATCGTGGAATCCGTGCTTGCCAGACTGCAAGGAATCGGGTTGGTAAGTTCCGCGCCACACCCGATCGAATCTTTGCGAACCGAACCGATTGCAAAGCCGTATGCAGCACCAATTCGGCGAGCGAGCAAAACCTCCAAACAGCCCGTTTGAAGGTGTAAATCAACTCTCCAACCGAACAACTCGTCGCCGGGGACGATTAAAGTTTCAAGGGTCGAGAACTGTTCGACGACGAGGAATTGTTGCGTCGTCGGGAGCGTTGACGCAAGTGACTTGGTCGACCCCGCGAATCGATTCCGTCGGAGCAATTGCCTACGGAGCCATCGCGAAGGATGGCTAGCGAGATCGTTCTTGCGACGGAATTGACAACGCGTTCAACGGCGCATTGGAATGCGTCATGGATATTGGCGGTTGGATCCGCACCAACAGAGATTCGCCGAGCTTTTGGTGGAACCGCATACATGCCGTCCGACTATGATCCATTCCTAAACTCCCATTCCGTTGGATATCGGCAAATCGACATTAGTGGCCGATTGACGCCACTGTCGATCCGCGACCAGATGATCCGGGGGATGCTGGCCATCGATCGCGCCAAGGAAAAGGGCTTGCTGGATTCCCCGTCAGGAATCCTGGTTGTTGGCGCTGGCGCCGCTGGCTCGACGGCGGCGATGCGCGCCGCGGAGTTGGGGTTTCGGGTATCGCTCTGGGATCGGGAAATGGCTCCCTTTACACGCCACGGTAAGTGCTCGCGCTGGGTCGATCCCTCCCAATACGATTTCCCCGTGGGGCATTGGCGGACATACGGCTTGCCGTGCAATCCAACCAATACGAACCCATGTCCACTTCCGTGGCCGGCACCCAACGAGGCATTCAGTTTATCCTCGGATTGGCGCGCTCACGTGGACTCGTATTCCGCGATCTATCCCCAATATTTTCAACTCAAACTGCGAAGAGAATACACGGGCATCATTCACACGGACGAAACGAACCAGCGTGTCGAGGTTGGATTCGTCGATCTCGATAATGGGTCCCAGGCGACAGAGACCTTTTCCTTCGTCATTCGCGCGATGGGATTCGGCGAAGAGCGATGTAGCTTGGTTCTAGGAGATAAGTCACTTCATCCTTTTCGCGGGTATGGATTCTGGGCAAAAGACCCCTTTGATTATTCTCGTGGAACATTGGACTGGAACGGGAATCGTCCACGCGTATTGATTTCGGGATGCGGCGACGGCGCCCTGCAGGACTACCTGCGACTTTCCACGAGAATGAACACCGCTCGCGAGATTTGGGACGCCATGGCATTGAGTAATGTCCCAAACATCGATGAAATCATCAAGAACTTGCAGGACGCGGAAGATCAGGCCGCAAGATCCTTGGCCTGGGGCGCGGGTGAAAATCACGACCATCCCGTGCTCGAATCATTACACGACGCATATCGAATGGCGGCGAGCGAGATTTTCAATTCTTCTAATGGGATCGAACAGAAAATCGATCAAATGCTCCGCGACGACATCGAGAGCATCAGCGTTGCGCACGCCTGTGAACATTTCTCCGTATGTTATTCCCTAAATCACTTGCTCGCTTTACTCGTGATGAACCGTTGGGAGGCACGGATGACGGGTTCGTCGTCCGCGCCTTCGCATTTGCCCAACACCCTCGTCGTGGGGATCAAATGCCAAGGACACGCGGCTGGAGATCCCTCTGTTTGTCATCTGAATATCAATGTAGTTCGATTCAAGAAAAATCGAACCTGCCACCAATTAAGGGACACGCCCGCATACGCTTCCATCGATGACCGCCTCGCCCGACGAGTTTGACCACGATTTCGACGTCGTCGTCTTTCGACACGGAATCATGCCACCGAAATTGATCGGTACGACAAGGGGGTTGAATCGACTCGACAAATCCTTCCCTATTTTTATCACGTTTGAGCCGATCACAAAGAAGACTGCCACCCAAAGGTGGCCATGCCGATGGTTACCGTTTCCCTTCGACTGCCGGACGATCGCAAAGTCCATTCCTTCCGGATTCCCTCTGTTTCCGAACACGAAAGAAACGCGTAAGCTCAGGGTGCATGAATTACGCGATAGGCAACGATTTCACTGCCATGCAGGTGCGAGATGCCGTGAAAACGCCGGTTACGCATTCATCGCGATATTCGTCACTGGCTGGTCGGCCATTTCGATCTTGGGGATCGGGGCTCTTTCGTGGTCCCGGTGTGGAAACAATGGCGGGCGAACGAGTTTCCCATGACGGAAGGGCGAATCGTCAGCCATGACACGAGCATGAGGAAGTCCAAGGGCAAAGCCTCGCTACTTGCCGATCGTGAAGTATCAATTCCAGGTTCAAGGCAAGGGTTTTGGAAATGCACGCGTATTCGCTATCACGATACGGAGAGCACGCCTGACGTGGCGAAAACGCTCATGGCGGCGTATCCGATAGGCTCTGTCGCGACCGTGCACTACGATCCAGCGGACCCCTCGGACGCCATTCTCGATCCGGGAGTGCGACCCTCGGATTTTTTTGTCCTCCTATTTCTGACCCCCTTTCTCTCAATCACGGGGATTATGTGGTATGCCATCCTCCATACGCTCTTCCTGCATTCCGCGGTCGTACGCGAACCCTTGTACCCGATGAAGGTGGAAGACCGCTTCGGGGATATTTGCGTACTCTTGCCTCATTTCGCGCCCTGGGCGGCGGGACTCCTCACGGGTTGCATCCTTTGCTGGTTCATGGCCATCGTCATCGCATTGATTCTGAGGGTCCCCGTGTCCGATGGGGCGACTTTCGCCGCCTGGGGAGTCGTGTTCCTTGGCTTCGCCGCTGCGTTCCACCGTCAGCGTCGGCGAATAGCCGACGGCCGTTTCGATCTCGTCCTTTCCCCCAGTTCCGGCGATTTACGACTTCCCCCATGGAGATCTCGCAAGTCGGCAATCACCATCCCCCGCTCGGCGATTCGGGGCATCAACGTGTCCGAGAATCGCTCCCAGGTTCCTGGCTCGAGAAGACGAAACGCTCCCACCTATGCGGTGGATATCGCGATTCATGCGGAGGAAGGGATTCGTGTCGAGCGGATCGTCGAGTTCACGTCCGACCGCGAGTCCGCCGACCGGCTGGCCCAATGGCTGGAAAAGAACCTTGGGCTTAGCGATAAGCCCTGAGAGGCGCAGGACGGCGTCACCTTTCCGCCTCACCCACTGCTCGCCAATACGGTCCCCAACGCGCGAACTGGCTTGAAAGTGATCCGACCGGCCCATTGACCGTTTCGGGGGAATGCCCTCCATTTCTTGAACGCCGCTTTGTGCAAACGGGCGGAAGGGGTATGATGCGCGAGGCCTAGTCTAAGCATTCGCGACCATGGAGTGACGGGATGATCACAAGTGCCGTGGAGGAATCCAAGCGATTGCTCCTCCTGGAAGACGCGCGGCGGGCGTGGGACGGAGAATCGCGCGCCAATATTCTGCGAATGTTGGCGGTCGCCGGCTTTTATGCCATCGAGTTAATCAACTATCACGGCCTGAGGCTTGGTCCCATCGAGATGCCTCAAGTGGTGGACACCACGTTCCACCAGGAGGCGACGGCATTGGCGGTCGCGTGGGTCATGGTGGGGGTCTTCGTTCGCCTGTCGCTATTGCGCGGCTTGTTTCCCATCACCTTGCGATTTCTCTCGACGGCCGCCGACCTGGTCTTGTTGACATCGATGCTCATGATCGCCGACGGCCCTAAAAGCCCACTGCTCGTCGGATACTTCGTTCTACTCGCGGGTTCGGCACTTCGATTGGATGTTTCCCTCGTCCAGTTCGCGACCGTGGGGGCGATCGGCGGATACTTGTACGTCTGCGGCTATGCGCGCTGGTTCACAGACCGAGACCTTCGAGTTCCCCGCTACCACCAACTCATGTTCCTTTTGGCGCTCGCCATGACGGGAATCATACTCGGCCAGGTCGTGCGCCAATCCTCTAGGGGACTCGGAGCCAAGGAGGTCGCGAACCCATGAGTGGCGAATTCGAAGGGCAAGGGAAGGCAGCCACTATTACCGCCGTCGTGGTGGTTGGATTGGGTGTCCTGCTGATCCTGCCCGGGATTGGCATCCTCTATTTTCTGATCATGATCCCCGTGCTTATCGCGCTGGCGCGCAGCCCAGGCATCCAATCCCCCGGTCCCGGCTCGAACGTGGAACTGGGAATGCCCCCCGCCATGGTTCGCGCGGATCGAGAGGACTTCGCGGCGTCGTATGTCGACCGGCCGATTTCGATCCTGTTGCAAGTCGGCATGGTGGTGTTCATCTTGATCGCTTCCTTCATCGCTTTTTGCGCGACATGCACCGCGAGCGCGATTGCCGGCCTGGTCGCTTCGGACGCCGTGGGAGCCAGTTCCGAATCCCTGCTTGGCGTGTTCATGGTCGCCGTGCTCCTCGTTTCGCTGGCATCGGCGGTGCTCGTCTTCGTACTGCTGTTCCGCCTGCTGGTGATCAAGAAGAAAAAGAAACCGTTCACCGCGGAAGACTTGCCTTCGAGGCAACGCGAATGAGATTCGTGCAACATTCTTCCGCCTTCGCAACCTAAAGAGGGACGGACGACAAACCCACGTCAGAGGTCCTGGATCGCGATCGGAAGTGCATGGCACGGCGAATTTCCATCCGTTGTCGGCGGTCCCCTGGAACGCATCGAGGACGCCGCATTCACGGGAAGTTGGGAGAAGAGTTTGATGACGCTTCGCGATCACACGTTCCTGGGAACTACGCAAAGCCTTTGTCCCGAATGCCTGACCTTGGTTCCCGCGAAAATTCTCCGCAGAGGAACTCGGATCTATTTCAGGAAACGCTGTCCGACGCATGGTGTTCGCGAAGATTTCGTCTGTTCGGACGCATCGAGCTATGACCGGATGGAGTTCAGCGTTCCGGGGCGCTTCCCCGAGAACTTCGCCGTCGAGCCGGACAAAGGGTGTCCCTACGATTGCGGCCTCTGCACGGAACATGAACAACATACTTGCGTCGGCTTGGTCGAGATCACGTCGTCGTGCAATCTCTCTTGCCCGATGTGCTACGCCTCGAGCGGTCCGTCGGGAAATCACCTTTCGTTCGAGGAATGCAAGAACTCAATCGATCGGCTGGTAAAGATGGAGGGGAGGCCGGAAGTGCTGCAGCTTTCCGGCGGGGAGCCGACCATTCACCCCGAGTTTTCGCGGATCCTCGAATACGCGTGCGCGCAGCCGATCGACTATGTACTCATCAACACGAACGGCATCCGTTTCGCGCACGACCGTGACCTCGTCGCCTTGGTCGGCCGGCTCAAACATCGCGTCGAGATTTACTTCCAGTGGGATGGCTTCCGCGAGGAGACGTCGCTCGCCCTTCGCGGAGAGTCACTCTCGGAAATCAAACGAAAGGCAGTCGATGCACTCGGCGTCCAAGGCGTGCACACGACGCTCGTCGCCACGCTTCAGGCCGGCGTCAACGAGGACGAGATCGGACCGATCGTGAAGTTCGGCTTGGAACGTCCCTGGATCACGGGAATCAGCTTTCAACCCGCGACCTATTCCGGTCGCCACGTGCTGCCGGAAACGCTGGAGCGGCGGATCACGTTCCCCGATGTCGTGCAGGCGATTATCAAACAAACCGATGGCGTGTTTCGAACGGAGGATTTCCTCCCTTTGCCATGCGCGCATCCCAACTGCCACACCCTCGCGTACGCGTACCGTTTTCAAGGGAATGTCATCCCTCTAACTCGATTCATCCCCGCGGAGGATAACATCGACCTGTTGGCCAACGGCATAACCTTCACCCGACCCAAGGTCCAACAACTGCTTGAACACTATTTGGCGAACCTGAGCACTTGTGGCAGCGATTGCGGCTGCGGTCCGGCCTTTTCCAACGTCGTCGCCATCGGAGACGCGCCGAGCGTCTCGTCCAACGGTTCCAATCTACTCGATGAAGCGCGGCGGGAGTTTTTCACCAAGGCCTTGGCGGGGAATCTTTATTCCGAGGACGTGTTCCGCATCACGATCACTTCATTTCTGGACGCCTATAACTTCGACGTGCGCAGGCTCATGAAATGTTGCATCCATCATGTCCTCCCGAGCGGGCACGTCATCCCGTTCTGCGCTTACAACGTGCTCTACCGCGAAGGACACGTTCCCCTGCCGAGCCTCTCTCCCGGCGGCGTGGTCCAAATCTCCGAACCCGCGTCCTTGTAAAAACGGTCCGTCCAAGAGGCGTTCCTAGGGGATTGGAATTACAAAGCGCCAACGCGGTCCACGGACCTATGGGCGAATCCTAAGGCGAAACGTTCTGGGAGTAAGATTGCCGGTGTATCCCGCGGCCTATCCTTTTGTCATTCTGACGGCGATCCTCGCCAGCTTGCTGCTTGGCCGGCGTGGCGGAAACCAACTCCGGATGCCGAGCCGGGAACGTTGGGGAATTCTTGCGGGAGCTTTCGTCGGCGCGATGCTCGGCGCCAAGTTGCCCTTCGTTCTCTCGGACTGGCACGGTCTGATCGACGGCAGCGCATGGTTCACGAATGGCAAGACGATTCTCACGGGGCTCGTGGGTGGATACCTTGGCGTCGAGTTGGCGAAGTTCGCCTTGGGAATCCAGGTAAAGACGGGGGATCGATTCGCGGTACCGGTGGCGGTCGCGGTGGCGATCGGCAGGTTAGGTTGCCTTCTCGCGGGATGCTGTTTCGGAGCTCCAACGGCAGGCGTTTGGGGAGTGGATTTCGGGGACGGAATACGCCGGCATCCCGTGCAGCTTTACGAGTTCACCTTTCACTTGGGGGCGGCCATTCTCCTCGAGTATCTGCAGCGTCGCGGCCTGTTCCAAGGGCAACTTTTCAAACTCTACATCCTGCTCTATTTGGCATTTCGTTTTCTCACGGAGTTTCTTCGCCCCGAAGTCCCCCTCTGGCTGGGGTTAACCGGTTATCAGTGGTGCTGCTTCGCGATTGCTCCGGTCTTCCTCTGGCTATGGCACCGTGATGCCCAACGGCGCGCCGCGGGGGAACTGTTGTTCGCGTAGGGGGACAATTGATCCGCGGAAACGAAGCCGGCCGGGCTGACAAGCCCGGCCGGATCGAGAACTACTGTAAGTCGCCCGATGAGCTTAATTCATCGGAGCGGGAGCCGGGGCCGGCTCTGGAGCCGGAGGGGCCGGCGGAGCGGGAGGAGGCTCTGGCATCGGAGCCGGAGCAGCCTCTGGGGCCGGAGCGGGGGCTGGAGCCGGAACCGGCTCCGGAGCGGGGGCAGCTTCCGGCTTGGGAGCCGGGACCGCTTCCGGAACGTGGGGAACTGGCTTCAGACCTTCCTTCACCTCTTCCTTCGCTTCCGCTTTCACTTCCACCGGCGAACCACATTCGTCGCAGCAAGGATCGCATTCCTTGTGCTTCTTGTGGAACAGGTTGGAAAGCACACCCTTCAGACCCTTCTTCTCGCAAGGATCCTTGCAGAGGTCGGCACAGGGATCGCAAGGATCACAGGCCGGTGGGCACTCGACGCAAGGTTCGCAGGTCGTCTCGCACTTGGTGCATTCGACGCACTTGGTCTTGCATTTCGTGTCACACTTCGTGCAAGGTTCGCAGGTGGTTTCGCACTTGGTCTCGCACTTCGTGCAAGGTTCGCAGGTGGTTTCGCACTTGGTCTCGCATTTGGTGCAAGGCTCACAGGTCGTCTCGCACTTGGTGCAAGGATCGCAGCCGGTCTTGCACTCGACGCAGGCATTCGCCTTACCCTTCGGGCATTCGACCGGAATGCAGACCTGCACGGTGTAAGGAACCTTGCGGGTTACGATCTTGCAGACGTCTTCGCGGACCTTGTAAGGAACCTTCTTGACGACGCAGACCGGAACCTTCTGGCAAACCGTGTAGGGAACCTTCTTGCAAACCGTGTAAGGAACCTTGACGCAGACTTCGTAGGGCACCATCTTGTGGACGGTGACCGGCACCTTCTTGACGCACTCGACTTCGACGACCTTGCAAACCCGCTCGCAAACCTTCTTGGTGCATTCCACGTTCACCATCTTGCAGACGGTGTAGCAGACTTTGCGGGGGCAATGGATCGTCTCCATGCGGGTGACGCAGTAGGGCACCTTCTTGACGCATTCTTCCTTGACGATCTTGGTCACCTCATAGGGGACCTTCTTGACGCATTCTTCCTTGACCATCTTGGTCACCTTGCAGGGGACCATCTTTTTGCATTCCTGCCGTTCCATGATCGTGCAAGGAACCTGGCAGGTAATGGTGCGTTTGCAGATCGCCGGTCGGCAGACCCAAACGCCCGGTACTTCGCAAACCCCGTCGCTGACCGCGCAATTCTCCGGTCCGCAGCTGTCGCAGGAGCTCTTGCAGGGAGCATGAAGGAACTTGCCGCAGCAGGGATCAAACTTCCACTTACGGCCGCAGAGTTCGACCTTCACGCCCTTGCCGCACGCTTGGCAATCGCCCGTCGCGCCATTCTCGCCAAGCTTGTCCATGCCGAACCGCTTGGGAGGAAGGTATTCGCGAATCGTGTGCTTGCTCGCGACTTCCTGGGTCACGGTGCGCATCACCCGCTTGGGCACGCAGACCGTGTAGGTCTCTTCCTTCATGATGCACTCGGTCACCGGTTTGCAGACCGTATAGTGGCATTCCTTGAAGCACGTTTCCTTGACCGGCTTGCAGACCGTGTAGGTCACGTCCTTGTAGCAGGTCTCGGTCACCGGCTTGCAGACCGTGTAAGGGTCATCCTTGTAGCAGACCTCCTTGACCGGTTTCTGAACCGTGTACTTGACTTCCTTGATGACGTCCTCGTAGCACGGCTTCTTGACCGTGTACTTTTCTTCCTTCCAGCACGTCTCAGGACAGTCCTTGTAGCAGGTCTTCTTCTCGATCTTGTAGCAGGTCTCGATCACGTCCTTGTAGCAGGTCTTTTGGACCATCTTGTAGCAGGTCTCCGGGCAATCCCGGTAGCAGGTCTTCCAGCGTTTCTCCAGGACCTGATCTTCAACGGTCATGTAGCAGGTCTTGGTAACCTGTTTGAAACAGGTTTGTGAACACTGAGTACATTCCTTGGGCACCTGCGGACAGCAGGCATACTTGGCGGCACCGCAATGAGCGGCTTCCGCCTGTCGCGTACCAAGGATCGCCACGGAGGCGACCAGTAGCGACACCCAAACTCTTGCCATGACTTACCCCTCCTTAGTCAGTAATTCTCGCTGTGACTTGTGAGCCGTAGGCAATGCAACACGAATCGCTTGACGCTGGATCCATGCCTGCGCCTGTCCGGGAATCACATTCGTCCGTGCCGTGCAGTCACCGATTGTCACGGTGGCCATGAAGCCGCCTTTGCGCGGCCCATGCCCACGGAGTATCTATCGACGAGCCGGCCGAACGAAATTGCGAGATGCAAACGTGGGAATCCCGCTTTCTTCCCAAATTCACGCCGTCTGGTCCGGTGGTGCATGGCGTTCCGTTTGCGAATCTTGGAGACACTCTACGTGTCAGGGAAGCTTTGACGGTCGGATAAACAGGATCGACTTTTCCGCGGAGCCACGGGTTCCGTTTCGATCCCCTCCGAGCACCATGCGCGCGTCCAAAACAAACGTCGCTCCAGAAATCGTTGTGGCAACGGGAGCTTGCGATCGGCTCGACTCTCCGGCGGGGCGGGTCGCGGAATTCACCACGGATCGATGCCGCTCCCCGCACTCAACGCCACGGAAACCCAAACCTTCAAGCAAAACGCCTCCAGGCGATTCCGGTGAAAAATCGTTTGGTGTAAAAGTCGGCGCATTCTGCCCAATGCCGGGGGCAGCGTCACGAAAAGAACTCAAGTTGTTCGAACGGACCGAGCGGTTTTTCAGCCTCAAGGGGACTTGTCGTGGTGGAATTTGGGTTTAGATCGACCGGGGCATGCTACCCTTGGGGCCAAGGGTGGATTTCCAACAAGGGTTTACGGCGATGCTTGAGCATCGGAAAAGCAGTGTCGCCATGCCCGGGCCGGTCGACGGGAGAGCCCTGGCGGAACATGATCTAGCCGACGACATTTCTTTGCTGAGCGGCAATTGCAGTATCGGTCAACCAGCTTTTCGAGTTGCTAGCGGGGTTGGCTGCGGAAGTGGAACGGCTGCCGACTCTCGACTTTTTTGCTTAAAATATTGCAGAACGATGAGCAGATTGGGAAGGATGAGCATCGACGCGATGAGGCATGCAACGCCGCCGATTCCCATGAGCATTCCGAAACTTCTCGCTCCCAGATGCTGGGCCGTGATCAAGGAGCCAAATCCGATCAAATTCGTAAGAGCCGTCAGGATGATGGCACGGGGCGTCGAACCGAGATCAGAGCTCTCCTCGCCCGATTCACGGTACCGGTGAACGATATGCACGCCAAAGTCGACACTAATCCCCACGAGGATCGACGCGGAAATGAAGTTCACCAGGTTGAAGTTGATGCGCAAGAGGCCCATGGCTTCGAAGGTTCCCAAGAGTCCCGCCAGAAGCGGCGCGACGGCGAGTAGGGTATCCTTCAGATTGCGAAAATCGAACCAGAGAAGAAAAAAGACCGCGGCAATCGCGAGGAAGAAACCTTGGCTGGCGCTTTGCTTCATTTCGGAGATCGTTTCGAGATGATTGACCGGGAATCCGGTCGCGCTCGGATCCACTTTTCGCAAATCCCCGACGAATTCCGCGAGTGCTTGGGTGTTCCAAACGTTTTTTCGGGGATGGAGCATGATCAAGAATCGGCCATTCTTCGAAAGGAACATCCCGCGCACGGATTCCGGTAGGGCCGCCGCCAATCCCATTCGATCTCCCTCGAGCATGGCGGCAATGGCTTCCCCGGTTTTCTCGAACCGGCTTTCGATCTGCTCGCGGCAGCGTTTGGCAATTTCGGAATCGGGATGTCGCATTCTGGCGGCGAGTTCACGGAGCGACGCCGCGACCCGGTCCATGCGTTCTCCCTCGGCAGGGGACTGTAAAGCCGCCAATCGCGCCAATCGTTCCACGGAGGCGGCGGCTCGCTCCAAATCCTCGCTACCCCAAGCGATCGTACCCTGGGCGGCGTCCGTGCCGGACGGTTTATCCACTCGACCATCCCTCGAACCGGCAAGCCGAGAGTGCAACCGGTCTCTCAACTCCAGCCGCTCCGGCGTATCGGGCAGGATGACGTCGCCGATCGAATGGATCACCCCAATGGAGGGCAAGGTTCGAGCCTTCTCCACCATGGCGTGCAGTTGCTCGTAATCTTCGGCGATGACGACCCCGTACAGCGTGGTCGAGTTCGAATCGTCGAGAATGCGGTATTCCCAGCGCACCGAGTCGAGATCCTGGGCCTGCAGATCGAGCAGGTTGTCGTCGAATCCAACGTTGAACACTTCCGGTAGCAACCCGATCGACAGCGCGGCACAGACCGCCAGGATGAAGACGGGCCGACGAATATCGTTGATCATGGGGGCTGGCGCTTCGAGCGTAATCGGCTCGGCAACCAGGGATGGGGTGACGCAGCGACGGCGATCGAAGACCACCAAAAGCGGCGGCAGCACCAGTAATGTCGCGAGCAGGCACAAAAGTAACCCCGTCCCGGAGACGAAACCGAGTTCTCGAATCCCTTTGAAATCCGTCAGCATGGTAACGTAGAACGCCGTGCAACTCGTCAGCGCGGTCGTCATGCAGCCGGGGCCGACGGCGAGAATCGCGCGGCGAACGGCTTCTTTGCTCGAATGCCGCAGGCGCTCTTCGTCGTAGCGAACCACCAGGTGAACGCCGAAATCGCCAATCCCAATCAGTAGCGGCATGAATACCGTGCTGAAAAGGTTCATCTCCCCAAGCACGAAGGTGACCATGCCTAGCGTCCAGGCTATGCCACAAAGCAAGGAAGCGACTGCCATGATCGGACGCCAGAAACTACCCGTCATGAGCATAAAGACGATCAGGCAAAAAACGATCGAAATGACGGACGCCTTGGTCATGTCCTGACTGGTCGTCACCATTTGGTCGGCGAGAATGACCTGCTTGCCGGTCAGGCCGATTTCCATCTCGGGAAACTTCTTCTGAACGTCGGCCATGGCTTCGCGAATGGCTTCGAGAGGCCTTTCGACCACCTCCATCGTGCCGTAATCCACGATCGGAACGATCCGAATAAAGAAGAGCTTTCCGCTCGGAGATTGGAAATATCTTGAGGACATGGAATCGAGCGTCAGGCTCAACAGTTCACGTTCCGACTCGGGGTCGGCGACGGTGGCGAAATTCTTTAGCAGCATCATCGCGCCGGCACCAAGCTCGCGCCGCGCGTCGACCGAAAGGGACAAGCCATTGGCGCGCAAATGCTCGAGCATTCGCGTCGCTTCCGTGAGCGCCACGCCCGGATCCTGGCCGGTAAGGAATACGGGAAACGCCGATGAGGCATATGCCAGATCGCGAAGTTGCTCTTCTGGCATCGCGCGAGTTGCGATCTTGAGTTGTTCCCGCGGCGTTATGGCGGCGAAAACGTTGGGAAGTTCTGCAATGCCTTGCAAACGATCCTTCAACGCATCCACGCACGCACGCGTCCTCGTTTCGTTCCCACTATCCGCGACGACGACGTACATGTATTCCAGGTCGCCGAACTCGCGGAGAAAACGTTGATAGGCAATGTGGTGCGGGCGCTCCTCCGACACCAATTCGTCCGGGTTACTGTTGATCCGCAAACTTAACTGGGAATACACCGTGCAGAAAAACGTGAGCGCCAGGGCAGCGGCGAGCAACGACTTCGGATAGCGACAGGAAAGACTCGCTACCGCGCTTAGGAAGGCCGTACGCATCCTTGCTCCAGAGTTGTGCATCCTTGCGATGGAGACGCTACGATCGTTCCCGCTTGACGATCCACCAACGTCCCCCAGAGGTCCTTATGGCCCCCAGAACGCGCGGATTCTAACAGAAGGGGAAAATCCGCCAAGCCCGTTCCTGGAAACGGGCCTTGGAGAATAGAATTCCCAAACCGGGAGAGTGGATCGAGGAGGCGGGACCATTCCTTCGGGCGGAAGGGAAGGCGGCTAATTCATCCTGATTTCGTTGCCACAAGTACCGTTTCCCAGAGGCAGAAATACATGGTTTCCGCCGTCCATCGCGGGTGAAAGAGGGTCTCAAGATCCTGTGGAATTCGACGCATCATCTGCAATAACTGTTGTTTGTGGTCCTCAGACACCCGTTGGCGATCCGCCCAATCGTGGAATTCGAACTCTTTGCTCAGTCGTCGGGAAGCGTTCACCATAAATCCCGCCTCTGCAAACATTTCCTGCAGTTTCGACGCGGAATAGACCTCGACATGCGAAGGGTCGCGAAGGGTCTCGTAACGGTTGTAGTAGGCGGCGGCTGCCGGCGCTTCCACCGTGAGATTGTCCGTGAAGCCGACGATACCCCCGGTCTTCAATACCCGGAAAAACTCACTTAAAGCCTTTTCAGGCTTGGGAAAATGATGAAACGCCAGCCGGCAAGTCACCAAATCGAAGGTACGATCCGGAAAGGGAAGGGACTCGGCATCCCCCTCGACGCACTCGACATTGCGATAGTTACGCTCTCCCGCCAGCTTTGCCGCCTGCGCCAACATTGCCGACGTCAGGTCGAAGGCGACCATCCTTTCCACTCGGGGCGCGAAGAGTAACGCCGTGTGCCCCGCACCGGTCGCGACGTCGAGCGCGTGCCATGACGGCTGGGTCGATACCAGTTCCGCAAGCACTTCCAAACTCTCCCCGGCGGCGTGTACATCGCTTTTTGCATAAGCGCCTGCGGCCGGGCCAAATTGTTGTTGAACCTTTTGCTTGATGTCGTGGTTCACGTTGAACATAGTCGACTCGCTGGACGTTGAGTTTTGACGACGATCGAGATTCCCATGGCCCAAAACCGGACGCAATGTGAACTACCGACAAAAGATCGGAAAGTCGGCTCCATGGGCGATGTTTCGAGTATGCTATAATTTTGCGGACGCAACGTGCCGCTCGCCATCAGGAAAGAATGGTTAGAGGCGGGTCGGGTTCACCGGATTTAGTGATTGATTTTGCGCCCCTCGCCGGTGCCGTTGGAGGTTGACGCGTGGATGCTGGAGCAATGGATTCCTGGCTGGCTGAACTGGAGGCTGCTCTCGACGAGTTGGCCTCGACCCAGGCGAGGAAATCGCAGGCTCTGTTGACCATGAACCAGGGCGAGTTGGAACAATCCGCGGATCTCGAAGGTGCTTTGGCGACTCGAGTGCGCGCCATCCTGAACCTAGATCCCAGTTTCGGTTCGATGGGTGAACGGCAGATCGGCGGTTCCTTGCGTGATCAGATTCGGGAACTCGATGCGCGAGAGTTTGAGCGCGTCTGCGGACGCTTGCAAAGGATTCAATCGCGGGCACAAGCGGTGTTTCAGCAGCTTTCGGAGAACTGGTACGTCACCTACCGGCTCAATGAGCACGCGCTAGAGATATTGACGATTCTTTCGGGAAATGACGACGCCCCCCCTGTCGAACCGTTTTCTCCCCCTGGTCATGCCGAGGGGGCAGGATTGCACCTGGACGATCACGCCTGAAGGGCGCGCCTCGTCCTGCCACGATGAAGAACGCGGAACGCAAACTGCACATGAGGGTAATGCGATGTCTCTCTTCGGTTCGTTGAGACTAGGCGGAGCCGCGATCGAGGCTCAACGGCTCGCGCTACAAGTCACGGGGAACAACATCGCCAATGCGGGTACCGCGGGCTTTGTTCGCGAAGAAGCTAAGCTCGTGCCGGTCACTCCTTCTCGCTTCGGCAACCTGGCGATCGGTAATGGCGTCTCGGTCGCGGGCATTCAGAGAAAAATCGACGTCTACCTGACCGAGCGCGCCAGGCAAGCCAATAGCGAATTCGAGGCGGACAACGCCCGTTCCACTTTCTTGCAGCGCATGGAAAACGTCTTCAACGAACTTGGCGACGAAGACCTATCCACCGTCTTTTCGGACTTTTACGAGAGCATTCAGGACGTTCAGAACGACCCGAGCAACGTGGCGCTCCGTTCGCTCGCGGTCCGTCGTGGCGGGGTCGTCGCGGATACCATTCGTTCCATTCGCGGCCGGCTCGACGATCTCAGCAAAGACATCAGCCAAGAGGTTCGACTGACGGCGGACGAGATCAATCAATCGTTGCGCGCCGTCAATGATCTCAATGGCCAAATCGGCGCCATCGAGGCGGGCGGAAACAGCGAAGCCAGTTCGCTTCGAACCGCGCGTGATCAAGAGTTGGCGAAAATCGGCAGCAAAATCGACATTCGCGTGATCGAGCAACCCAATGGCGGCGTCGCCGTTTACACCAGGGACGGCTCCCAACCTTTGGTCTTGGGTGGCCTGGTTCAGGAACTTGACACCACGCGATCCGCCGTCGACGGCGTTCTCGTCGATACCCTCGTGGTGCGCGATTCCGGGTACGTCGTGCCGACCACGGGGGGGCGGCTTGGTGGCGCGCAGCAGGCGCGCGACGTCGACATTGCCTCCGTCAATGACGCGCTCGACTCCTTGACGTCAAACTTCATTTTCGAGTTCAACAAACTCTTTTCCTCTGGCCAGGGGCTCAAGAACTTCACGAACTTGACCAGCGTCGATCGGGTTCTCGATCCGAACGCGAATCTCGACTCCGCCGCCGCGAATCTAAATTTCACGCCGACCAACGGCGCCTTTGAACTGCGAATTACGAACCGGAATACGGATCTCGTGCAGACCACGGTCATTCAGGTCGACCTGGATGGCATTGGCACCGACGACAGCCTCAATTCGATCGTGGGAAAAATCAACGCCGCGTTCGGCTCCACCGCCGCCAGCGTTACCGCGCCGGGCAATCTTCAGATTGTCGCGCCGCAGGATGTTGATTTTTCTTTCGCCAACGACACGAGCGGTTTCCTCGCCGCGATCGGTTTGAATACCTTCTTCACGGGCAAGGATTCACACGACATTGGCGTCAATGGCGTGCTTAAGAGCGATGGCTCGTATTTTGCCGCTTCGACGTCGGGAAATCCCGGCGACGTCAGCAACGCCATCGCTTTGGCCAGTTTTCAAGACAAGGCGCTCGCCGGCCTCAATGGCCTGTCCGCCAACCAGTTTTACACGGGACTCATCGCGGACCTCGGCTCCATGAGCCAAGAGGCGCGCGTCTCCGCCAATATCAGTGATTCGACGCGACAGGCGCTAGATGCCGAGAACCTCTCCATCTCGGGCGTCAGCTTGGATGAAGAGACGATCAACCTGCTTTCGTTCCAGCGGTCGTTCCAAGCATCCGCTCGCTATGTTTCCACGATCAACGAACTCCTTGACGAAGTCATCAACCTCACGAGGTAAGGGGACCCATCGAACGTACTCGCCCACCGTAACATCGAAAACGTTCGCGACGGTCCGCCGCCGTTAGCCCTTTCCCGTCCGTGCAATTCCGCCGGGGCCACACCGACTGCCATTCAGAGCCTTTCGGCGTTGACGCACTCACTGCAAATCTCCCAAATACCGCAAACCTCCAGCTTCGCTATCCAATGGCTTGTGTTGGTCATTGAATGGCAATTCGAGTGTCGGAATCGGAAGACTACGGTTGCGAGAATTCCAGGTTGGGTTACTCTTCGCGACTCGGGAAGGAACTGGCTCTTCCTTCGAGAACCAGCGGAGTAGCGATGATTGGGGATCTGAACGGAATCCGGCGTCGACGCGTAATCGGTCGATGGGGCCTCGCGGTCGGCAGCGTTGTTCTCTCGCTCCTGGCCATCGAGTTGGCGTTCCGCGTTTGGGTACAACCGCAAGAGACGCTACTGGTCAAGGACCCGCTGGTCGGTCAACGTTATCGGTCCGGTTATCAAGCCAGGTACTACGTCGATGAATCAGGGCGTGCGATCGACCTGAGATTCAATCAGGACGGTTTTCGCGGTCCAGATCGACCCAGAGAAAAGAGTCCCGACGTTTCGCGAGTCGCGATTCTCGGCGATTCGTTTATCGCCGGGATTGCCGTCGACGAGTCCGAGACCTTGGTTTCACGCCTCGGTCGCGCGCTGCAGGACGTGGAATCGGCGAGACGCTGGGAATGCTTCAATTTCGGCGTGTCGGGTAATGGGACGGGGCAGAGCTTGCTCACCTGGCGGAACATTGCCAAGAGATACGCGCCCGACGTCGTCATCCTGTGCTTCTACAATGGTAACGATCTCGCGGACAATCATCCTTCCATCAGTTCGGCACACCGTCCCACCTTCGACATCGGCGTAAATGGCGATCTGGAAGTGCATCCCATGTCGCCGACATGGACAAGACTATCGCGCTGGCTCAGCGACCACAGCCTCTTCTACGAATGGCAGAAGAACAAGATGCGCGTCGTTCGCGATCGCATGCGCCAAACCCTGGGAATCGTTCCGCCGGGCATGCACATCTTTGATTCGCGGCCCAAAGCGCCCTTTGATGAAGCGTGGCTGGTCACCGAACGGTTGATCGTCCAATTGGCCCAGGAGGTCCAGGCGACCGGCGCCGAGTTTCTCCTGGTTTCGATTCCCTGTCATGAACAACTCGATGACGCGGCGTGGCGCGAACTGCTGGTCTTCGCGGGGAGCGACGCGGAACGATTCGATCGAAGTTTTCCAGAAACCAAACTTGGTTCCCTATGCTCCAAGCATGAAATTCGGTTCCTGAGCCTTAGGGGGGCGATGGATCGGGGCGCGAAATCGGGCGAGGTTTTCCTACCCAACCGGGGCCATTGGACCGCGCTCGGACACCAAGTTGCCGCCGAGGCCATTGAACATGCCCTAAAACCCGAGCGCCTGCATGCCAATTGAGTCGAACTCGTTTCCGTCTCTCAACCCTCACACTCTCGATCAACGCGATCCCTCCGATAAAAAGCTTAACGCATGGGAAAACACCCGCGATGCACGGCGGAAACCGTTCCGCTCGAGAAGGTTTTCGACCGGCATTTGCGGAATATCGCGCGTGCGCTGGTGGACGAGCGACCGAGGAGGGGCGGGAACGGGCTGGCGACAAAAAGCCGGCATGCCTACCATACCCTTGAATGGCGACGCCATCACGGCGTGGTGACATCCTCGATGTGCAAGGCGAAGCTGAAGGAGAAAGCTCGTGACGGAAGACATTCAAACGATGGCGACGAACCGACGGACGTTTTTACGGTTCTGGTTGCCGATCTTGATCGTGGATATCACGTTGTTGGCCATGGCGCTGATTTGGTTCCTGCCCTCGGAGGATTTCGAGCGGATTTTCCGTGTCGTCGGGGTCGAGCTGACGGGAACGCTGGGGGCCATACTGCTATTCCTCTGGTTTCTCCTTTTTTCCGGTCGAAGTCTTCGCTCGCGTGGAATCGCATTGGTGGCGGGTCTCCTGGTGGTCGGTCTGGGATTCGTGTTCGTCGAACGAATCGAGTTCACCGGTGACATCGAGCCCATTTTCCATTGGCGATTCGCTAAAAAGAATGACGATATTCTCGAGGCGCATCGGCAGGAGAAAAAAACAGCTGACGCCACCCCATCGAGTCAAACGGCGATCGAGGGAACTTTCCCCGCGTTTCGCGGCGCCGCTCGTGACGGCGTGGTCTCCGGCCCCCCGCTCGCGAGGAATTGGGAGTCGAGCCCTCCGCAAGCTGTTTGGCGGCAGCCGGTCGGCGGTGGTTACGCCTCGATTACGATCGAAAACAATCGAGCCTACACCATTGAACAACGCCGCGATAAGGAAGCGGTCGTTTGTTACGACGCGGCGACGGGACGAGAACGCTGGGTCGCGGAATACCCCGCGCTTTTTACCGAGGCGATGGGAGGCCCCGGTCCGCGCGCCACTCCGACTCTATACGAAGGCAAAGTCTATTCGCTCGGCGCCACCGGCGTGCTCCTTTGCCTGGAAGCGGAAAGCGGCAAGGAGGTCTGGCGCGTCAACATCCTCGATGAGAACCACGATCCGAACATTACCTGGGGGATGAGTGGTTCACCACTTGTCTACGACCAGTTCGTCGTCGTCAATCCTGGCGCGCAAAAGCCCGAAGCGGAAGGAAAGGCGGTCGTGGCATACGATCGATTGACGGGGAAAGAAGTCTGGAGCGCCGGCAAAACGCGCGCGGGCTATAGTTCGCCGATGCTCGCCAAGCTCGCGGGCAAGCGACAAATCCTGGTCTTCGACGGCGAGGGAATCGGAGGGTACGACGCCACTTCGGGAAATGAACTATGGCGTCATCCATGGACCACCCAAGAGGGTATCAACGTGGCGCAGCCCTTGGCGCTTGAGGGAGACCGCGTGTTCATCACCTCCGGCTACGGCGTCGGGTGCGCCATGCTGCAACTCGAAGAAAAGGAGGGAAAGATCGCCGCGCGCGAGCTTTGGCGCAACAAGTCGCTACGCTGCCGCTTTTCCAGCCCGGTCGCGCACAATGGCCACATCTACGGCTTGGACGAAGGAATCCTCGTTTGCGTGGATGAAAAGACGGGCGAACGCCGGTGGAAGAACGGCCGGTATCGTCATGGCCAGATCCTTCTTTCCGGCGATCTTATCGTGGTTCTGGGGGAGCAAGGTGAGCTTGCCTTGGTGAAAGCCGATCCGTCCAGTTTCCAGGAACTCGGGACGTTTCAGGCTCTTGACGGCAAGACCTGGAACTATCTCGCGATCGCCGGCGGCCTCGCTTTCGTTCGTAATCACCAACAGATGGCGTGTTACGACCTTCGCGAAAAGAAGTGATCGACGCTTGGCCAGACCTCGTGGGCCCATCACTAGACGCGCCGCCTTGGCGGTGTAAGAAAGGAGCTGACGCTCGGCGACAACCACGGGAATGGTGGCCATGCTGATCACGGGTCTTGGATTCGCGCTGATCTTGATGATTCTGCTGGACGCGTTTGAAGCACTGGTCCTGCCACGGCGCATCACCCGATTCTATAGGCCGGCCCGCATCTATTATCGAATCGCGTGGGGTTGCTGGCGCCAGCTTGCCTTGCTCATCCCGCGTGGCAAGTATCGCGAAAACACCTTGAGCGTGTTCGGGCCGTTCTCCCTGCTCCTGCTCTTCGCGATCTGGGCCAACTTGCTGGTTTTGGGTTTTGCGTTGATCTATTTCGGCATGGAGATCCCCCTTCATCCGACAAAGTCGGTCCCCTTGCTTTCCTGTTGGTACATGAGCGGCGTGACCTTCTTCACGCTCGGCTACGGTGACCTGACGCCCGGAAGCGTGACCGGAAAGATCCTCTGTGTCGCTGAAGCGGGATTGGGATTCGGATTCCTCGCCATCGTGATCGGCTACCTCCCCGTTCTCTACCAGGCGTTTTCCCGTAGAGAGCAACTCATTGCCATACTGGACGCCCGCGCCAGTTCGCCCCCCACCAGTTTCGAACTCTTGCGCCGAATCGGCGGCGTGAACGAACACGTCATACTCGATCGTCTCCTGTTCGATTGGGAACTCTGGGCGGCGGACTTACTGGAAAGCCAATTGTCCTATCCCGTCTTGGGCTACTATCGATCGCAACACGACAACCAGTCCTGGGTTTCCACGCTCTCGCTTATCCTGGACACCTCCGCGTTGCTCCTTTCGATGCCGAACAGCAATAACCGATACCTGGCGGAATTGTCGTTCGCCATGGCCCGACACGCATGCGTCGATCTCTGCCTCGTCTTTTGGCTGCCTCCCAAACACGAAGGCGCGGAAAGATTGACGCGGGAAGAATGGGAGAGTTTCGCCAAACAGAATGCAGAGGTCGCAGCGAGCGCGAACGAGACGAAACAACGCCTCGATCAACTCCGCGCGATGTACGAGCCCTTCCTGCTTTCGCTGGGGGAATACTTCGCCTTCCGCCTGCCTCGTTTCGCGCCGGAGGGCCAGGTCGTGGATAACTGGCAAACCAGTGCATGGACGGCGCGGACTCCAGGGATCGGCCACTTGCCAAAGTCGACCCGCGGCCGGCATTTCTGAGTTTCCAACTCCTCGATTCGAAGGCAATTGGGCAGGATAAGGGCCCCGCCAATTCCGCGACTGGGGGCGAGTGACCGACGTTTCGACTCTCCCTCTCCAGATCCATGGATCGCATTCACAAAGTTCGCGGCGGTTTATGCTCGACGAATGGAGCCATTCATTGGTCGGTGAGCGCGCGAGCCAAGGCCATGCCGAGCGGCGTCGCCAGGTAAAGCACGACAAGACCTGACAGCGTCAAAAAAGCGGCGAGCCAACGGCGGGCGGGCGAAGCGCCGAAACGCCGGGCCACCAACCACGGCAAGGTCGCCAATGGTGTCAATCCCACGACACACCACAGGGCAGACTCGGGAAGAGATCGCCTGCGGTGAAGTGGATATTGATCCAGCAGGACGCGATCCTGGCGGACGAGAGCCGCGAAGGGAGCAGCAGGCCAAGCAGGTAGCGCCGTGCCTGAGGACAATTCGCGACGACTGGCTACCTCCAAGGGCGCAATGGAAGTTGCCACCGCGGTAACTCGACTCCGCTGCGGCCAAAAGGGAGTAGGAGGAAGCGCGACGTCGATTTCCCAAGGCGCGTCGCTTGACGCACGCACGGAGTAGACGACGCGATCCCAGGTGCTTCCTTCCGGCACTTTGTGGGTTGTGGAACTGATCCCCGCGGTCCCCGAAGATTCCTGGGTCGATAAACCGATTCGCGCGCCCCCCGCTGGTCGTCGGATAAACTCGAGCGATGCGGACTCCTTGTCCGTTAAGTGAAGGTGCAGTTTTCCTTTCCAGAACCGTTTGTCCTCCGTCGACTGAGCAAGGGGCGGGATGCGTTCGAACTTGGAATCCGCGTAAACAATGAGTTCTCCGTGGGGATCGCCATCGACTCTGGCATTGGTGGCGAGCTCAAAACGTCCCACGGGGAGATCCGCGAGAATCTCGGGAAGCTCCGCATGAAACTCAAGCATCAATACATGCTGAGCGGGAACATTCACGGCAAATTTGCCGGCGGCAAAATCACTCGATGCGACGGCGGGCAATCGTTCACGCCACGGATAGACGACGAGCGGTTGCCATTGAGAGGGAGTTCGAAATCGTTTGGGTCTCTCGCGAAGAGTAAGGGTCAAAGTTTGCGGCAACGGTGACGGATTCCGAACGCAGGCGATTCCCTTCTCCTGGCTCCAATGGATGTAGCCGTACGTATCGCCGTTCGCCGGGTCGCCTCCGACCCATCGAGAATGGGTTAAAGTCACGGTGTTCGCACGCGCCCACTGGATGGCGCGGCCGAGGGGGTCCCAATAATTATCCGGCAGGAGTTCCGGAGTAACGTAAAGTTCATGGAGCATCGTGCCCCTGCCGAAATGCATCATCACGTAGTCGGACCAGTCCCGGAGCGACTCATCGTCGTGGATGCCATCATGCCGACCACGAATGAGGCCATGCGTCATAAGCGCGGAGATAGGGATCTGCGCACGATCCACCTGCAAAAGCCGGTAAAGACGCGCGTCGCGAAACGTCATTTCCGCTTGTCGGGTGCCGGGCTGGGGCGTTTCCCAATAATGCGCGTAGTCCGACAATCCCATCCACAACATGTCCGCTTGCATCAGCCACCAGGGACTCGGCCAGATTCCGCTCGTGACGTTGAGAACGATGTCCGGGTTCAGGCTTCGTTCATGGGCCAGCAAATCCAACTCGGCATTGACGCATGCCTCCCGGCTATGCGCGAACGTGGGCAAATGCCCGTGACCGTCGCGGTTACACGAGAGAAAATTGAAATCATGTTTGAGATAGCTGAGTTTGCCCTCCTGAATGCGTTTTTCCACGGCCTGCCTAATGGCTGCCTGATAACGTGGTGCCGCGAGGCAATAGCAGTCCTTGTGATGGCCCGCACGTTCCCAACCTTGCTTCTCGCCCCACGCGACGTCGAGATAGTATCCGTTGAGTGGCAACCATAAGCCCAGACGAGATCCATCCTTTTCCAGCCGCTTTGCGAAAGGGGCAAAACCCTCGGGCCAGCCGTCTGAACAGTCCCAGAGCGATTGGGGGTTTTCGTAACCCTCATCGATGACGAAGGCATCCAAGGACAAACCGTAAGGCCGAAGCAACTTTTCCGCGAATCGCTCGTAAGTCGCTTCAAGAACCTTCCGCGTAACTTCGCCGTCGCGATGATCGAACCAGGAGTTGTACTGGAGGAATGGCCGGACGGGCCGACGCAATCCTTCAATGTACGAGAGAAAGGAGTCCTCGACGGTTTCGTCATTCGTGGACAATGAACCGATGACGCACCAGGGACTGACAAACGTCCCCTTCCCCGGAAAGTGCGACATGTCGACCCGCCCGTTGCGTACGGCATTGGTTCCCGCTGGATGTTCGAGGCCGAAGAACCAATGGTTGTCGAGATAGATCGGTTGGCCCAATCCCCCCAGCCGGGCGGCACCCCGAACCGGCAGCGTCTCGACGGACAGTTGGTCCACGACGGAAGAACCTGTCACATGGATCCGTTTGCGAAGCACGCTATCCCCACGACGAGCCGAAAACTCGACGGTCAGTCGAGGGTACTCCGCCTTGATCGGCGAGAGAGTAAAAAGCTCATACTGCACTTCCGAGGTTGATCGTGACTGATGTTCGGCAACCTGGTAGTCTTGGGAACAAAGTGTCGGTCCACCGTTCAGTCGAAGAATAAACTCAACCGGTTGGTTGGACGATTGATCGAAAAGAACCAACGTACCCGACACGGCGCTTTGCACGCTTTCGGTAACGAGTTTACCGTTGAGGACGGTGAGTTGGCGCGCGAGCAAACCCGTGTCCAATCGGACCGTCGAAGGAATCGCGGCATGCACGGGGGAAATGGTGAAGAAGAGGAACCACGCGAGGTTCGCAATCCTCCTTGTACCTCTTGACCCCATGAAAACGCCTCCTTGTCCGTGGTTTTCAAGGCTAGGATAGCGTTACAAGTTGGTCAATGCCACTTCCCCCCGGTGCGGGTATCGCGTAGGATTGCATGTGATGCCAAAAGGACGCGTTTCAGCGTCACTTGATTCGGGAGATCCTGTTGGGGGAGAACGGGTGCCCGATGCCGCTCACGATTTGAGCGTATACCGCTTTTACAAGTTTCTGAAGGTTTCCGTAACCGAAACCCGAAGAAGTGGGTACGCTGTTGGGGGAATCGCGGGGGGATCGGAGAGGAAACGATGAGCGCGTTCGAAAAGATCGTCAGTGATTGTCCCGCCCCTCTGGTCGAAGCCGCGTTGGAACTCGCGACGGACGCCTACCCCGATCTGGACATTCCCCTTTACCTGGAACAGATCCAACAACTCGCCGAAGGGTTCGATATTTTTCTCGCCACCCGCCTGGAAGGGGATTTTCAAGAGGAGAAGATCCTCGAACAGCTCAACGATTTCTTCTTCCATGAGCTCGGGTTCGCGGGGAACACTTGCGACTACTATGACGTGCGCAACTCTTACATCAACGAGGTTCTCGATCGCCGAGTTGGGATCCCGATATCGCTCTCCGTGGTTTACCAGGCGCTCGCCGCCTCGGCGGGAGTGCGTTTGTTCGGTATTAATTTCCCCGGGCATTTCTTACTTGCATTCCTCAAACCCAACGGTCAACGGCTCTACATTGACGTGTTCCAGCGGGGCCGGATGTTCGAGTGGAGTGAATGCGACCGACGACTACGCGAACAACTGGGTCTCGACTGCCGACTGGAGGAGTCGGAATTTCCTCCCATGTCCAATCGGGACATTCTGGTTCGCATGCTCCGAAATCTGAAGGGAATCTATTCCCGCCACAACCTCGACCTCTGCCTCAGAGTCCAGGAACGCATCGTTAAACTTATGCCGCATGATCCGTCGGAATCGCGGGACTTGGGCGCCCTTTACTTTCATTCCGGCCACCCCATGATGGCGGTCAAGACGTTTGAGAAGGTCCTCCGCCAGCATCCCTACTGGGCCGAGAAAAACTCCGTGGAGTCCTACCTCTCGCAAGCGGTTCGCGAAGCCGTTTTACTCAACTGAGGTTCTTGAACCGTCCGCTTCACTGATTCCTGTGGTCCTGCGCAAGCGGCGGTCAGCGTCAGTTCATTCGTTCTTGTCCCACAAGAATTATTTCCCCTCGGTTCCCGTCAGCCAGTCACACTGATAGTCTTGATACTCTCGAAACGACGCATTCACGCGCAACTTCAACGAAGAGAATCCATGGAAACAGGCACGCAACGTTCGATTACGGTGTCGGAAACTTGGGAATCGCGGATCCTTGGCGGAACCCCTTTTTCTCCTCCCGCGGATTGGCCAGAACTACCGCCCGACTGTGGCAATGGCGAGGTCCTGCAGCTTCTCGGCGGCCAAGGACAACAAATCGGGTTCGGCGTTCATGACGCGGACAACGACATGGTCCGCATTTTTCCCGCCGAGCCTGACGAGCAACTCAACGAAGCGTTTTTTCAGTCAAGAGTCGCCCGCGCGGTCGATTTGCGGAAGCGACTAGGACTGACGACCGAGACGGGTGCTTACCGATTGATCCATGGCGAAGGTGATGGCCTCTCGGGATTCCTGGCGGACGTTTATGCACGCCACGTGGTGCTTTACACCTACTCCGCCGCGTTGACGCATTTTTTCCGCCCCCTGGCGGACGCGATCGCCGCCGTCATGCCCACGGAAAGCATCACGGGCAAAATTCGCCCTTCGGGAGAAGTTCCGACGGGAAAACTTGACGTCATCCCGCTCAGTTCCACCGAACCACCCCGGCAGTTGATCGTGACCGAGGATGACGTCCGTTACGAGGTACACTTGCTCGGCGGGCTCAACACGGGCTTGTTTTGCGACATGCGTCAAGTCCGCAGGGCCTTGAGAACTTGGGTCGCGAATCGGCGGGTTTTGAACACGTTTTCGTACACGGGAAGCTTTTCCTTGGTATCCGCGTTAAGTGGCGGCTCGCTCGGTGACGAGCGTCGATTTTGCCGCCGGCGTTCTCCATTGGACCAAGACGAACTTCGTGCTCAACGGACTTCCCGCCGAGGATTCCCGTTACCATTTCACGCGCGCGGATGTCTTCGAATACCTCAAAAACGCCCGGCGCAAGGAGAAAGAGTTCGACGTCGTCATTCTCGATCCCCCCACCTCGACCAACGTCCCCGGTCGACGCTGGTTTTTGAAATCGGACTACGATCGCTTGATCGGCCATGCTCTCCGCCTGATTCCCGCGGGGGGAATCCTCGTCGTCGCCGCCAACAGCGTCCAAAGTCGACCCGAGCGGCTCGAATCGCAGATCCGAGCGGCCGCCCGTGACACGGGGCGCAGGCTGTCCTTGCTCGAATCACATGGCTTGCCCCCTGATTTCCCCACGCAGATGATTCATCCCGAGGCTCGCTATCTGAAGTGTTTCATCCTTCGCGTCGATCGCTGATTTCTCGTTCCAGCAAACTTGTCGGTAAGGAAAAACCGAGAAATTCCTCAGAAATGTCGTTACCCTGACACGACGTGGTTTTCCCGGCGGAATCCTTTGGTGAAGGAAGGTATCCGACGACAAAGTGTTGCGCCTCCAGTTCGGACGGGCATTGCTCGCGTAGGGTATGGTCGTAATCGGAAATGCCAAGCCGGCCGCAACATGCGAACCTGAGATTCCCTGGATAGTTTGCACGCGACATATCGCATCACAAAGGGCCAACTTCCATGCGTTCGATCGGTTTACTAGCGATCACTCTACTCGTCGTCCTCGCTAACGCGTCGAGAGGCGCGGATCTTGAAACCCTGCTCGGCCGCTCGCTCATTGAACCCGAGCTATCCATGAAACAGGCCCAGGTCTTCACGAAATCCCGCATCGCCAAATGGCCACCGTTGACGACGGCGGAGGCGTGGATGGAGTACGCCGACGGTCTGCGCCAGCGGATCTTCAACGAGGTCATATTCCGGGGCGAAGCCGCCGAGTGGAAAAAGGGAGAAACCAAGGTCGAATGGCTCGATACCATCGAGGGGGGCCCGGGATACAAGCTTCGCAAGCTCCGCTACGAAGTCGTGCCCGGCCTGTGGATTCCCGCCTTGCTTTATCGTCCCGATCGGCTCGAGGGAAAGGTACCCGTGGTGCTCAACGTCAACGGGCACGACGGTGACGGCAAACAGGCGCCCTACAAGCAAATTCGCTGCATCAACCAAGCCAAGAAAGGGATGCTCGCGCTCAACGTCGAATGGTTCAACATGGGCCAGTTGGCCCAGGAGAACTTTAATCACTACCGCCTGAATCAGATGGATCTCTGCGGCACGAGTGGCGTTGCTCCATTTCTGCTGGCGATGCAACGTGGCTTGGACATTTTGCTCTCGCTTCCCAATGCCGACCCCTCTCGGGTCGCGGTTGCCGGCCTCTCGGGGGGCGGGTGGCAAACGATTACCGTAAGCTCTCTGGACACCCGGGTGACACTTGCCGACCCGGTCGCCGGTTATTCGAGTTGGCATTCCAATGTCATGAACGGTGACCTTGGAGACTCCGAACAATCTCCTTCCGATTTAGCCGCCATCGCAGATTACGCTCATTTGACCGCCATGCGCGCTCCCCGCCCCACGTTGCTGACGTACAACTACTCCGACAACTGCTGCTTTAAAGCGGAGAACGCGCTACCTCCCCTGCTCGAAGCGGCCCGGCCCGTCTATCGACTTGTCGGCAAGGAGGATCATCTTCGCTGGCACGTGAACTTCGATCCGGGGGATCACAATTTCCAGAAAGACAACCGCGTCGCCTTGTACTACATGTTCCGCGACTTCTTCTATCCCGGGGATCCCTCGTTCGATCCCCAAGAGATCCCCTCGGACGGGGAGGTGAAATCCAAACAGGATTTGTTCGTGGAACTCCCCGCGGATAATCTCGATTTCCACAAGATCGCGATGAACCTGAGCGAAGGGCTGCCGCGAAATCCGGAGCTTCCCACGAGCGAACCGGAGGCAAAGGCGTGGCAGCAATCCCGCCGCGAAAGGCTGGCCAAGCTGGTCCGATACGCCGATTACTCCGTCAAGGCCCAGGAAATGGGGGTCGAATCTTTCGGCGCTCATCAAGCACGGTCGCTCCGTCTTCATCTGGGAGACGATTGGACGGTACCGGCCGTCGAGATCGGCCCGGCAGGCGCGACAACCACCACGGTCGTTGTCGCGGATCAAGGGCGCAAGTCGACGGCGGCGGTCGTGGAAAAGTTACTGGCGACGGGCCAGCGGGTTCTCGCCGTCGATCCCTACAATTTCGGCGAATCGAAAATCGTCAAGACGCCGATGCTTTTCGATCTATTCATGGCTTCGGTGGGAGAACGACCGATCGGAGTACAAGCGAGTCAGCTTGCCGCCATCGCGCGTTGGCGCGCCGCGTTGGACAACGGCCAACCGGTCACGTTAGTTGCCGTTGGCCCGCGTTGCTCCGTGTTTTCCCTCATTGCTGGCGGACTTGAAACTCGCGCGATCGGCGGCGTGCAACTCCAGGAATCGATGGGCTCGCTGAGGGAAGTCATCGAGCGCAACTGGACCATTCCCGAATCCGCCGAGCAATTCTGCTTCGGTCTGCTCGCGGAGTTTGACGTCCTGCAACTCGGGGCACTGGTCGTGCCACGTCCCCTGCAACTGATCGAGCCGAGCGAACGGTGCAAAAGGGAATTGGCGCCGCTGCAGGCGTTTTACCAACTGCTCGGCGAGAATTTTGAGCCTCTCGCGCGCCAATAACCTGGAAGGATGGTGAGCGCGCCCTTAGTCGGTCCGGAACATCCAAAAACGAACGACGCCGGGCACGATTCGATTCGTGGCCCGGCTTGGGAATGCCATTCCAGTTTTGTCGTGCGTCAGACGCTGCGGCAATAACCCTTGTTTTCAAGGTAGTTGATGACCGAAGCAACGCATTCCGCGACGGACAATTCCGCCGTCTTGAGGACCAACTCCGGATTCTTCGGCGCTTCATACGGATCGTCGATTCCGGTAAAACCCTTGATCTCCCCCGCGCGAGCTTTCTTGTACAGCCCCTTGGGATCGCGCTCTCACAGACTTCGATCGGCGTGTCGACGAAACATTCAATGAAGCCCAGATTGGCGGCTTCGTGGAGCTTGCGGACCAGGTCTCGGTCCTTGACGTAGGGGCTGATGAAGCTGGTGATGGCGATCAAACCAGCGTCCGCAAACAACTTGGCGACTTCCCCAATCCGGCGAATGTTTTCTTCACGGTCCGCCGCCGAAAATCCCAGATTCTTGTTCAGTCCGTGGCGAATATTGTCGCCGTCCAGCACGTACGCCGCGTGCTTGCGGCTGTAAAGAACTTGCTCCAGCGCCATGGCGATGGTGCTCTTACCGCACGCGGACAAGCCGGTGAACCAGATCGTACAACCTTTCTGGTTGAACAGGGCCTGACGCTCCTCGCGAGTAATGTTTCCTTCGTGCCAATGGATATTGGTAGCCTTGACTTCCGCCATTTTTCCCCCAGGAAAACTAATCATGGACAGCAATCGGCAGGATCTGGCTGGCCAGGGCACTGCAGAAGTGCCTCAGCGGTACGTCGACAAACGAGCTCTCTTCTGCCGCTGCTCACTGAGTGACAATCACTTACAACAGAAATCAGGATAGAAATAACCCGCGTTTCGTCTACTGCCCTGCCCGTTTCCCGGGTTCCCTTTCCTGCGGCCCGAAGGTTCCGCTTACCAGCTTTACTCATCCCCGATGGTCGATGTCCGAGTCAAATTACCCGCCCGGACAAATCTCCCATTTCTCCAGTTCTTCCCGAAGTCCCGCTGCGCGGGAACTGCTGTGGACTTTTTCGGTTCGGAAGGGATAGTACGGGCGATACTACACCTTGCGCCAACTCCCTGCGAGAACATTGGACGTTTGTCTTTGCGAACTCTTCATTCGTAAGCGGTGTTCGCAAAGGCAGTTAAGACCTTTTGAACGCGGATTTCCGGACACGCGGACGCAACTCGAACCACCCATCGAGTTTCCGTGCTCGATGCGTGCGACCGATCCGCGAAAACAGTGCACCCAGTCATGACGAGGCCGTGCATGGACGCACAGAACGCCATGGGAAGTACCGAGCAACCCAAAGTCATCATCCACATCCTGCGTGGCAAGGCCGCTCACCGCTCGCGGGAGATGACGGGGCCCACTTTGCTCATCGGTTCGGGTCCTTGGTGCGACGTGCAAATGCGTTCCCCAGACGTCGCGGGCAAACATTGCCTGGTAAGTCGATCGTCGAACGAAGTGACGGCACGCAAATTGGATCCCAAACACCCTCTGCTCCATAACGGCATGTCCGTCGAAGAAGCACTCTTGCGCGACGGTGACACGCTCACCATTGGGCCTTTCGAACTCTCGATCAGCATCGAAAGACAAGCGAGTTCCGCGACCCCTATCGCCAAAGAGGTTCCGACGGATCTCAAGTTGTCCGCGCTGGCGAGAATCGTAAAGCAGCACCCAGGCGCCTTTACGGGACCTGCCTCCGGCCCGGCTTCAGCGTCGGATTTCACGTCCCATGCTCCGGAATCCAAGGCCGCCCATTTCCCAGCAACGCTCGACCACGCACAGAACACCGATCCTCCTGGGTCGACGACGTCGAGCAACGACGAAGAAAAAGGACTGCTCCGCCAGGCGCACGAGGAACTAGCGCGCGCCAAAGCAGAACTCGCCGATGCCGAAAGGGCGATCAAGGAACGCCAGGAGAAACTTGACGAGCGAGAAGCCGCGCTGCAAAGCGAACGCCTCGCGGTCGCCGACGAGCAACTTGCGATTGATCAAAAAAACAAAGTATTCCTCGAGCACAAGAGCCGGCTGGCGCGAGTTCGCAAGCGAATGATGGCGCACTTTCGCGACAAACATGACGCGGTCCATTCGCTCGCCAGTGGAACGGAAAGCCACGCCGCCGATCTCGCCAAGAAACAACGTGAACTCGAGCAAGAGGTGGCCCATTGGCGCCGCGTCGGCTCGGAACTCGGCCAGCGCCAGGTCGAAATGAAGCGAAAACTGGATGAGCTCGAATGTCAACAAGTCGACATCAGCGAGCGCGACGCGGCCCTCCGATCGCGCGAAGCAAAACTCCTTCAGGACATCGAGAATCTCCGCGTGAAGGAACGGGCACTTTCGCAATACCAGGCCGACCTGGACGAGCGAAAAGGCCGAATCGCCCGCGAAGAAGAACGGGCGCGCGGCGACATAGAGTCCGCCGGTGGGGAGCTCGCGCGAGCCCAGGAGATCGCCGCGATATCGCAAAAGCGTTTCGAGGAAGTGGAAACCAAGAACAGACTTCTCGCCCAGCAAGAGGAGCACCTGCGGGAATTCGCCAAAAGGCTGGAAGAGCAGCGGCTGGCGCAAGTGGAACGCGACCGGGAACTCGCGAGCCGGGCCGCCGTTTTAGAGGAGAACGAAGCCGCGTTTCGGGCACAGGTTCAAGGCCTCCGCGAAGAACGCCAGGAACTTTCGATCGAAACCAACGTCCTCAAGGAACGAGAACAACTCCTCGAACGGAGGCGTCAGGAACTGGAGCGATTGGACAAGGAAAACGCCGACGAAAAACTGGGACTCGAAAAACGCGCCGCCGAACTCGAAGAACACGCGCGAACCATCTTCGAGCGTTTCGAGCTGGAACGCCAGGCGATCGCCGCCCAAAAACAGGAACTCCAACACCAGTCAACCCTGGTGCTCCAGGAACGTGAACAATTCGAGTCGCAAAAAAATCAGTGGGTCGCGAGAGCAGCCGAGGTTCAGGAAGCGACCGTCGAGATGGCGGAGCGAGAGAGTCTTCTGGAAGCACGCGCCCGCCGACTAGAGACCGTCGAGCGCGAAAACGAGGTCGAGCGTCATCGCATTCGCGATCAAGAACAATCCCTTGAGGCCGTGAAGGAAGATCTACACCGCGAACGGGAACAACTGCAACAACTCATCGGCGACACCAACCGCATGGCCGAAAGCCTGCAATCGGAATCGGTCCGTCTTCAGAGCCAGGCGGAAGGCCTGCAAGACAGGCAGCGAGAATTGCTCGAAAGGGAGCGCCGGTGGTGCGAAGAAGTGAAACAGCGGCGTGGAGAACTGGAGAAGCTCGCCGAAGACGTCGAACGGAAGCGAGGCACGCTTTCCTCGCAAGCACTGGCGCACCGGCGTCAGATTCACAAGCTCCGTGAAGTCGGGCAGAAGGCGATCGAGAGGCGAAAACAGTCCTGGTCCCTGGTGGAACAACTGGAACGCCGTCATCACGCATACCAAGAGCGGCTCGAGGCCCTACAGGAAAGCCAGAAACGGATTCTGGAATCCGTTTTGGACTACGCGGATCAGTCCGCGCAGCGCGAACAAGAGGCCATCGATTGGCTGGAAACCGTCCGCATGAAGAACCAATCGCTGGCGGAACTACAACGGGGTGTCAGTTCTCGCGTCCAGGAGATCCTGGCGTCAAAAATCGAAATGCTCGCAGGGGCGGGGGGAACGAAAACCGACCCCGCGGCGTTGGAACGCAAACAATCCCAGGTGCGCGCTTTGGAGTCGGCAATCGCCGAATGGTCCGACCGATTGATGGATTTCCAAAAGACGCTCGCGGAACAGGAACATCTCATCAATCGCAGGGAAGACGAAGCAGAGAGCAGCAAGCGAGAACTTGCCGATCTGTTGCAGATGGTCGAGCAGTTGTCGGTGGCGCCTCGTCCACCTGCAAAACTTCGTTTGGTGACCCCGGAGGCGGACACGTCGGCTTCGGAGCCCCAGGAGCCCGAATCGCCGGTGACGCTTCCCCGGCCAATCGCGTTGGCGGTTGAACAATCGATCTCGGACCAGGAACTTGGGAATCGGGCCGTCGCTGCGGGACTTATGTCCCTTGAGACGTTACGCGGCGCACTGCAATCCGCCAATCACCGCCGAGTACCACTCGCCGTCGAACTCGTGATGGCGCAAAAATTGACCCGTTATCAACTGGCCTGTCTCTACGAAGGGAGAATCGACGATCTCAAAGTGGGACCCGCGACCATTCTGGACGTCGTGCATGAAGGAACGGTCTCCACGATCTACCGGGCGCTAACGCCCAAACACCCCGAGCCCGTGGCCATTCGCATGTATGCGTCTCGCTGGTGCCGTGATCCGATGATGCAAACCTCGCTGGAGCTGGCCATTCGTCCTCTGTCCGCCTTTCGGCATCCCCATGTCGTCTCCACGCATGAGGTGTTGGCGGATGGCGACCGCCGTGGAGTGGTCGCGGAATACGTGGATGGCGTTTCCTTGGCGGATCTTGCCCTGTTCTCGTGCCCGCCGCGCGCGGTAGTCCGCTTTTGCCAGCAGGCGATTTCCGCCGTAATGGCTGCCCGCCGGGCTGGCTTTACCCACCATAATCTGCGCCCGTCTCGCATCCTCGTCACCCGAAACGGGTCGGTGAAGATCTCAGGTTATGGCGAACCCCTTTGGCTGAGCAAAATCCACCGTTGCGAAAGTGGCCGGGCCTATGCGATTTACGTCGCGCCGGAAGAACTCCGCGCTGGCCTGCCGATCGATGTTCGTTCCGACCTTTATTCCCTGGGCCAAATCTTTCTCGAACTGGCCAGCGGCGGCATGCCTCGGCTGAATGGCGACGACCTCTTGCCCGCCGGCTATCCGGTCGGATTTTCGCAACTGCTGGCCCGCCTGATTGCCGAGAATCCGGAGGACCGCTGCAACTCGGTGGACGATCTCGATGAGGCGATGCGTCGAATCGTTGCCGATCCCACCATGGACGGCGAACCCTGGCCGGAATTACCGATGGTCTTCGATCAAATCCTCGATGATCAGCCAGCAACCTCTCAGGCGGCTGCCTGAGTTCAAATAAACCGCCGCCTTACTTCCCCCTGATTCCCTTTCCACGGGGAACCCTGTTCGACCACCGGAACGCTGCCTGAATGGGAGATGAGGAATCCTCAGAAGGGATTCTGAGAAACCAGTCACCGCAAGGGAAAAGAGTTGATTTTTACCGCGGAATAACTGCCTTAAGCAACCACTTTGCGCCCAAGGAAAGTTAGACATCGAGGGGGGTCAATTTTTTTGAAGAAATGTCAAACAATACTTGCATTCGGAGAGGTGGAGTATAACATATGTTCAGTCGGCCAAATTGACCGGAACCGGCGTTGTCTAGGCCGACAACAGGACAGCGATGGGCGAACGGTTCCGGTTTTTTTCCTACCTACCTCACGATAGTCCAACGACTTAGACATGTTTAGTTTCGTAGACACGGCCTTTTTGTTGCCGTGCATGCGAGTCTTTTGGGTCACAAGGTCATTGTCTCTTAGAACTCGTGATTGAGGCCGATCACGAACCCTAGATGCTTCCGAAATTCCCCGTCGTCGATCATGATGTCCGTGGGGATAAAGCGGTACTCCATACCGACGGAGATATTGATGTGCTGCGTGATGGGAAAGTCCATCATTCCACGCACATATCCACCCACGTCAAAGCCTGCAAATTTGAATTTGTCGACGAAGACCAAATTGGCGCCCTGGGGCTGAATCTCGCGAACGCTCGTCCAGTCGAACGCAGCACCGATCATGCCGTTGGGACTAAAGCGAATGTGGAAGAGCTCAAAATCCGCTCGGGCGGACGGTCCAATGACGAATCCGTAGCTCACTCCGTCGTTGACCGTGAGTTGCATTCCGCTTTTTTCGCTTTGGAATGCGATTTCGCGATTCCCTTGAAAATTGCCGTAGTTAAACATCGTGGTGACGCCCCACCGGGAGTAAAAGTTCGGGCTGTCACGCAAAACCCAGGGCAAGAGTTCGAGGCCGACCTGGCCATTATGGCTGTCGCCATACGCGTTTTTGGTCACGTCCCCTTCGGCATTGCCATGGGCATAGGTGTAGAACAAATGTTTTTCGATGTCGATTTTGCCGTAACAGTTTGCGCATTCGAAGTCGCAATGACTGTTGTCGGCGGGCGTGTCGTCCGGAAGCAGCGAGTCGAGGTACCCGGTCCGACGCTCACGGAGTGGCGTGACGGGCGCGCTCCCCTGCGTTTCCGCCATGTAGGAATAGGGATCAAAGTCACAGGCGGACGTATGCCGGACCGGCATGACTGAGCCGTTACTGTCAATGACGGCCCCCTCCACGCTGGAGGCGGACTCCAGCGGGCTAAGTCGACGCACGTTACTTGGCCCGAGGTCGACCGCCGATTTCGACATTGTGGGAGGGTCTGCCTGGCCGACGGAAGCGACGGCGAGCAGGCCGGCAATTCCCATGGCTGCCGATACGATTCGTCCACCCATTCAACTACTCCTCCCGCAAACCCAAGGCCGACGCCATTCTTCGTCCATTCACGTTCTCAACTCCCCGCGAGTTTGACATCGGCGCGGATCGTGCCGGTTATGCCAGCCTTCCGCTTCTTAACGATCATCGGTATTTGAACGGCAAAAGGTTTGATAATTCGGGCGGCAGGAACCGGTCCGCCGCATATTGCCGGCGAAATCGCTAGCTACGGGACTTTAGAGAGATTGGAGAAGGAAACGGTTGGACGGAAGGTAATACCGAGGAACCGAACTGGGCGTAACCGAGGGCATTCACGTTCAACAACAGGAACGGCTCGACGTTTTCGCGGATCCAGAGTCCTATTCGCTCCCCCGTCCGAAGGAAGTCACGGAAGCGAATGGCATCACCACATCCAGCGATAGGCTCAAATCCCCTCGCCCAGGGCCTCAGACAGGAACTTTGCGGCTGCAATTCTTGTCGAGATGTGCAAAGACCTGATTGACCCATTCTTTGCGTCGACCACGCGGATCGGCGCAAATAACGCGTTCGATCTCCTCGGCAGAGAGCCCTTGTTCGAGCATCTGTGCCTTAAGGGAAGCCTCGATCTCCGACTGCCGAACTTTGCGCCATTGCGTCGCGACAATCGCGCTGATGACGATCGAGGCGAGAGCCACGATACCGGTGAAACCCAGTAAGATTCCCAGCCTCGCATAGTCTAATTGAGCAATTTCCTGCCACATGTCCAAACCCTTCCAATCGCACTTCGCGTCCGCGGTCGATGGACCTCGGTCAACTTGGATTATGCCGCTCGGACATCCCGAACGGTGCTATTTGCCTAGAGACATTCCCACCAACATCTCCATCCGGTTGCATCCTTCTCCCTCGAGCATGGTTCTTGCCGTCTCAGCCGTTGCGCGAAAATTCGCGTGGCGAAACAGCCGCAGAGCGGGCGGAATGGACGCCGGAGTTCATCACTTGTTCGATCTCCGCCGCCGAGAATCCCTTATCAACCAGTTGCGCCTTTAGCGAGGCATCGATTTCCGTCTGCCGAACGTAACGCCATTGCGTGGCCACGGCGGATGTGATTTTTATCACAGCCCCTGCAAGGACTGCAATCATTCCCAAAGCGATGCCCAATTGGGCAGGATCGAGACGAAAAAAGGACTCGAGGGACATTTCTAAACTCCGTCGCAAATTGGGGATCGCCGAATACAGCCGCTACCTGGTACTCGGAAATTGACGGCGCTATCTCCGGCTCGGTCGCCAGGCGAACCTTGACTTGAGCCGTTTGTGCAGGCGATGCCGCGCCACGAATTTACGATCCGAACGGCGATTCCGAATTACGGGGCCGCGGCGCACGAGTTTGCGCGATCCGCATAACCCCAACGCTCGATTATTGCCGAGAAAATCGCCCAAGTCCATTCGCGGACCGGCCTCCGTGAACCAATCTTTCGAAGAATTCGCCGGTTGCGCCGTTTTCTTGTCGAGTAACGCCAAAAACTCGCAAAAATCTTGTAAAGGTAAGGAAAACTACCCGCCGTCAAAGCCGGATCGTGGATCACGGTTCGCCAGGAAGTAGTCACCTTAACCTTCGAGCGAGAATACAAGTCAACGGACGATAAACCGTGAGACGCTAGAGTGCAGGTTTAGTTTGCCTCTCAAGGCTCCGGCGACTATGCTGAGGCACGCCTGAAATGGGCTGGTGCCGCCGACGCTGGGCATTGGCGAGGGATCAATTCGCTCCCTGCGGGGTACCGATCGGAAAACGCGTGACAAGCGCGGCAGGCACGGGGACACGCCGTCGCGAAAAGCGACGTCGCGGACAACTCAAGGGAAAGGGATCGAACATGTTTGTAACGTTTGTTTCGCGGAAGAAATGGCTATTGGCCGCAATCATCGCGGCAGGAATCATGCCCGCTTCGACCAAGGCGGCCGAAACCCTTCGCTGGAAGTTCAAGGCGGGGGACGCCGCCGATTACGTCATGACGCGCAACCTGGACGGCAAATTTGACTTCAACGGCCAGGAAATGGATTTCAATTTCGGACTGGTCATCGACCTCTCCTGGGACGTGAAATCCGTGGCCGACGACGGCACCGCAGAAGTCCATCAAAAGATCGTCCGCGTCCAACTCGACACCGCCTCTCCCATTGGCGGACAACTGAAATACGATTCCACGCAAGGGGAACCCACGGCTAATCCCGCCTGGGGAATGTTTGGGCCAATGGTGAAGGCGCTCGTCGGAGCCGAGATCAGCATGAAAGTCTCTCCCAACGGCGAAGTAAAAGACATCACGCTTCCGGAGTCCTTGGTCAAGGCACTCTCACCACCAGGCGGCGGTCGCCGGCGGATGAATTTCGGCGGAATGTCCGAAGACGGCATCAAGGAGATCGTGCAACGTTCCTTTACCCGCTTGCCCGACGCTCCCGTCGAAGGAGAAGAGAACTGGGAACAGCAGTTCGCGTCGACTTTCGGCAACGCGGGCAAGCAAGTGACCGACGTAAAATTCTCCCTGGCGGGGGTCGAAGACAAAGAGGGCAAGAAGGTCGCCAAAATCGTCGCCACCACCGAGATGTCCTTCGAGCCGAACGCCGACCAAACGACGGAATTTGAACTCGAGATCACCGAACAAGAGGGTAATTGGACCGCTCTCTTCGACGTTGAAAAGGGACGAACGCTCGAGTCGACCTCGAAACAGAAAACGACGATGGAAATCATCGCCGGCGATCGGGAATTTAAACAACAGATCGACGAAACGATTGCCATCAAGGAAGGAAAGAGCCCCGAGGCGAAGCCCGAGGAAAAGAAGCCTGAAGAAAAGGCCGAAGAGAAAGAAAAGAAGGAATCGTCCAATTAACGGGAACGCTCCGCGCTACTGAACACTTGCGGAAACGCGAATCCCTCGGGGGAAAAAGTTTATCCCCCGAGGGACTTTTTTTTGAAAGCAAGTTTGCTCCGCCACTCGGCCTTCCGTCAACGACTTTCAAAACTCGCGACGCGGCGAACCAAGCCACGGCAGGATCAGGTTTTCGCGGATTGCCGAAGCGCGATGTGCTCGGCGAGAACTTCGCGGTATTCATCGATCTCGACGTCCCGAGTGCAACAAATGAGCATCAGCGTCCCGTCGTTTTTGAAGTTCCCATCCCATTCGATGACTTGCTCATCGGTCCACCGGGGATCGTATTCCGCCAATCTCTCGTCGGACATCCGCGCGAAATAAGCGCGAATCGTGACGTCCGTTTCGTCCATGTCCGCGCCCGCGGGCAAATGTTCGTAATCCAGTTCCGTTGATTTACTCATGTCAGTCTCCCCTGATACTTCGATGCTCCACCGTCGTGACACCAATGGAATGGACGGTGGCCGCATCTTGGATGCCTCAATACCTACACGTCTTGTTGTGATTCGCGAACGGCTTGGTCTCCGATTTCGGCGATCCTGGTTCATGGCAAGTCACGCAGGAATCGTTTTCTTCAAGCTTGGCGTGCTTTCTGCTCGATGACTTGTGCACGTCATGGCACGTCAAACAGGTCACGCTCTCCCTCCCGAGTAACGCGACGTCGCGAACATTCTCGACGATGTGCCGCTCGTTGGGATCGAGTTTCTCGATCGCCGCCGGAGAAAAGTCGTATTCGTAGTCGCGAAGCAGATTGTCCCCCGCGACGAAGTTATTCGGATACGGAGTTCCAAGACTCTTCGACTTTCCGCCCCGCAGATGACACTGCGCACAAATCGACGTTACTACTTTGGGCGAACCTGGCTGCTTGACGTTCAGCAGGGCCAAACTCGCGTCCTTGGTATGTTCAACGTCCACTTCACCGTGGCAGGCATAGCAGTCAAGGGACAATGCCGAATAAGCCCGGTTCTCGGGATCGACCGCGGTCGCGTGGCAACCCACGCATTCGTCGGCGAACGAATTCTCCTCCCAGTGAGCGTTCGCCAACTGCAACCATTCCTCTTTCCCTTCCGCCGTGAAATCCAACCACGCCGAGAAGAGGGAGAGTTGATTGTACTTTCCGTTCGGCTTGAGGAGTCCAACGGCCCGCTTGCCACTTCCGAGCAACAACGTCGCCTGTCCGGCGAGTGCCTTGGCATCGCCTGCCGCTTCGAGTTCATCATTCCACCGCGGATCGTCCGCGAAATCGCGAATCGTCCGCTGATGACGGTTGTTCGACCAGGCGTTTCCGATCGTCGCCCGATGACAGAAGAGACATTCGTCGCCAGTGATGTATTCCGGCAACGGCTCTCCCACGTGATCCGATCCCCAATCCGCGGGTTCTTTATCCGCCGCGAAGGCGTGTCGAAGACTTCTTCCCGTGGCGAACAGGAAGATCCAGTAGGTGGCGACAACGACCACCATTCCAACGCTTATGCGGACGATACCCCGCGACGCCGAAGGAATCGGCGTGCGGGATTCGTCGCATTTCAAATGGAGGTACTCCTCCGACGGACTAGGAGTTGGCTCGGACCCAACCATAGGCTGCATTGTCCCGGTGACCACCGTTTTCGAGATAGGCCGTTTTGAGCTTGCTCAAGGCGTCTGCCGGAAGTGCCTTGCGTTTCTCTTCAAGGTCAATCTTGTAGATCTTCGCCGCGTTAAGACCGAAGATCTTCTCCTTGTCCTCCTTGGAGATCTTCTTGTATCCAAATTTTTCGCAAAGCTCGTCCGAGATATCGAAGCGTTTGAAGGCTTCGATCACCCATTGGGGCGAACCCCACCAGAGGCAATCCGTTCCCCACACCACGTGGTCGGCGCCATAGTTCTTGATGTTTTGCCCCATGAAGTGCATGCAGATCTGGGGATGAATGATCGCCAGCGAGCCGAACGACGAACCGATCTCGCAGTAGACGTTGTTCATCTCCGGATGACGCTGCTTGATCTTCATGAGATCCGAGTGCCAATCGAGGTCGCCGGTCGTCGGATTGAACATTCCCTTATTGTCAAATTCCGGCTCGCTCGGACCGTGGCGCAATGCCGAGTGATACACGATGAAGGTAAGATCCGGATGGTCGATCGCGGCCTTTTCAATGTCGCCGGGATGCGCCATGTGCCCCAGCGTCCGCGACTGCGCCGAAAAGCCTTTATGCACGCTAAAGGTCTTCAGCCCCAGCTCTTTGGCCTTTTCATAGGCCGGGTAGGTCACCTTTTCGTCATCCAGCCGGAAACCGCCGCCGGAACGACCCGGATCGAAGTGGCAATACCACTTCCACGAGTTGCTCTTGTACTTCTTGACTTCGCGCTCCATCTGATCGAAGAGAGCGGGGAAGTCGGGGGCGTTCTTAGCCTTGTCCCAGTAATGATTGGGGGCACAGTTACCCTGCGCGAGGGCTCGCTGGCAACCGGCGATCTCGTTGATTTCGTTTCGCTTTTCGGCCATGAGCCAGCTGGGAAGCACACCACCACGACGCTTGGCCCCTTCAAGGACATTGCCATCCTTGTCTTTGTCGACCTCGCGGCCGGGAACGCCCGAGATCACCACCATGGAGGTCTCGCTGTCAAAGAACAATTCCTTGACGAAATTCGGGAAGCTGTAGGCGTCGGGACCGTTTTTCAGGTCAAAACCCATGTTTTTGACCCATTCCATGCGGCGGAAACCAATCGGGAATCCGTTGGTGAAATGGGTTTGCACGTCGATGACGAAGTACTCTCCCTTGGGATACTTCTCTTCCGTGGCGGCAGGTTCGACGGTCTCTGCGGCATCCACGTCCCAGCACGGGCCGTAAACCATGTTACTCGCCAGGAACGCGGTCGCCATCCCCATGGAAGAACGCATGAAATCGCGGCGCGGCATGCCCAACTTCTTCGCCTTCTCTTCCGCCAACTCGCCGATCAAATGCTCGACCTGCTTTTGCTTGGCGTTCTGCGGACGCGGAATGAATTCCTCGTTCGAAACCACCTGCGTCGGCATCGGGGAATCGACCCCCTTTTCAAAGTCACGCTGCCACTTTGGAATCCACATGCAAACAAACCTCCCATGAGTTGGCGGCAGAAAACGAACTCCTGCTCACCTTTCGTATACGTTCCGCTTCAATCGATTACGTCAAGCATTCTCACTTTTTTGCGTCAACTTCTTCCTGAGAACCGTCCTTATCCAGTGAACCGGACTCGGGACTTTTCCCTTCCTTGAGAAGGAGCCCCTCCTTCAACTCCTGTACCACCTCGTTCCCTTGGGCGACGATCGTCATCTTCAGTCGTTGCGCGAACTTCGATTCCCGCGTCCGACCCGCGGTGAGATCGAACAGAATATTGCCACTTCCTTCCTGCTCGCTGAGCTCCAACTCGACGTCCGGAGCATCGGGAGAAGGGACAAACGTGACGAGCGACTCCGCGTCGATCTTGCACAGGTCCTGGCCATTCGTCTTCTGAATTCCTTGATACGTATACTTCAAGTCGGTCGCCTGGGTTCCAACCGCCCCCATTTTCGTTTCGATCCGCTGACTCCAGTTGTCCCCCTCGTTGACCAAAACCGCGGGAAGTTCGAAAAAGCTCTTCTCGATAAGGGCCTTTATGTTCTCGGCGCTGAAGCCACTCATGCCCGCCATCCGCTGTTGGCCCGCCGTCTCCGCTTCCTTGGTTAACTCATCCGCCAAGTTTTTTGGGCAAGGTGACCTCCTCCACCGTTCCATTTGCCGAAACTTTTAAAGTGAAGGTCTCTCCCAGCATCGCGACCAGCCGGGGTCCGACTTGCGCCCATAAGGGTTTTCCTTGGGCTCTCCTGCTTGGAATCGTAACGGAGCTCGCCTCCATTGGGGGAACTCATGAGGACCTGAATGCGATTGACCGTCTGGGAAATCTCTGCAGTGCCGTCCTCGTCGACGCTGTTGACTTGCCAGAGGATGTCCAGAATGAGCCGAAAGCCAAATTGGATCTTGTTACCCGCGACGTCGAATCTCGCATCCACGCGCCGTTCCAGCACGTAGTCGTAAGTCGCCCCCTTTTGAAACTTCCAACGCAGGGTTTCGGCGGCGGACGCGACGTTGGAAAACCAAGAGGAGGGCGAAAAGACCCATACCCTTATTCCATTTCACGCCTTGCCATGACTTCCACGGCTCTCCCGGCCCGGCTCGCAAAACCATCCCCAAGCACGCCATCAATCGATTACCCCGCTCGTGGTCCGGCACTCGGACTCTGGCCACTTTAACAACGATTGTCATGGTTACAGGCAATGGGCCCAGCCAGCCGGCTTTCGCGGTCTCGTGATTGGTCCACCCACCCGCACCACAGATTGCCAAGCTAGTTGGGAAAACGGACGGATGCAAATGAAATGGCTTGGTCACTCCACGCTTTTTGTTCTCTCCGCGATTCCACGGGACAATATTCTTGACAGCGTACCGACGCCGACCCCAGTCCCAATCTTGCGAATCGTGGACGCCGATTTGAAATCCCACTTTTGCGGCGGACCACCGGTCGGTATCCTGAGAGCCGCGCGGTGGCGATACCGGGGACCATTCCTGGATTTTTTCGACTCAGAATCCCGACTTCTTGGATCCGGGAGATAACATCGCAATTCGACAACTCCTACGATTTGGCCGGTAGATCGCGAGAAACCAATGACGAAAGCGGCTGTCTCCCGAAGTCTTTTGACCCCCCTTAAATTCCTCGACCGCACGGAATCCGTCCATGGTCAGAAGTTGGCGATCGTGCACGAAGATCGCCACTTCACGTACGCGGAATTCCGCCTCAAGAGTCCGGCGGCTTGCCAACGGCTTGCTTGCCGCGGGACTCCAAAAGAGGTCGGGTGGCTTTCCTCTGTCCCAACATTCCCCCGATGTTGGAGGCACATTTTGCCGTCCTGTTGGCGGGGGGCGTTCTCGTCTCGGTCAACACCCGCCTGGCCGCCACCGAGGTCTCTTACATCCTGAATCACTCGGGAAGCCGTTTCCTTTTCGCGGACACGGAACTTTCCCACATGGTCCTTCCGGTCCAGGCGGAATTAAAAACTGTCGAAAAGATCGTTCCCATCTCCGACGCCCCGGTCGAAAACCCGTTTCCTGGTCCGGATTACGAAGCCTTTCTTGCCGCGAGTTCGGACGTCCCGGTTCCTTGGGTCGTCGAGGACGAAGAGGAAACCATCACCATCAATTACACCAGCGGCACGACCGGCATGCCCAAAGGAGTGATGTATACACACCGAGGCGCTTACCTAAACGCGATGGGAGAGGTGATCGAACTTGGCATCAACACGGAATCGGTTTACCTCTGGACCCTGCCGATGTTTCACTGCAACGGTTGGTGCTTTCCCTGGGCATTGACGGCCGTCGGCGCCACGCACGTGTGCTTGCGCAAATTCGAGCCTGGCGCGGCGTGGACAAAAATCGAAGAACATGGCGTCACCCACTTCAACGGCGCGCCGATCGTGCTTTCTTCTCTTCTGCACCACCCAGCCAGACCACAGAAACTCGCGCGGCCCATGACGGTTACCGTCGCCGCGGCTCCCCCTTCCCCCACGTTGCTCAAGCAGATGAAGGAACTGGGCGCGCGGACCATCCATGTCTACGGATTGACGGAAACCTACGGCCCGCACACAGTCAACGTGCCCCAGCCGCAATGGAGCGAACTGCCCCCCGAAGAGGAAGCGAAGCTACGATCTCGGCAGGGAGTCTGTTACATCATGACCGATCCGGTGCGCGTCGTCGACGAGAACATGAACGACGTACCCCGGGACGGCGCGACCATGGGCGAGGTGGTCATGCGCGGCAACAACGTCATGAAGGGGTATTACAACGACGCCGAGGCCACCGAGAAGGCGTTTCGGGGCGGCTGGTTCCACAGCGGGGACCTCGCCGTCATGCATCCCGATGGGTACATCCAGCTGAAAGACCGTGGCAAGGACATCATCATCACGGGAGGCGAGAACGTCTCTTCCATCGAGGTGGAACAGACTTTGTACCAGCATCCCGCGGTACTCGAAGTTGCGGTCGTGGGCGTGCCTGATGACAAATGGGGCGAGACCCCCAAGGCCTTCGTCACGCTGAAGGAATCATTCGTCGTGACGGAACGCGAACTCATCGACTTCTGCCGATCACGACTCGCACATTTCAAGTGTCCGACCAAGATCGAGTTCACTTCTCTCCCCAAAACGAGCACGGGAAAGATTCAGAAGTTCGTGCTCCGGAACAAAGAATGGGAAGGGAGAGAAGCCAAGATCCAAGGCGCCTGACGGCGAGGCAACGACTTGTTATCGCGTCACATGTCGTTTAGTTTCTCCGGATTGCCGCGGTGCTCCGTCTCCTCGCGACTGAAAAGAAGCTCTTCAGGAACGCTTCGAACGCGAATATCCTGCTGGGGAAAGGCAATTTCTATGCCCCCGCGCGCAAACGCCGCATGGATCGCCATGTGCAGTTCGTCCACGACGGTGATGCGGCTGTCCAACTCTCCCAGGAAGCAATGCAGCACGAGCTTCAGATTGCTTTCGCCGAATCCCTCCAAGAATACGCGCGGCGCCGGGTCTTCGAGAACCAAGGGGTGCTTGTGAACGATGCCGCGAAGAATCTCCTTGGCGCGGCTTACGTCCGATCCGTAGGCGATGCCCACGTTCACCACCACCCGATTCATCCCGCTAGAGAGAGTCCAATTGAGAATCCTTCCGGTGATCAGATCCTTATTGGGAACGATGAGGTCTTGCCTGTCCCAATTGGTGATCGTTGTCGCGCGCATGCGAATCCTCGCAACCACTCCCGTAATCCCATCAATGGTAACAATGTCGCCGACGCGTACGGGTTGCTCGACGAGTAGGATTAGGCCGGATACGAAATTCGCCACGATCTCCTGCAAACCGAATCCCAAGCCGACCGAAGCCGCGGCGAGGAGCCACTGAACCCTCGACCATTCAAATCCCAATTTACCGGCAACAAGCACCAAACCTGCCGACCCGATGACATACTTCGCGATCATGGTGACTGCATACTGTGTTCCCCGGTCGACGGAAAACCGCCGAATCAAGAAGAATTGCAGCAAGCCGCTCACGTTCCGGTAGAGAATGAAGAACGCGAGCAAAAGAATCGCCGTCGTGAAGAGGTCGGCAATGGAAACGGAATGATCGGCAACTTCCTTGCTCATGCGCTCTCCGGTGAGCGCGCTGTATTGATCGAGGAAGCTGAAGGCGGGCAAAACGTCAGCCCAGACAATCCAAAGTAAGCCCGCCGACACGAAGAGCAAGAGGCCGTTGAAGAGCCGGCGCGTTTGCGCGCTGATGGTGTAGAGATCGACTTCGCTGTCTTCCACGATCTCCGGAAGGTCGGTTTCCTCGTTGCCCGCTTTTTTCTTCTCGAGCAACTCCTCGCGGCGCGCCTGGGTCCTTTCCCTTGCCGTGCGTCCATGGGCGACAAGAATGACCCGAACGGTCAACTCATGCGCGAATAGATAGCCCAACATGACCAGTAAACTCAACCCCCCTTTGCGCATGAGAACCACGGCGGTGTAGTGATAACCGAACACCTCCAAACCCGCGCACGTCACGGGGAAAAGAATGCCTCCGAGAAAGACCAAGTACCGGGAGCGAAAGATAAGTCGCTCCGGTTCCTTGGCGAAACGTTGCGCGATCCATCCCCGAACTGGTTCAAGCGTGAGCGAAAAGAACATCGCGACGATCACAGTAAGCAGGAGATAGACGATCCTTTCGAGGGAATCGTCCTTGCCGCCGGTACCCGACTGCTCCATGAAGCAGAAGAGGAACACGACTGGAACGCCGATCACGCCAAGCGAGCGAATTCGCCTCCTGAGGCCAGCGACGACCGTTGCAGGCCAGCGAAAGTGCGCCTCCGCCAATCCCATCGGGTGCAGGGACGCCAGCAGAAACTCGAGCCCCCACAATATTACGACCACCTGGACAAGAGATCGGCCTAGCGATTGAACTTCCGTCCCGCCATTCACCACGAACGCCGTTCCAATCGCCCAGACCGCCAATGGCAATGCGGATGAAACGATGAATGTCCAGACGAATGCCTCCAATGTCGCGGGAAGGGAGTCCAGAAATGTCGCGCGCACCAGTTCTCCCTTTTGCCGAAGCCGAGACCTCCCCCAATGTCTCAGCGAAAACGCGGCGAGGAGACCTCCCGCCATTAGCACGCCAACAATGCCTGGGCTTCGTTCGCCGGACAACTCCTGGGGGAGCGACCTCCATTCACGGTCAGCGGCGAGACGGCCAAATTCCTTGGCTGCGTTTCGAAACGACTGCGCCGATATTGGCTTGGTGCTCGCTACCCAAAGAATGCGCTCGGATATGTAACTGGAAAACGCAGTGTTCTTGGCAATGAGTTCCCGAAGCGTCGTATCGAGATCCGTGAGCGCCACTTGCCGGCGATCGACGGCGGCGATCAACTGATCAAGGTTGTCACGTTTCGCCGACAAGAGTTCGCTTGCCTCTTGACGAACAAGCTTCGTTTTCTCGGCATCGAGGTTGTCGGCGGCGTCGACGATCTCGTCCACCTTGTCGTCGATCGACGCCAAACCCGCGCGCTCTTCGCCAATATCCTGCCGCAATAGAATCGTGTCGGTCAGCTCTGGTTGAAGCGCCGCGAGCTGTCGGCGAAAGGTGTTGGAGCTGGGAATCGTGTTCTGTTTTTGCCGAAGAAGCAACCCGATGGCGTTCGTCAAGCCCGCGGCGCGCACCCGTTGTTCGAGTTGCTGGGATTCGGCTTCGACGTTTTGGAGTTGTTCTTGAACCTGTTTGGACTGGGCAAGGGTCGCTTCCGTCTCTTGGGTAATCTTCGTGCGCAGTTGGGCCAGTTCTTTGTTTCGGTCGGCGGTCAGGCCAAGCGAGGGCACCCACCGGATGGCTTCGAGTGCCGACAACTCCTCCGCTTTTTGTTCCTGTTTGGCGGCGTCGCTCTTGGCGAGTTCCAGACGGCGTTTCTGTAATCGATCCTGTTCGTCTTCAAGTCGGCCGACTTTCCGAACCATCAGGTCCCGAGATAACGTCAACGTGTCGCCTGTCCGCAAGTAATAATCCAATTCGGATTGAAGTGCCTCCCCGCGCGCCCTCAACATGGCCTGCTCCGCGAGAAGTTTGGCGATGCGTGCCTGCTTGACTATTTCGTTATCCTTGGATTGTCTGGCCGCTTCGATCGCCGGCTCCAGGGCCCCCAATCGCTCCTTGGTTTCAGACAATTCTTTGGGGATTTCGATCCTTCTCTCCGCCCGGCGCGCGGGCTCCTCGTTGAGTGTCGCCAAGGATTCCCTCGCCTTGGCCAGGCCCGATTCGACAACCTGGAATTCCTTGTCCGCCTCGGAGGCATCGTTCAGGAATTCGAACGTGCGCGCCGGCAATTCCGTCGACAATTCCTTCTTCAGTTCGTCCACCGAAGGCGCGGATTTTCCCTTCTCGACGAACTCCGCGAGTTTAGTGGTGAGCTGCGCTTGCTGTTTGCGAAACTCGATGGCCTCCCGATAGCTCTTTACCGCCGCGGACTTGACATCCTCGGCAAGTGCCGCGTCTTGCTCCACTTTCGTCAAGGTAATCTGCAACGACTCCGCGCTCGGTGTTTGTGCTTCAGCTGCCGCAGGCTCCAGAGCACTTGCTAACTTGGACGCCAGAAGCAGGCCGAACAATATTCTGAACCGAAGCGACGCCGGGCCGACCCCGCCCGCCGGAGTTAAAAAGTGCGAAATGCGGCAAGTCACGAATGATTCCTCCGATCTTGGAGACCTTCGGACAGGAACGCCTCGGAGCCGGGCACCGCGATCCAATCCAAAGAGCGATAATTAGCCTCTTTATTGGATGACGACGCAGGTTGTTTTTTCGGAACGCCCGGATCCTAGGTCCGAGCAGAAAAAATCTTCTCGGGATTTGTCCATGCGGAACGCTTAAGGACCGCTCAGCGCGAAAACCGCGCCTCCCGCCGTGGGACGCGTCCACCAACCGGGCATGCCGCGGTTTGCGTTCCGCGATCCAAGGGGCCAGACATCGAATGTCGCGCAAGGAATTCACCCGATGTCCCATCGTCGGGTTTTCCGCTCGCATGGAACGATCTTCCAAACCCGAGATGCGATATCGTCATTGAATGGTATTTGAAGTGTGATGACGAGTCGCGGAATCGGAACCGACAAAATGCGCTCGCGCGGACGCCTTGGGAACGACGGGAGGGTCACGCGCGGACCCAGTCGCTTCGCTAGGCGAGATCAGCCGTTGTCGTCGTCCCATTCCATGCACTCAAGGTGCATGCGTAATTGCCCTGCGGTGCGGAATTTCTGCAGAATGAGCGATCGTTTGAGGCCGCAGCAAATCGCTTTCACTTCGGCGGACTGCCGAGCGTAGTGCTTTTGGCCTCCGAGCGCGTCGTAGAAAATGCGGATCAGGTCGCATACGTCGTTGCCAATACTCTGTGTCCGGGGCGCGCCGCAATGGAACATGTCGATGATCTTCACTTCATAGGCGATGCCTCGCCGCCGAATGAGAATATTGTCGGTGTGCAAGTCCCCGTGATACTCATGGCGGTGGTGGATTTGCTCCACGCCCGCGGCCAAAGTGTGGAGCAGGTGAAGGGCCTGAAACACGTTCAGGCGTTTGCGCGGCTGGCGATCGAGGAATTGGCTTAACAATCCCCCTTCGACGTATTCGGAAACGAGGAATGTCACGGGCAAGCCGTGAATATTGATCGTCTCTTGGGTGTGGTACTGGATCAGGATCGGACAATCGCGAAGCTTGTGTAGCTTGCGGGCGTAGAACTTCGTGGTTCGATTCTTTCGATTGCGCTGCGGAAAGAAGAACTTTCCGGCCCTGACGATGCCAGTGCCCCGCTCGCGCAACTTATAGACCTCACCCTCCCAACCGGCGCCAAGCAGGGAGATGACTTCGTACTTGCCAGCGAGGAGGGCTCCCGCTCAATCCGAAAGTCGTGAGCCGATGGGGGGCACCACTTCGGCCGCTTGCCGAGATTGCATCTGGAAAGTCTTACGAAAGATTGAGGGAAATTCGGGAACTGACATTACCCGCCCCAAGACAAGAAAGCGACCACACCCTGTTGGAGGAACGGCGTCGGCCTCTGACACCCTTCAAGAGGCGCAATTGCAACCCTTGCAGAATGTTGGGACCCACACAACAAAAAGTCCATCCTGGTTTCGAGGATCAAAACGGGATGGATTTAGGGCGTTTCCGACACCGAATCGACGCTTTTGCGTACTCTTCGCAGGAAGAACGCCTCGACTGAACAATCGCGCGCCTTCTTTCAACGGGAAAGCGACAAATGACGGCAACGCTCCCATCAAAACCGAAAATCGGTCGGTTTGGTAGCGAAATCTGAGGGAATTACCCGAGAAATTCGCCGCTACCAACGAAATCGCCGGCAACTCGCGAAGACTATCCGTCTATTCCGGGAATAGGAACGGATCCACCCCTAGGCGGGCTCGAGAAACCAATTTCCTCGCGGATGGAACAGAAGGTGAACGGAGGCAAGATTTCGCTTGGTGCGGCAGGCGGGAAATAGCACCCTTCCCGCCCTCTTCTTCTCGCTTGGCTTAACAAGATAACGCAAGCCATTTCAAACCAGGAACTTAAATCACAGTCCCCGGAAAGAGCCGATTACTCTTTGGCGGCTTTCCGGCGCTTTTGCCGACGCTTGGCCTTTTTGGCAATGTTTCGTTTCTGCTTCGTCGTAAGCTTGGGCATGCCAGCCTCCTTCGCTGAATTTCACTCTTCGGTTTGGTGTAACGTATGACCTCGATAGGCAAGATGCCCGGAATACAATGTTTATCTCGGCAGGAGTCCGTCGTCCAGCCATCGCGGAAGATTTCGCGCGCCGGAATGCCTGACATTGCCGCCATCAGTTTCGCAAGTTACGATTGTCGGGAGGGTCATCGATGATTCCGCCGATCGACGCGCATCACATTTCCATGATTCATCACGTGGTGGGTCCGAGACCGACGCGCCGCGGCTTCGTCACTCACGAACCGGTCGATCTGGAGAATCATCTTCGTTACACCAGTTCCGAATCGGCAACCACTCCATCCACGACCAACACCGACAGTCATGTCAACTATCGGTCGGCGGATTTGCAGGCACTGCAGTACTCGCAGGCCTTGGAACAGATTCAAGTTGGGGTTGCCGCCGGCCAAACTCCCCAAGAAGTGCTCGATGGCGTCAACGAAATCGGGAGTTCACTCTCCGCCCCGCTGCAGATTTCCGCCGACCAGTACTACTCCGAGTCGCAATCCACGCACACCGGCACGGTGATCGCGAAAGATCTCCCGGCAACGGTCGTTCATACGTACTTGCACGATGAAGCAGCGATCCGAACGGCGAAGGAAAGTACTCAGCCCCACGAACTGGACATCACCACGTAGCCGAAGTCAGGAAAATCCTTCACCGGATCCCAAATGGAACGTCGATGATCCTCGAATGCCCCCCCTGAACTCGTGGCTTTGCTGAGTTCTCGAACGCCCCGTCCGCTCGCTGCCGGGATTTAAAACGAACGCCGCTTTGTCCGCGCGGTCGCATGGAACCATTGGAACCAAGCGGGATTGAAGCGCGCCGATTGTCGATGGTTACGAAACCTTGATCGGCTCGCGTCGATTAACGGCGCTTACCGTATCGGCTCATCATCGACTTTTGGCGATTGCGCTGGAGTTGGTAGGGAATCTCTATCTTGCCTGATCGTTCGCCACGTTGCAGCCCGTCGGTAGGAGCACGGTACTTGGTGGTCTGATTAGTCATCCCGCGGCTTCCGACTCCCACGAGCGATTGATTGGGGGAAATCTTTTTGGAACCTGGGATCACGTTGTTCTGAAATCGAGCGGTTCCCGGAACCACATTCGACTTCATGAAGCTGCTTCCCGGGATCGGCGTCGCGCCCCCGGTCGTGATGTTGGCGGGAAAAAGTCGTTGATCCTGAGCGGATACGCGGGTTCGCGTCTGGGCCGACGCATCCGTCGCCAAACTACCGAGGAATACGCCCAACGCCGCCAAAACCATGAACCGTCTCATCAAGTCGACTCCTAGTTGTCCATCGATGGGGATGAGAGGATGTCCCGCGAGCAATCGAGTATAGCCTGGCGCGCGACGAATGGGAAGCGTCAAGTTTTCCGGAGGGATGAAAATCCAACCATGAAAAGAAAATGGGCACACGACCATGATTGGAAAAAGATGGGTGACAACATCCTTCTCCAGCCCCGGTACGTGTGCCCGGACGCGGAACAGAAGGTCGTATACCCGAGAAAAAAATTGATTAAAGGTCGATTTGACAAATGACCGATGCTAAAGGAATTGGTCCATTCTCTCGCAAACTCCGCCTCCATTCACCGTAACCACAACACATAAATGTACTTACGGAAAAAATCCGCATCCTCAAGCGGTGATATTCCCCGCCATGGGCCGTTTTTTCTCCGAAGAATGTGCCCTTATTCCGCGGTTTCGCTCCACAACCAGACTAGGCTTTCCGGCAAAATGGACATCCCATGCGACTTGCTGTGAAATCCATCTCCTCGGACATAGCGATGCGGATAACCGGCGTACCGGAGCGCGGCAGCCATCTGCTCGTTGGCGAGCGGCCAATTACCGAGCGTATTGTCCAGGTCACGAGAACCGGCTTGGAGAAATACCCGCAGCGGTTTCCTTGGTTGGGTTTTGCGAATCAGCGGCGGATAGTCGTGGGCGACCTTCCAGGTCGCTGGGTCCTCCACCTTGGGTGGGTTCCCGTTATCCAGCGTTGGGTACTTCCCCACGGGCCGAAAATCACAGAAACTTCCAACGTGCGACAGAACTCTCGAGAAAAGATCGGGGCGGTGCCATGCCGCCGTAAACGCGCAACTCCCCCCGGAAGAAATACCGCAGATCGCGCGGCATTTGGGATCGTCCTTCAACTTGAATTGCTTTGCGACCTCCGCCAGGATCTCTTTTTCGAGAAACTCGGCATAGCGTGGCGTGCAGGTGTCGTACTCGTCGCTTCGGCTTGATCGACCCTTTTCCGGTCCCTTGCCCGGATAGACACCTGGGTTCACGAAGACACCGATGATCGGCGGGATCTTTTTCTGGTGAATCAGATTGTCGAAGACGATGCAGGCGTTCCCATCCCCTTTCGCATACCACTCGCCATCCTGGAAAAACATGACGCAAGCCCCTTCGCGAGGATCGTATTGGGCCGGTACGTAGACCCACCAGGATCGGCTGGTCCCCTCGTAGATGTTGCTCCGCCATTCCCCCATTTCGAGGAGTTTTCCCTGCGGGACGCCAGGTTGTTTTTGACTGTCGGGGCCAAGGGGAAACTCCTCGACCCTCAGGTCGCCGCCTCCCCGTTTCTCGCCGTCGACGTCGTAGTGGAATTTCGCCTCGAAGACGTTGGGAACTTCAACGACGGCCGCGAACACCTCCGATTGGTCAATTTCCTGTAGTGGCCACGCAGAGCCCTCGGAACCCACTACCTTCACGCTCTGCGCGTCGGGCGCTTCGATGAACCAAAGAACCTTGCGACCCGCCTTGGGAGGGGACGACATACCTAGAGTGAGATCGGCTTGTTTGGAAAGCATGCCACGAAGGGTTTTCACCAAATCTGCCGCCTCGTCTCCCGTCGGTTTCTTGGCCAAACGAGCTTCAATGGTGGTGACCGAGTGGGGAGCGTCCGCGGCCATCGCAAGACAGGTGGCGAGCATAAGTCCAGAGAACGTCATCCTCGAAATCTCCTCGTCGGCAGTCGATTGCTTCCCCGTCCCCGACGGGTTAAGGTGTTGAGCGTAACATGGCCGGTCGAGATTGCAAAGGAGCTTCGCCATGGCAAGTGGGGACCGCGGTCGGCGGACCATTTCCAGACTTGGGCTTTGGGTAGCGCTCGCGTCCCTGACACCATCCATTCGCGCGGACCACTGGCCTCAGTTTCGAGGCAACAACGCGTCCGGCGTCAATTCCGAGAGCGCAACTCTTCCCACCCGGTTCTCAAAAAACGAGAACATGGCGTGGACTCGAGAGATCGGCTCGGGCATCGCATGCCCCATCGTCTGGAACGATCGCGTCATTGTCACTGGCATGACGACGGACTCCACGTTCTCCGTGTTCTGTCTCGACGCGGCGACCGGAAAGGTGATCTGGAAAACCGACGTCGAATCCCCGCAATTACCCGTCATCATGCCGCAAAACTCGCATGCTTCCGCCACGCCGGCGACGGACGGCGAAAGGCTATACGTCTACTTCAGCGCTCGCGGACTCCTGGCGTTCGATCTCAAGGATGGGAGCACGGTCTGGGAACACCAACTCCCCCAGCCCGCGTATCTAATGGGCTGGGGTCCCGCCGTCTCACCCATCGTTTACGAGGATCTTGTCTTATTCAACCAGGACGACGATCTGTCCCCTTATCTCATCGCCGTCGACAAACGGACGGGGACCGTGCAGCGGCGCCTGGAAGATCGGACATGCTCGCGGGATACTCCGTTCCCGTTCTTTGCACGGCCAATGGACGAACGGACGTCGTCGTTGCGGGAACCGGAAAGCTCAAGGGAGTTGCTGACCCGGCGAACGGCCAAGGAAGAGCTTTGGACCACCTGTCAATTCCCTCCTGCCTTTGATGATGACGACCCCGGTCGTTCAAGGCGATATCCTTGCCCCGTGCTGACACCAAGGATTGTGGCGACACCGACCGGATGCTCAAGTCGCAGCTCTTGAATGGAAGGACACCAACCAAGATGGCAAACTGACCAAAGCGGAAATCCCGCCGGAGTTCGCCGCCAAGTTCGAAAAGGAGACAACCGGGACGGAATTAGCATCGACGAGGAAATCGACGCGGCATTTCAATCTCCGGAGAACATGGTCGGGGGGGCAACGTCATCCAAGCGATCCGAGGGGGCGGAACCGGGGACGTCACCAAGACCCTTGGTCTGGTCGCAAAACGTCAAAGACGCGCTTCAGCCTTGTCATCGCCGCTCGTCGTCGGCGATCTCCTCTTCGTCGTCAAGAAGGGGGCATCTCCAGTAGTCTTCAATCCTCGGACGGCAAGGTCCTTTGGCTCAACAAGCGGATCAGCAATCTCGGCGAACATTACGCCTCCCCGTCGCAGGAGATGGAAAGATCTACGTCGCCGGCGAGAATGGATGGGTCGTCATCCTTGCCGTCGCTCCTGAACTCAAAGTTCTCGGCAAGAGTGATCTCGGGAAAGTGTCACCGCGACTCCCGCCATCGCCAATGGAAGAATCTTCTTCGAACCCAACATCAGTTGATCTGCGTTGCCCAGCAATAACCGCGAAACACCGCTTGGTTGAAACTCGAAGGAACCGCGCGCGCATGAGATCCGTTTTCCATTCACCGCGTCGCTCTTTCATGGATAGTCCCATAGCGGCGACGGGACTGTCCCCGCGGTTCGGGCCGAACGCGTGGCCATTGTCACGGGCCAGCAGGCATCCCCACTCGAGAAGAAAGCGGCTCAGTCACTACTTGACCGAATGAAACGCCTGTTTCCAAAATGCGACATTCGCATCCATGGAACCGTCCCCAGCGAAGCGGAAGTGCTCTTGCTCGTCGGCAATCCCGATTCCAACCAGGCCATTCGAAGGCTGGCACAAGGAGCCGCGGGTTTCTCCTGGCCCAAGATGTCCAATCAAGGACACTGTCTACGGAGCGTCAAACTCGGAGAACGTTCCGCGCTCGTGGTGGGGGAGGTTCTCCGGTCGCCACGCTTTGGGCGGTTGAGCTCGAACATCGCTGGGGCGTTCGCTTCCTGATCACGGGAGACGTCGAGCCGGCACCGGGCCGAACTTCCCTCCTTCGCGGACATTGACATCGTGCTTGAACCCTCGGTCCCGATTCGCTCGATACGGTTGCTCGGCGACACGCCGTGGTCGACCGCGTCCTGGAGCCTCAACGACCATCAACGACTGCTCGCGCAACTCGCAAAGCTCAAATTCAACCGTGTCACGATCGACGTTCGCTCCTTCCAACCCTTCGTCGACTTCGAGTTTAAGGGAACGAAAAAACAAGGCGACTCCCTTTGGAAAGGGCGCTATCCGATTGAAAGCGAGACGGTGGGTCGCGACATCTTTGGCAATGTGACCGAGTTCGACAATCGCGATTTCCAAGGGAAGACGGCGTTCGCCGACCGGATCGCGGAGGGCCGAAAGTTGCTTCAAGGCATCCTTGCCGCCTCCAAGGAGTTTGGAATTCATGCAACACTCTCCCTCGATCCGCTCGACGTGCCTATTGAGTTCGTGAACCACCTACCCGACCCGCGCTGGCCCGCCGAGGGGGCCAACGTGTCTCCTTCCGATCCCTCCCTTCGCGTCCTGGCCAGCCGGCAAATCGAGGCCTACCTCGAAACCTACGCCGACTTGAATGGCTTGAGTCTGAGAATAGAAGATGTCCCGGCTTGGCGATCGCGGGAGGCAGAGGCGGCCCGTGATCTCACCAAAGAGTTCTCATTGTCGCCTGGTCTCGAGAAGTTGATGACCGCCAAAGACGTAGCTTCGAAAGATGGACCCGCGATCGATTCGATTCCCTTGGGTTCCCTCGAATTTGTAACCCGATTGCTCCGGGACGAGCCGCTGATGCGACGACTACCCGCTGGGGTCAACCACTTGCATCCCTTCCTTTTGCCATGGGCGGGAAAACTGTTTCCAAAAGGAACGGAATGCATGACGTACGTCGTGCACGATGGCCGGTTCATGACCGATTACCGAGAGCGATTGAAAACCGGGGCGAACGACGCGAATCTCTATTCGCTTGCGATCCCGCTCGACGTACTGCCGGCGGTGGGCATGCCGCAATTCCAAGGAAACATGCTCAGCGAGCAGATGGAGACTTTGCGATTGCTACGTTGGCAAGGTTTTGAAACCTCCGGTTGGCTCAGCAACGATCAGGACGCGTTCGTTTACTATCTCTCCCGAGCCGCGTTCGAGAACGCCCTTTCGCCTAGGGACGCGATTAAGCAACTCTACGGGCCGATCGGCGGAGAACCGGCGGCGGAACGCATGCGACTGGCGTACTCTAAGCTGGAAGCCGCCTCGAAGTTGATGGACCCGCGGGAGTTCACGCTGGCTTCGCCCGATGATTGGATGAAACATTTCACCGCCGGAACGGCCCCTCCCGACGCCTGGAAGGAGGTCGCGAAACACTATGGCGACGCGATGAATGAAATGTATCGGGCCAACGACGCTTTCACTCCTTCGCAACGGCAGGTGGTCTACTTTTTCGCCAAAAGGCTCGAGTACGCTTTGGAATTGGTGGGCAGCATGACGGCTCTGCGCGAAGCAGGCGTGGCCTGGCGCGCCAAGGACAAGGAGCTCGCCTCGGAAAAGCTCGCGACCGCCGTCGAAGCCATGTACAACGGCCTGACGGCATATGCGTTGATCGCCAAGACCGCTAGTGACCGGGGCGCTATCGCCGTCCTCAACGAATGGGTGTATAAGCCGATGGTCGAGCAACTGGCGAAGGTCGACGAGGCTTCCGAATAAGCGACGTGCAGGGGGAATGATGAACCGAATTGTTGGCCTGACTCTCGTGTTCTTCGCTCACGCGGCATCGATCTCGGGCGCGGATGACTACGACAAGCTTCGGGTCGGGGGGACCGAGAATGGCCGCGTCGTCGTACCCACCAATCAGGTCCTCTCCCCTGCGGGGCGACAGGTGGACTTCTCCGGGCGACCAACCGACGTTGCCTTGAGTCCGGACGGCCGCTGGCTCGCGGTCCTCAATTCCAAGGATGTTCTGGTGATTGATCCCGAAACCGCGGCCGTCGTTCACGTGCAACGAAGCGAGGCGGCGAGTTACACCGGCATACTGTTCTCTCGAGACGGCAAAACGCTGTATGCGAGCATCTTGCCGGATCGCAAGCGAGCGGCGGGAATGGCGGTCTTCCAAGTGCTCGACGATGGAAAATTGAAGCCGACCACTCCCCTTCGACTTAGCCAGCCGAACCGCGAGAAAAAACAGGACGTGGTTCAAGTACCGGCCACGGACGTTTCCGCGTCGGAGATTCCCGCGGGCATCTGCCTGACCAAGGACGGCAAACGGCTGCTGATCGTGCTCAATCTGTCGAATCGATTGGTGGAATGGGATCTTGAAGCAGGAAAGATCAGTCGGGCGGTCAACGTGGGAAGTGCCCCCTACGGAGTCGTCGTCGCCAAGGGAAAGGCCTACGTGAGCAATTGGGGAGGCCCTCGTCCCAAGCCGGGCGAACCAACCGGTCCGGCCGGCCGCGGAACTCCCGTTGTCGTCAATCCCCGCATAAACGTTGCCAATCAGGGCTCTGTATCCGTGATCGATCTGGATGGATTCCAGGTGATCCGAGAGATCGAAGTCGGCCAGCACGCCTCCGGACTCGCGATCGATCCCCAGGAAGAGTTCGTCTTCGTGGCCAACGCCAATAGCGATACGGTTTCCGTCGTCGCGACTTCCGAGGATCAAGTGGTCGAGACGATCTCCACGCGGCCATCGAAAGACTTGCTCTTCGGCAGTAGCCCCAATGCCATCGCGGTCCGCGCGGATGGCAAGCGACTGTACGTGTCCAACGGAACGAACAATGCGGTCGCCGTCATTGAATTTGAACCGACCAGGTCCCGGCTCGTGGGAGCCATTCCGACTGGCTGGTACCCCGCCGGACTCGTCTTGGACTCGCGACGAAACACCCTCTATGTCGCGAACATCAAGGGAATCGGCTCTCGAGACCGAGGGTGGGAAGGAAATCGGAAAATCGACGACAAGGTTATCTTCGGATACAACGCGAAGGATTACCGCGGTTCCGTTTCCCTCATTCCGATTCCCGCCGACAACGATCTCGCTACGCTCACCAATGCGACGTTGGAGAACAATCGCTTGACGGGGATCGTGAGCGCGCTTGCTCCGGCACGGCCCGATCAACCGCCACGCCCCGTTCCGCAAAGGCACGGCGAGCCCAGCGTGTTCAAGCACGTTCTCTACATCATCAAAGAAAATCGCACGTACGATCAGGTTTTCGGCGATTTGGAAAAGGGGGCCGGCGATCCGAGCCTTTGCCTCTTTGGCGAACAGGTGACTCCCAATCACCACAAGCTCGCGCGTGAGTTCGTGCTTTTGGACAACTTCTACTGTTGCGGCTCGCTGAGCGCGACGGGACACCAATGGACGAACGAAGGCTACGCGGTCGACTACCTGGAGAAGGCGTTCGCGGGCTTCCCGCGAAGTTACCCTTATGACGGCGGCGACGCGATGGCCTACTCTCCCACCGGCTTCGTCTGGGATAACGTGCTGGCGCACCAGAAGACGCTCCGCGTCTACGGCGAGTTCGTCAACGCGTCCGTTCGCTGGAAGGACAAGGAACGCAAGGGAACGCCCACGTTCACCGATTGCTTTACCGATTATCTGCAAGGAAATCGCAATATCGAAATCGAGGCAACGGCGAATATCGAGACGCTCAAACCTTACCTTTGCAAGTCGGCGATCGGCTTTCCCACCATCGTTCCCGACGTGCACCGCGCGGGAGAGTTCATCAAGGAGTTGAAAGAGTTCGAGAAGCACGGGAACTTTCCCAACTTCATGATCATGCTCTTGCCCAACGATCACACCTCCGGGACTCGCCCCGGACTGCCGACGCCGAAAGCCGCGGTCGCTGACAACGATCTGGCACTCGGCCAGGTGGTGGAGGCGGTCAGCAAGAGCAAGTTCTGGAAAGAGACTTGCATCCTGGTGGTCGAAGACGATCCCCAGAACGGTTTCGACCACATCGACGGCCATCGCACGATCGCCTTGGCGATCAGCCCATACACGAAACGGGGAGTCGTCGACAGCACGAACTACAACCAAACCAGCATGTTGCGAACGATCGAACTTATCCTCGGTCTCCCCCCAATGAATCAACTCGACGCCTCCGCGACGGCGATGTCCAACAGTTTTACCGACCAGCCGGACTTCACACCGTACGAAGCGGTTCCCAACAACATTCCTCTGGATCAATTGAACCCGGCACTCGCGGACATCGCCGACCCGCGGGAACTTCATTGGGCGAAAGAATCGATCGAAGAGCCGCTCGATGAATTGGATGAAGCGGACGAGGACACGCTCAATCGAATCTTGTGGTACGCGGTCCATCGGCGGGATGACAACTATCCCGCCTGGGCCATCAACAGTGGATTGAAGCGTTCGGAGGAAGCGGAAGACGACGACGACTGATCGTCGGGAGCGGCAGTTTGCGGCTGCTATGAGTCGCCGCGCGACGGAAATTCGCTTATGCCGTTATCGCATTCCGCTTTCTCCGCCCAGAGAATCGGCAACCGCCAGCCTTCACTTTTTCCCGTCCCCTTAAATCCCCCCTTTTGTCAGATATTGGTCCCAGACCCAGGGAATTGCGGTTGGCGCGAATCCCTCTATTCGTTATGGCGTGGGCGGAATTTCCTTCACGCATCTTGACTAAAAATTGACTTTCCCGACTCGAAAAGTGTGGGCCGGGGGTGGCAGTTGAATCTTGGTTGGGTTCCGGAACTGGTGTTCGGAGCCATCAGGAGTTCATCGAAATGGCAAAGAATCAAAGTTGGCGTCCCTCCATCAAGATCGCGTTGATTTTGTTGGGCCATCTGTCCCAGGCGACGGCTTGGGGCATGGAGGAAGACGGGGTCCCGAACCTCTATCCTCTTACGTCCAACAACGGGCCGATCATGGTCAAGGTGGCCTCGTTCAAAGGAGACGAAGCGCACGCCAACGCCAACGCGCTCGCCGAGGAATTGCGCAAATCCAAGGGAGTCGAAACCTATACCTTTCGCTTCCAGGTACAGGGACTGAACAACCCCACCAAAGAGGAACAACAAGCCTTCGAAGAACGATACAAGGTGAAAATGCGGCTGGCGGCGCTGAACAATCCTCCGCCGGAGAACTGGGTGGTCCTCGCGGGGAACTTCGAATCGTTCGAAAGCCGTGACGCCCAGAGCATGCTTAAGAAGCTGCAAAAGTACAAACCCAAGTCGATCAAGGACGATGCTTGGCAAATCACGTATTTCGACGGCAACAGTGAAAAGAAGCTGGAAAAGCCGCTCGTTTCCGCGATGCTGGTTCCCAATCCGCTGGGACGCAGTCAGCGTCCTGCCGCGATCCGTCCAGAAACCGCCAAGCTGCTCTGCTCGCTTAACGACGACGAACCGTATTCGATCTACAAACTCGCCGCCCCGTACACGATTTGCATGTTCGAGTTCCGGGGCGCCTCGACGCTCAATGACGAGCAGGCGAATCGGATTTTCGAAGGCAAGAAGTTCAAGGCCGGCGAAACGGGACTTCAAAAGGCGGCGCATAACGCCATCCTGGTCACGGAACAGCTACGGAAAATGAATGTCGAAGCATACGTTTTTCACGGCGAGTTCGCCAGCCTGGTGTGCGTTGGCGGGTTCCAGGGGCAGGACGATCCCGAACTTCAACCCGCCCTGGAGCGGTATTCGAAAATGCAGGTCGGCGACCTGCAGCCCGCCAAGGAGAAGTATTCCGATACGCCGATCGACGCCGTCGACGCCACCGAAGAACGAAAAATGCGTCAAAAGTTCGGCGAGTACAAGAAGGTGGACCTGCCGCCCGTTCGCGTGATTCCGACGCCGAGGCGGCCTAGGATCTAAAGAACCATGGCCGGCTTCGGCACGTTCAGCCGTATTGCTCCGCTTGTGCTCGATCGTTGACACCCGTGGTTGGTACTGATACGTTCCAAGGGTAAACTTCTGACCTTGTCGAACCTAGCCTCTGATTTGCCAATCCTTGGGGCCGACTGCTCCAGCGATCGGTCCCGAAAGCCTGGCGAAAACTGACCAGGGGCATCGAAACGAAAGGTTCGCGATCCATGGGGCGCGTCGCGGAGGAGGATCCTCTCGGCAAGCCTGATTCAAAAGGTCGGACCATCGCGGCCCGAGTGGGCTGGATGGGAATCCGAACAACCACGCGGATTTGACGGGAGACGGCGATGTCTTCTCGCGGTGGAAGAGAAGGCCTAAACCCGTCCCTCGGGGAACAACGCACGTGAAACAGCAGACGCAAACGTACCGATTGTCCGTGTCTCAACCGCGACCTGGTTGGGCACTTTCATTGCTGCTCTCCCTGGTCCTCGGAACTCGGCTTTGCGCCCAGGAGAAGCCCGCGGCGGTAGAAGAAAAACCGGTGCCCGCCAAGAAAGAACAGACGCCGGTCCCCAAGGAAGCGGACGCTCAGCCCGCGCCCAAGGAGAAGCGGCAAGAGGGGGACGCGAAGGAGAAAGCGAAGCCAAAACGCGAGGTTCATCCGGACGAATGGGTGGACCGTCCGGGGGCTCCCAGGCCCGCCTTGCCCGCCTTTCGTCAACCGACTCCACTAGTCGCCAAGCAACCCACGCCCGCGGAAATGGACCAGTTCGATCAGATGAAAACGGGGAAGATCGAGGCGTCCGACGCCGTCATTGACGCCGTGGCGAAATACCTCGTCTACAGCCTCACGGACGCCGTTCCCAAAAAAGAACTCTCCGCACACGTCGATGACGTCATTCGTAATATTCCCACCGAACGAAATACGCGTGCCAAAAGCACGAACTTCGTCCGCCTCTATCGACAAAAAATCGCGAAGTATGGCAAGGATCTGATCGGCAATAGCGTCGAGGCGAAGGCGAACCTCATGATGCTTCTTCAACGGCTCAGCGACGGTACCGACGATGTCGGCGATCCCGTCGAGGTCTACCTCGCCATTCTCGAGGATCCCAGTCAGGACGATGCGTCACGCTACATGGCTCTACGGTCGATCGATCTCGCGAAGGAACGGGGAATTGTTGGCATCGAGCAAGAACGACGAGCGATTAGCGCCATCTTAAAACTGGTCAACGAACGTCCGGTGCAGTCAGTGCTCCTCGAGAAAATCATCGACACCATCGGCGCGCTAGGCCGCCCGTTCCGCGTGAACCCGGAATTCTCGGAAGTAGGCACTTTCCTCGCGAAAGTCGTCTTGGATGATGAACAAAGTTTGCGCATTCGCCAACGGGCCGCCGTCGCCTTGGGAAATCTCAAGGCGCGCGAGGTCCCGTCGTGGAACTATGAGCTTCAGACGCTCGTGTTCGCCAGCATGCTCCGCGACCTGATCAAGGCGGAGGACGAGGGCAAATCACTCGGCGGAGACGACACCTTCCGATGGATGATGTTCCGCATGGGACTAGCCATGGATAACATCAATCGGCAAGCTGGCGAGAATCCAGACGTCAACTCCCTTTACAAGATCGTGGACCCGATCCTCTCGCAAGTCGTGCAGAAGGACGGGGCTAAACCGGACCTTGAGCCGCTCGAAAAGTGGATCGAGCAGCATCAAAAACCCAAGAGCAACAAGATCGCCATTCGCGCCGAGGAAATCTCCCTCCCCGGCCCGAAGTAAGCGAGAACGCGACACGGGAACAAGGAGGTTCCCCGCATGGCGTCGACTCCATCGATCCTTTGTTGTTGTCTTCTGTTGACCGGCGCCGATCCATCCGCGCCCGGGACTTCCCTCGTCCCTCAAACCCCGAATGGCGAAGTAACGCGTTCGGTCATCCTCAACGAAGGCCCGTTGCCGGAATTGCAACCCGCTCCACCTCGGCCACCCCGCGGCGCCGGATGGCTCCGCCGCCTGCTGCCACGCGTTTCAGGCAAGGATCAGGAACTAGAGGCCCCACCGGCGGGGCACGTTCCTTTGGACGCCACGATGCGTGGCCAGGAATCGATTGGTCCTTCCGCCGCATCCGCCGTGGCCGAAACGGACACTCCCGCGGCGGCGAACGAAGCGATCCCCGAAGGCTTCATCAAGCTCGATCAGAAAAAAATCGCGACCCCGATTCGCAAGCTATCCAATGAAGAGCTGTTGTCTTGGCTTCACAAGCCCTCTTGGGTGCGCGCCACGGACGGACAGGATTTGCCTCTGGTTCCGGATTCTCCTTGGCACCAGCCGTTCGTGACGGAACTGGTCGACCGATGCCTGGCGAACGAAGAGACGCGCCGGCGGGTGGAGCCGGAATTCCGTCTCGGCCTGGCGTCGCGAACGAACGCCGAGCTACGAGCCAGTTGTGCTTTGGGTTTGGTACTCTTGGGCCGTCCCGAGGGGCTGGAAGAACTCAATCGAATCGCGCTCGATGGGACCTCGGCGGTTCCCAAGCGGGTAACGGCGTTTTACGCTCTCGCATCGATGCCGACCCAGATTAGCATGGAGCGGCTGGGGGCCCTCTTCGATACCTGGTTTCCCGCCCCAAAAGCTAGCAATGCGGCAGAGGATCGTAACCCCAGCGGGGTTGATCGGACCCGTCGATCGGTGGCGATGGTCAGCTCGGAGCTCGTCGCGGGGGTCCTGTGGGCCTATGTTTCCACCGCCTTGGAAAACCCGAATTTCGAACCGGACAAAGATCCTCTACTTGCCCGGGCGATCGAGTATGGCGACGAAGCTTCACGCCGAATTGCCGCCGTCGCTTTCTCCCAATCCACCTGGAAGGAAATCCCGCTGCCACTTTCCATGCTGCTTCGGGATCTCGATCCCAAGGTACGGCGCGCCGCGGTCGAAGCCTTGGGGACTCACGCCACGAAAGAAGGCGAAGAAAAAATCCTGCTCGCGACTTTCGACAACGACCCGCTCGTGCGCTCGTCCGCGATCGCGCTCCTGGCGAAGTACTCGGATGCCCAAGTCACCCAACGTTTGGAAGAACTCTCGCTCAGTGAACATCCCATCGATCGGCAGGCGATCGCCGCGGTTGCGGGCCTTCGAGGAATTGACGTCATGCTCCGGCGTCTTGCCGTCGATCCCTCGTGGACTGTCCGGCGCGCGGTCGCGGAATCGTTGGGAACAAGTCCTTCCGAGTCTTCGGCCAAATTGTTGACGGAGTTGCTCGACGATCGATCTCCCGAAGTACAGGAGGCGGCGGTGCGCTCCTTTGCCCTCCGTCCCAGGGATGAAGCCGTGGAAGGCCTGCTACTCGCCTTGTCCTCGACCACACTCTCCACCCGGCGCGTCGCCGCGGAGAAGATCGGGCAACATTGGTCGGCCGCGGATAAGTTTCCCGTTTTGGAAAATCCACCGACGCGCGAGGCGGAACATCGTCGACTGGTGGAACTCTGGGCCAAGGAAAATAAGACCCGGGGCCCGGCCGCCAGCGTTCGCGCAAACACGACCCCCAAGATTTCCGACTCGAGAAACATCGAGCGTTTGCTACTCGACTGGTACCGGCAAGGCTTTGTCGACCGAACGCAACTGGCAAAGGAACTTGTTTCGCATGGGCCCGAATTGTTGCCAATCTTGGAGGACTTTCATCTCCGCAGGCAATCGTACCCCTCGGCGGAACTTCTTCGCCATGTGTGCGCGCCTCTCGACCCGGTCTACAAGCTCTTGGCGGACCTTTTCGACGCCCCTCCAGGAAGTCGATCCGCCACGGCCTCCCGTTTACGACTTTCTCTTCGAGATCGCCGGCTGACGGAGATGCAAGCCGTCCTGGTTTCAGAATTCGTCGCGATCACCGGCGACAGGACAAGCTGGATCGAATTGGTTCCCCTATTGGAACGGGATTGTCCGCGGGAAGCCGCTCGGCTTGACGGTGAAGGGACGCGACACCCGGACCCGATCCTCAGACAAACAACCTGTGAAAGGATCGGCAAGCGGGCCGACATCGAACATTTGCCATTGCTCCAGCCCTTGTTCCGGGATCCACACGCGACGGTGCGGATTGCCGCGTTGGATGCCGCGAGCACGATCAACGACAAGGCCGTGGTCATCGCGCTCCAAGAGGCGATCGTAACGCGCGAACCCGAAGTTCGCCTCGCCGCCGCCGCCGGACTTCACCGCCATGGCATTTCCGCCGGCACCGAGGAGCTTGTCCGACTGGCGCGCGATCCCAATCCCGCCATTCGCCGAGCGGTCATTCAAAGGGTCAGCGAACAGGCGTCTCTCGATCCTCAAAGCGCGATTCGTCTCTTTACCCAGGCGCTCGACGACGACAAGCTCAGCGTCAAACAACAAGCGATCGCCGGGTTGCAGTCGCTCCTCGGCAAGGATTTCCAACGAGACAAGTTCGGAAGGTCGCTGCCACTGGAAGCGCAAATTGCACAATGGAATCACGCGCTTCAGTCGGCTAATCTATCGGGAGAACTTCCCGCAACGCTAATCCAGAACGCCGGCTTGGACGAATGATTCGACGGACATCATCTTCACGCGTGCTTCCGACCCAGCGAATTTCCCGGCTCCGTCCCGTTGTCCCAATTTTGGCGGCGTTTTTCTGCTTGGGACTCGATACCGGATGCACCTATCAGCCGCCGGGGCCTCCCTGGGACTATCCAACGACTACCGTCTCGGGGCGAATCACCTACGCGATGAAGCCCATTCCCGATGGCTGGGTAACCCTCGAGCCCTTCGCCGAAACGGTCGGGGACCAAGTCATCGGCAGAATCGATAAAGAGGGCTACTTTCAAATCGAGGGCGCACCGATCGGCCCATTGCAGATTCGCATTCGCTTCTCGCGGGAACTCGCGGACGCATTGGCGGGCAACGACCCCCGCCGACAGCGTGCGCTACTGAATCTCGCCTCCCCCGGCTCGCCGCTCCAAATCCGGACACAACCAGGAAAGCCGGAATCGTTCGATTTCGATCTCGTCAGGATCCTCGGCCCGTCCGGCAGACCATAACCAAACGGCAAACCCTTCCTCCGAGTACCCTGTCTGGGGCGTCGCAATCCTCATTCTTTGCCTCGGTTTACGTCCTATTTTCATTACCGATGGACTGGACAGCCATCGCGACTTACCGATAGAATAACTGCCGGCTCTGAGGTAACTGCCCGTACGTTACTTACCGTCAGGACTTCCCTCGGGAGTGTCCTCCAACCGAACGATTTGAGCTTCCGGTCGATTCCCGCTACAGGAAACCGAAGCGTATGACGAGTTCCCGCGTTCCTAAGGTCATGGCTTTGTTCGCGCTCTTGGCGCTAGGCCACGAGGCGCGTCCCCTTCGCGCGTCGCCGGAAGAAATCGAGTTTTTCGAAAAGGAAGTTCGCCCGGTCCTGGCCGAGCATTGTTTTGAATGTCACGGCCCAAAAGTGGAACAGGCGGGACTCCGGCTGGACACGAAAGCACGTTTCCTCAAGGGAAGTGACAATGGTCCGATCGTGACCACGGATCAGCCCGAGAAAAGCCTGCTGCTTCAAGTCATCCAGCATTCGCAAGAGCCCAAGATGCCCCCCGAGGAGAAACTCTCGGAGGCGGCCATCGCGGCGTTAACTCGATGGGTTGGCATGGGAGCCCCTTGGCCAGAGGAATCCTCCGCCCCCGAACCTTCCGATCCCGCGACGCTCGCCAAGGGACATTGGTCATTCCAGCCGATCAAGGATCAGGTGGTTCCTCCCGTTCGCAATCGGGATTGGGTCCGATCCCCCGTCGACGCCTTCGTCCTTTCGAAGCTCGAGCCCGCAGGGGTCACGCCATCCCCCTTGACGGATCGGACGACGCTTCTTCGACGCGTGACCTATGACCTGACGGGACTTCCCCCTACTCCGGAGGAGACCGAGGCGTTTCTCTCCGATCAATCGCCGGATGCCTTTCAGAAAGTGGTGGATCGACTGCTCGCGTCGCCGCACTACGGCGAGAGGTGGGCGCGCCATTGGATGGATATCGCGCGCTACGCCGAAACCAAGGGATATGTGTTCACGGCGGACCGTAGGTACCCGTTCGCATTTACGTACCGGGATTTCGTCATCGATTCGCTGAATCAAGATATGCCTTATGACCAGTTCCTGATGTACCAACTTGCCGCCGACCAGTTGGTGACGGAGGAGAACAAGGAACCGTTGGCGGCCTTGGGCTTTCTCACGCTAGGTCGCCGATTTCTCAACGATGAGCGGGACATTATCGACGATCGCATCGACGTCGTGACTCGAGGCTTGATGGGCCTTACGGTTGCTTGCGCGCGTTGCCACGATCACAAATACGACCCGATCCCCGCAGCGGACTACTACTCCCTCTATGGCGTTTTCGCCAGCACGGGCGAACCGGGGGACTTGCCGGTGGTTGGGCCCGCGCGCGATCCCGCGAAGGTGGCGGAATTCGAAAAGAGCGTGGCGGACGCCGAACAAAGAATTGCCACCTATTTGAAGGAACGCCGCGAGGAAATTCGCACTACGCTTTGCCAGGACGCCATGAAGTTCATTGCCGCCGCGATCCAACTGAACGGCGATCCCAACAATGCCGCGATCGACGAGACGGCGAAAAAGCACGGTCTCAATGCCGCACTATTGCGGTTGGTCTTGTCTCGTTGGGCTCCGTTCCAGGAAAAATGGTTGGCGTCGACGGACCCCGTCGCCCATTGGACGTCGCCGTTAGATCCTTTTCCCGAGGTGTCCCCGATGCGATGGATCGAGCGGCGCGACGCCTTCGATCTCTTGACGAACGTGGGGGACGGGGAAGTGGAAGGCCTGCTCGCCAACCGCGGCAAAGATCATCTAAATCAACTTCGTCAGCGGATCGCCGATCTGAGGATAAATCACCCTGGTGCTCCCCGTCGCGCGATGGCGATGCATGACTTGCCGCAGCCGGTCGATCCCGTGATCTTCGTGCGTGGCAATCCCGGCCGGCGCGGAGACGCCGTCCCGCGCCAATTCCTCGCCGTGCTTTCGGGTCCGAGCGGAAACCGTTCACTCAAGGAAGTGGGCGCCTCGAATTGGCCCGTTCCATCGCCAGTCCGACGAATCCCTTGACCGCTCGCGTCGCCGTCAATTGGGTTTGGATGCACCTTTTCGGCGACGGATTGGTGCGCACTCCCTCCGATTTCGGCCTCCGCGGCGAGGCGCCGACGCACCCCGAACTCCTCGACTATCTCGCGACGCGATTCCTCGAAGGAGGATGGTCGTTCAAAAAACTCCATCGGCTCATCCTACTCTCGAGCAGCTACCAGCAGTCCAGCGAAACTCGGCCGGAATGCATGGAGATCGATCCTGAGAATCGGCTACTCTGGCGTCACAATCGCCGCCGCCTGGAATTCGAGGAGTTGCGCGACTCGCTTCTCGTCTCCGCCGGGCGCCTCGATCGGACGATTGGCGGTCAGTCCGTCTCCATCATCGATCCTCCCTTCCCAACCCGGCGAACCGTCTACGCTCATATTGATCGCCAGAATCTCGAAGGGCTGTTTCGCACGTTTGATTTTCCGAATCCGAACACCTCGAATCCGAGACGGTTCGTGACCACGGTGCCTCAACAATCGCTTTACCTCATGAACAGTGGATTCGTATCCGAGCAGGCCCGCGAATTGATCGCCGGTTCCACTTTCCGCGAGATTAAACGCGACGATGAGAAGGTGGCGTTTCTCTACCGTCGATTGTTCAGTCGAGCCCCCGACCAGGACGAGCTTTCGCTCGGTTTGACGTTCCTGGCGAACGAAGCCTCGGCGCCGGCGGGCCGCCCCCGGCACGCCTGGAGCTATGGGTTCGGCGAGTATGATCCGGTCGCCCACGCCCTCAAGAGTTTTCAGCCCTTGCCCCATTGGTCCGGCGGGGCCTGGAGGATCGATCGGAAGTTTCCGCATCCAGAATTGGGATTCCTGGAACTGAACGCCAGCGGCGGCCACCCCGGTCGCGATCTTGCCCATTCCGCCATTCGACGATGGACTGCGCCTCGCGACCTGAAGATCACGATTCAAGGTCGTCTGCAGCACCCTGGAAATGAAGGAGACGGCGTTCGCGGAACGATTCTCTCCAGTCGATCCGGCGAGCTTGGTGCCTGGAACGTGAAAGCAGGAGTGATCGAGACCAAGGTGGGACCGATCGAAGTCGTCAAAGGAGATTCGATCGATTTTATTCTCGATTGCGTATCCAATGACGGGCACGACTCGTTCTCTTGGGCGCCCGTGATTACCGCGGAAACGAAGGGGACCAGTCGAATGGCCGCCGGTCCCTGGGACGCCGCCATGGACTTCGATGGACCACCGCCGCCGGCGATGACTCCTTGGGAAAAGTATGCTCAAGCACTGATGATGACGAACGAATTTTCCTTCGTGGATTGACGCCCACGAGTTGGAAAATCATGAGGAAATCGGCATGCGAATGGATCACGGCACGAAGCTCGAACACCTGGCATTGACCCGGCGGGAACTGCTCTCTCGCGTCGGCACGGGCTTCGGTTCCCTGGCGCTAGCCGAGATGCTGTCGAGGGAGAATAGCCTGGCGAGCACGACGGGGGGCTCGACCCTACAGGTCCGCCAACCGCCGCTTCCCGCCAAGGCCAAACGCGTGGTCCATCTCTTCATGAACGGTGGACCGTCGCATCTGGACACTTTCGATCCAAAACCCTCCCTGGCTAAATACGCGGGGAAGGAGATTCCCACGGGCAATCTTCCCACCGAGCGGAAGACCGGGGCGGCCCTACCCTCCCCCTTTGAGTTCAAAAGATACGGCAAAAGCGGTCTCGAAATCAGTGATCTATTCCGTCACGTCGCCGAGTCCGCGGACGAGCTTTGCGTCATCCGCTCCATGCATGCGGATGTTCCCAACCACGAACCGTCCCTCATGTTGATGAATTGTGGCGACGCGCGGCAGGTGCGACCCTGTGTCGGCTCCTGGGTGACCTACGGACTGGGAAGCGAGAACCAGAATCTTCCGGGCTTCATCGTCATGTGCCCCGGGGGGTACCCGATCGCGGAGACCCAGAATTGGCAATGTGGGTTCCTGCCCGGAATCTTCCAGGGAACCTACATCGACACCAACAATGAACGAATCGAAAAGCTCATCGAGCACATCAAGAACGGCAGCCTCTCCCTTGCCGAACAGCGTGCTCAACTTGACCTGCTTGGCGCGCTAAATCGGAGGCATTCGGAAAAACGGCAACGGGAATCGCAACTGGAATCCCGCATCGAATCGTTCGAACTCGCGTACCGCATGCAACTGGACGCGACGGATGCGTTCGATGTTCATCGCGAACCGGAATACATTCGCGAAATGTACGGCCCCGGCGTCCATGGTCGGCAGATGCTCGTAGCGCGGCGTCTTTTGGAACGAGGCGTTCGGTATTTGCAACTTTGGCACGGCGCGGGCCAGCCATGGGATAGCCATGACGATCTGGAAGTAAACCACCGTCGACTGGCAAGAGAATGCGATCAAGCCATCGGCGCGTTTCTCAAGGACCTCAAACAGCGGGGAATGCTCGACGAGACCCTCGTCTTCTGGGGTGGGGAGTTCGGGCGAACGCCGACGGTGGAACTACCCACACCGGGCGCCAATGCCGGCAAGGTGAACGGCCGGGATCACAATCACTACGGGTTCACGATGTGGATGGCCGGCGGTGGGGTGAAAGGTGGCTACGTCCACGGCGCCACTGACGAGTTTGGCTTCAAGGCGGTGGAAAAGCCGGTTCATATCCACGACCTGCACGCGACCATTCTCCGACTGCTCGGCTTCGATCACGAGCAATTCACCTTCCGTTTTGCCGGCCGGGATTTCCGACTGACCGACATTCACGGCAAGATCGTTCACGAGATCATCGCCTGACCCGTCACTCCGCCACGGCATTCCCAGAAAGGCTTCCCACGTCACAAATCGCCCGAAATCGCCCGATTTTTACCAATTCGGCATTGAGTCTTTCGGGGCCGCGGGATTAGAGTAAGGGAAGCGAGGGCCGGGTCTCTCGTCCACGTCTCGACTCCGTCCGCCATTCCTATTGGGGGAACCCTGTCGTGGAAACTTCACGTCTACGCCGGATACCGCTGCGCGAAGTCCTCAATCACGCGGAACATCGGACGCGCGAACTCGTCGATCATCTGCGCACCGATATCGCGCCGACCGTCACCGAGTTACACCAATTGACTCGGCCAAAGCGCAAGAAGAGTCCGTATCCTTCGATCCGCTCGGTCTGCAATCTCGAGGAACGTCTGCGGCACGCGGTCGAACGTGCCGAACAGATCACGGCGGAGATTGAAGCGTGCATCGCCGCCATCGAAGAGCGGGCGCCCGATCACCAACGTCCGACGAAATCGATTTAGACGGACGTTCTTGCGGTAGAAAACAGGACTCGGCACGCGAGGTGTTCGGCAGGGGAAATCTTGCTACAATAAAAGATGGATTACCCTCACCAAGGACGGCGCGAGGGGCGCTGAAAACGCATGACGCAAAAAGTTCTCGACGATTCGAATCTTCATCGGAACCTGCTTGCGAAAACCACTTCCGGGCGCCGGAAAAGTAAATCTCCACCCATTCCCAACTCGCCGCGCGTCGTTATTCTGCTCGGCACGCACAACGGCAGTGCTTTCCTCGGCGAGCAAATCGCGAGCATTCAAAACCAATCCTATTCCGAATGGGAACTTTGGATTCGCGACGATCGCTCCGCGGACGAAACCCCCTATTTGCTCGATCGTTTCACGGGCGAGGATTCCCGCGTTCGAAGGCTGCCGGACGCCGACCAACGACGCGGGGCGGCAGGGAATTATGGAGACTTGCTCGCCAAGGCTCGCGACGCCAAAGCAGACTACGTTTTCCTGGCGGATCAGGATGACGTTTGGCGGCCGGACAAGATCGTGCGCACTTTGCAAGTAATGGCGGACGTGGAATCGAACGTGGGCGCGGACGTTCCCGTCCTCGTGCATGCCGATCTAGCCGTCACCGACGAAAAGCTACAAGTTCGCCACCCCTCCTTCATGTCGTATCAGCGCATCCGGCACCAGAGAGACGGCCTGCGGACGCTCCTCGTTCAAAACTTTGTGACTGGATGCACCTGCTGCGTCAACCGCTCGCTACTCGATCTCGCGTGCCCTCTGCCCGAGGATGCCGTCATGCACGACTGGTGGCTAGCCTTATGCGCCGCGGGGGCCGGGGTCATCGAGTTTCTTCCGGAACCGCACGTCCTCTACCGCCAGCACGGCAAGAACGAAGTGGGAGCGATGGGCTTCTGGACCACGTTGAATCTCTTCCGCAAGAGTTGGCGGATCGCTTCCCGCGCGAGCCTCCGCGAGTTCCTCGACACGGTCTCCCAATCGCGGGCATTTCGCGCACGAGTCCTGGAGCGCAGGCATTTATTCTCTGCAACGACGATCCAATTCGTGGAAGAATACTGCCTCCTTTTCGAGCCCCACGTGGGGAATCTGGAGCGAGTGAGCGGCATCCGCCGACTCGGCGTCCGCAGGCAGGACATGGTCCGTAACCTTTTACTAACATTTCGCTTAGCGACAATTTCTGCGAATTAACATTCGGCGATTTCCTCGATGACCGCGAAACGGCCCTTCATCGGCAAGCCTCGTCGGTTCCGGGGCTCCTGTTCGCGCTCCAGGCCGTCCGTAGCGTACATTGACACAGGTGGGGCTCGCGACATAATGCGGTGCCGGCTTCAGGGTGCGACCGGCAAGGAGGGCGTTCCATGTTACGTCTGAAGATTCCCGAGATCGTGGATTCCCCTCAGCAACAGCTTCAAATGGCGCGCGAAGTCCTCGACATTGAGTCGCGGACGTTGGCCGAGGTTTCGGGCCGGCTAGGCAACGATTTTCTTCAAGCGGTCGCTTTGGTTTTCAAAAGTCCGGGGAGCGTCATCGTAACCGGGATCGGCAAGGCGGGTCACGTGGGACAGAAAGTGGCCGCGACCTTGGCGTCAACCGGGACGCCCGCCCATTTCCTTCATCCCGCGGAGGCGGTCCATGGCGACTTGGGGCGCGTCTCGTCCGACGACGTCGTCCTTGCCTTCTCGCACAGCGGACAAACCGACGAGTTACTGCAAATCCTTCCGACCATCAAGGACATTGGCGCCTCGCTCGTCGCCATCACCTCCCGGCGATCCAGTCGATTGGCGGGCATGGCGGATGTCGCGGTGATCTACGGCAACGTGCAGGAAGCCTGCCCCATCGGGTTGGCGCCCAGCACCAGTTGTTCCGTCATGATGGGGATTGGGGACGCGTTGGCATTCGTGCTCATGCGGATGCGCGCCTTTGGCGACGAGGATTTTGGGCGATTTCATCCCGCCGGCAGTCTCGGCAAGAAACTGAAGTCGGTCGACGAAATCATGCGAACCGGGGACCAACTCCGCGTCGCCGAGAGTTCGCAGCCCGTTCACGAAGTCTTCGTTCGCGTGCAACGACCGGGAAGACGCACGGGCGCCATCATGCTCGTCGACGAGAACGGCTGCCTCGAGGGAATCTTTACCGACAGCGACCTGGCGCGACTATTCGAACGGCGAGAGTTTTCCGCCTTTGATCGGCCCATTCGGGAGTTCATGTCGCGACACCCGCTCGCCATGCGCACCGGACAACGGGTGCTCGAAGCGTTGACGCTCATCAAGGACTACCAATTCAGCGAGATCCCGGTCCTGGACGAGCGGAATCGCCCCATCGGAATCATCGACATTACCGACCTCGTCGATTTGCTCCCCGAGGGAGCCTGACGTTTCATCGAAAAAGCGGCGAAGGAATCGCATGCCAAACAATCCTGTCTCCATCGGCGGCATCCGTTGTGGCAAGGGACAGCCCTTTACCATCATCGCGGGCCCCTGCGTCATCGAGTCCGAAGAGTTGGTCCTCCACGTCGCCGAGACATTGAAGGCCACGTGCACGCGCCTCGCCATCAACCTGGTCTTCAAGGCGTCGTTCGACAAGGCGAACCGGACGTCCGCGAAGTCCTTTCGCGGTCCCGGCCTTGAAAAAGGGCTCGGCGTGCTGGCGAAGGTCAAACGGGAACTCGCGCTACCGGTCACGACCGACTTTCACGAATCGGTTCAGGCCGCCGCCGTCGGTAAGGTATGCGATCTCTTGCAAGTACCGGCCTTTTTGGCACGGCAGACGGATCTGCTCATCGCCGCCGCCGAGACCGGCAAGCCCGTGAACGTCAAGAAGGGTCAATTCATGGCGCCGGCGGACATGCGCCACGTGGTGAGCAAACTTGCCGAGGGGGGTTGCAACGACGTGCTTCTTACCGAGCGCGGTACTACCTTTGGCTACGGCATGCTCGTCACCGATTTTCGTTCCTTGCCGCTGATGGGTCAGTTTGGCACGCCGATCGTCTTCGACGCGACACACAGCGTGCAAATGCCGAGTGCCGCCGGGGACAAGTCTGGTGGCCAACGGGAGATGGTCCCCTATCTCATGAAAGCCGCCGTCGCCGTCGGCTGCGACGCCGTCTTTCTGGAAACCCATCCCGACCCCGACAAGGCGCTCAGCGATGGTCCGAACATGATCCCTCTCTCTCAACTGGAACCCCTCCTCGCCACCTGCCTCCGCATCCGTGAAGCGGCCCAATAGCGTTCGATTCCTTCGAACTCGAAAATTGAAGAAGCCATCCGAATGCCGGGATCCGCTTATCTTTTCGATGCTTGCGGAATGAATCCCGATGGCAGGAGGCGCCCGACTTCCCATTTGCCCCTTGTCAACGATGCAAACAGGGTTAAAGTGCGATCGACAGGGTGTCGGTGACTGACCCTCGTTGTGCTCCGAGAGGGTTGGTAAACAGGGAATACCGGTGAAAATCCGGGACGGCCCCGCCGCTGTAACCGAGTGTTAGAAGGGCATCCCACTCCTTTGCCATTGCCAATGCCACCGCGAGGTGAGCGGGCGAGAAGGCTGGTTGGCTCTAGCTCGGAAGTCAGAAGACCTACCGACGCTCCTTGGAGTTTCACCTCTGCGCGGGACGAGGTGATGCGGCCGATTGTTTCGCCGTCGCATTCTCCGAACGACTAACACGATTTTCGTTGGACTCCTTCGAGGCTTCCGCGGCTTTTCCACCTTTCGTTGAAAAGCCTCGGCTCGCGGTGCGTTCTTGGACTTTGGCGCCTGGCCAACCCGAAGTTGAATGACCACCTTCATCGATCCCTCGTGTCGTCCTCGGGATTAAGGAAGAATCGGCGTCGAACTTTTCACGGAGCTGGTCTCTGAAATCTACACAATGCAAAGGATCGATGCAGTGATCAAATACGTTCGTCTATCGTTGGCAATATTGAGTCTGGCGTCATTTATCGCCACGCCCGCCATGGCGTGGGATTCCGCCTTTGTCGCCCCCTCTGCCGGTTTCTCGGCCCAGGATGTCGCCGCTTCGACGTATTTCGGCGGCTATGACGTCTCCGGAAACGAGGTTGTGGGTTTCACGGGTGGAAATCTTGGAATCTACGATTTCGCAGGTTCGCTCGTCACGGGCCTCGGCAACCCCACGGACTATTTCGCCGCCTATTCCAACCAGGTCTTCAACAGTTTCGTGCGACTCGATCCCTCGGGAAATTCCGCGTGGGTCGGCTTTTCGGTGATCGGCAATTCGGATGACCGGATCTACCAGGTTGATTTTTCAACCAGCACCTGGACCAGCGCGCGGTGCTAGGCGGTAACTATGACCTCGAATCTACAATGGCAACGCCTACGTCTCCGGCTTGAATAGCTCCTCCCTTCCCGATCCCAACCGGATCTGGCTACTCGACACCTCGGGCCTAAACGCTCACGACCTGATCGCCGACGTCGGTGGATTGTCCGCGGGGCTCGCGTTCGACTCGGAAGGAAATCTGATCTACGGCACGTCGGATCTCGACTTCTCGACGTTCCAGACCACCGGACAACTGATCGCCTACACCGCAAACCAGGTCGCCAGCGCGATCCGGTGGTTCGAGCCTGTCCCGGCGAGGATGCCTTCAAGCTGGCCGATCTTCCAGGGGGGCGTTCGATACCGACGTCGATGACGCGGACAACGTCCTCTTCAGTTTCAATAGCGCGGACGCCCACGTCCTGGGCGTGGAACGGTGTTCCCGGCGATGGCGAAAACTTCGCGGTGCTCGCCACCGGAAATACTCCGGATGTCGGCAACTTCCTGACCTACGTCGATTCGGACGGCAACGCCCTCGCGCACGGTGGGGCGGCGTATGTCGCGGATTTCGGTTTCCCCGGCGTCGCACAAGTCACCGCGGTACCGGAAGCCTCGAGTCTCGTGCTCGCGATCGCCGCCTGCGCGTTGTCGGAATCCCTGTCTGCAAACGTCGCTTTCGCGCTAAGGTCTAAACTTTCGCTCAAGGAATGGAGACATTGAAAATGAAAACGTTCTCAACATCACGGCTCTCATCGCCTCTTTGCTCCGTTGGATCGCAAGCTTACGCGGGCATGTATTCCGCTTCCTTCGGAGACGCGTCCAATCCGTATGACCCAGGCGTCCCCGGGTGGGTCGGTCCCGATGGCGACGGCAAGGTCGGCGGCAACAACGTAATCAACCCGATCTTCGTCGGTTGGGCGACCGGCTATCAAGACTACCTCCCCGCGCCCGGCGTTCAATCGGGGTTCCAAACGCCGGATAAGGCTCTCGGGGCGGTCAATGGCGATAACCTCGACATCGTTTCGCTGGGAGACCTCAACCAGACGCAGATCAACCAGGGAGTTCAGCCCGGGCAGATTACGCTGACCTTCGATCTGACCATCGTCAATGGCGACGGCGCGGACTTCGCCGTCTTTGAAAACAGCTTCACTGCGGGGACCTCGACCTTCGCGGAACTTGCCTACGTCGAAGTCTCTACGGACGGCACCAACTTCGCAAGATTCCCCAGCGTGTCGTTGACCGCTGCTCCTAACGGCTTTGGCCCGCTTGACGCCACTAATGTTTACAATCTTGCCGGCAAACATGTTCACGCGTTCGGCAGTGCTTGGGGAACTCCCTTCGATCTTGCCTCCCTCGTTCTCGATCCACTCGTAGTGGGGGGATTGGTCGACCTGATGAACATCCACTACGTTCGCATCGTGGACATTCCCGGAAGTGGAAACTTCCTCGACTCGCTGGGAAACCCGATCTACGACGCTTGGGTAACGACTGGCTCGGGAGGATTCGATCTCGCGGGCGTCGGCCTCATTCACGCCGTGCCGGAAGTGAACAGCCTTGTCATGCTCGGCATCGCGGGCGTAGCGGTCCTGGCGGCACAACGTTCTCGTGCCAAGAGAGCCAAGTGATTTTCGGAAGTCACGACCAAGTTCAATGCTCCAGAACTCGGTCCGACATTTACGAATGTTAAACTCCACGAGGCGCGTGCGAACCACGCGCCTCGTTTCGTTTATCGCTGGAACGAATGTCGCAGGAATCGGGGCCTTAAACTTGCCAGATTAAGTCCGCGTGAATCCCGTGGATGAAACGAACAGGAGACCGAGAAAACGGCGATCGACGGTTATCGCCCATCCGCTTCCGTGACGAAAATGTAACGCGGACTCGGCAGGGCACGCTGCTGTTCCACCACGGCGGACGGATCCTTGATGACCGTTCGCTTGCCCGTTTTGCGGTCAAGGGCAACGACACCGGGTTCCGGATGTTGCTGATGAACCGGATCGTCGGCCGCGGGCGTGACGGCGGGGGCAAACCAGACTTTTCCCTGTTTGTCCACCCATTGCACGCGATGGGAGACCATCTTCGGTGGCTCTTCCTTGGCGCAGCCACAGGCGAGGAGGACCGCCACTCCGAACGCACAAAGGGCTCTCATGGGGTTTCCGTGTCGATGAGTTTGTCGCGGTTGCTGAAAAGAATGTTGCTATCCTTCGGGCCGAACCAACCGATTTGGAACTTCCCGGGATAACTTCCCGGATACCCGGAGTATTCGGGAACGGTGTGGCTCATGCGTGCCGCCGACACATGGCCGTCGAGCCAGGCGACGTTCGCGCGCCCGCCGAAATGCCGAAAATGCACGGAGGGATCCGAGCGATATTCGGACTCCTTCCAGGTCGGCGTCCAATTATCGATCCAAAAGGGGGGTTCGAGAAAACCGTACTCGATGACGTTCTCGCGCTGCACGAAAGCGGCGTCCGCGAACGCCACCGTTCGGCTGACCGATGCGATGTCCTTGATTCGGGAGGAGACCATGTACATCCATGGCCAGGGATTCTTATATGACGTGCCGCCGACATACGCATGGTTATAGCCGTACCCCCCCGAACCTCCCTCGAAGGTTGTCTGGTCCCCCGTCCAGGGTAGGTAGTAGACGAACTCGGGACATCCCTTGATCGACTTCGACTCCTCCAAGTAGGGGGTCAACGGCCCCAAGGATCCGTCGAACGGCGACGAGGGATTCCGATCTTTTCGCGTGCCATGCCAGCGGTACATGCCGCCATTTTCCTGAAACACGTCCGCGGACGCGGGTGGATAATACCCCCCCATCGAATCCGCGTACATCTGCGTCGCGAGCACCAGTTGCCTGAGGTTGTTCTTGCATTGGACGTCGCGCGCCGCCGCCCGGGCGCCTTGGATTGCGGGGAGCAACAAGGCGATCAGTATGCCGATGACGGCAATGACGACCAATAGTTCGATGAGGGTAAACGCGGTACGAGACCGCGTGGCGGGGAACATGCGAAACACCTTTCTGCCGGCTCGGGCACAGGGACTCGCCAAGATGGCGAACATGGAGGCAGGTCGGTCTTCTGGCTTACGGCTCGATCGCTGGACAGCGCCTTCCCGGTCTCGATGGACCAGTGACATACTGCTGTCAAGCTTCGCCGATTACAGCGGCGGCCCCGCGACGGATTCTCACCGTCTTCCCAACTCGCGATACACGATATCGCGTTCCTGCTTCACCGAATTGTTGACGGCCCTTTGGAGAACGCCAGGTCCACCAACACCTACGTGCCGGTCCCATGGTCGACGGTACGACCTCCGTTCAGCCGTGATCCACAACGCGTCCTACTATACCGGCGTCCAATGCCGCGCGGCAAGAGGGGAACACGGGAGGACGGGAACTCGCGGGGTTCCTGTTCTCTTTCGGAAGCGGAGCGGAATATTACACAAATAGCGCGCAGGTCGATAAACTAGAGAGCATCGGAGAAGCAATATCGTGTCGCTGGCACCACTCGCTTGAAGAACCTTGGCGCTCGCGGCGTCCATGAATTAGCACTAGCCCACCGCATTACTTTTCCGAGCGGCAATCGAGGACGTGGTTTCTAAGTAACGTCGCCTCGAAGTCTCGTTCACTTCGTTTGCCGGAGCCTACTGGTTATGGACCCCACGAGGCACCGGGACGGTTCGGTTGCTTTGTCAGGGAGATGATTTGTCCGACGATCCGTTGACTTACCCTCAAGCTTCAAACCTTGCGTGCCACCATGAATCACGACATTCCCTCCGTGTCCCGCCACTCCATTCAGGACAGATTCTCGCCAAAAAAGTCGTTGGCGGCGTTGCTAGCGCTGACAACCCTTTTGGTATTCGTGCGGGGTCAATGGTCCCGTGCCGCGGATGCGCCGGCCGCCGCCGTCATTCCGTTTGAATCGGTCGAAGACATTAAAGAACCGATCCTCTTCGACAAACACGTCTTTCCGATTCTTGCGGAAAAGTGCATGACTTGTCGGGTACGACATCGTACTCGACGAAATACCCCCAGCGGCCGTCGCCGCTGGAAGGAGTGGGATAAATGTCATTCCAACTCCAGCCGTCCTGTGTATCGCCTTGGTAGCGGACCCAATAGTGTACGTAATCTTCGTCGAACGTGAGATTGTTGGGCTCGGTCGAGGCCCAGTTCGATGAGTGAGTGGTTCTGGTGATCCATTGGAACGTCCCCTCGGAGGTGGTATCGGCGAGGCCCAATCCAGACGAAATCGCCATATGTCGTGGGGTAGTTGCGGATCTCGAGGAGTGCTTCGAAATGCGTCGGAGGAACTCATCTTCCTCATACGAGGTGACCGTAGCGAGATGTCCGGAGTACCGAATAGCGTGGCGGCTGCCGCGGAGTCCCGCGCTGGAACCAGGAGATCTGATCCTGAGGCATCTTGGGATCTAGCGTTATGAAGAATTCGTAGAAGTGCCCATTGCCATGATCAGCGACCTTCCCACTGGTGTGGTCCATAGCTGATCAGCTCCGCCTCAGCGCGGTATTGGCGAGAAGGCTCGCCAGAGTGACGAACGCGATGACATGTCGCACAATTGATCCTTTCGTAATCAAGGACATACAGCGTACGCATTGCCGACATTTCCGTGCGGCAGAGAGTACCAACAGTTTGAATTTGGGGGGCGACTGGCGTTTGTGACGAGGAACATTCGATCAGCTGTCGTCTCGCGCCCTCCCGAAATAACGTGACGGGTAGCACTCGCCCTACAAAACCTCGGTTAGCGTGGCAGGATTCGCGTAGGATGGTTTGCGACTTTGATGCAGAGCAAACGTTAGACGGCATTACGAACCTCGGGCGATTTGATGCGTTCGCTCCACGCATCGGACTCGAAACAGGAGCATTCTGGTCGACAGGAAGCGATCAACTCGTTACATCTGACACAACAAACCGCCGAAGCCGCATGTTCTGGTCAATGCCCACCCCGACCGGGGATGTCACGGTGCCGGTCCTTGTCTGGCGACGGCCCTTCACTTTTCTCGATTTCGCGAACTCGTCTCGCGCAAGAGTCTGGAGAGAATAATTTTGTGAGGAATACCTCCACGTCACCGGCGGACTCTCCCTGGCATTCGGAAAAGGGAGTGAAGCCCCCTCACCCTGCCCATTCCCGCAGGTAGGGCGGAAAGCGGACATGACTCTCGCCAGACCATGAGTGCCCGCAAGGTTTTTGAGAAATCCTTGGGGTGCATACTGGGGAACTCGCGGGGTTCCTGTTCTCTTTCGGAAGCGGAGCGGAATATTACACAAATAGCGCGCAGGTCGATAAACTAGAGAGCATCGGAGAAGCAATATCGTGTCGCTGGGACCACTCGCTTGAAGAACCTTGGCGGCTCAGGCGTCCATGAATTGGCACCGGCCCACGGCGTTGCTTTTCCGAGCGGCAATCGAGGACGTGGTTTTCCAAGTAACGTCGCCTCGAAGTCTCGTTCACTTCGTTTGCCGGAGCCTACTGGTTATGGACCCCACGAGGCACCGGGACGGTTCCCGGTTGCTTTGTCAGGAGATGATTTGTCCGACGATCCGTTGACTTACCCTCAAGCTTCAAACCTTGCGTGCCACCATGAATCACGACATTCCCTCCGTGTCCCGCCACTCCATTCAGGACAGATTCTCGCCAAAAAAGTCGTTGGCGGCGTTGCTAGCCTTTGACAACCCTATTGGCTATTCGTTCGGGGTCAATGGTCCCGTGCCGCGGATGCGCCGGCCGCCACCGTCATTCCGTTTGAATCGGTCGAAGACATTAAAGAACCGATCCTCTTCGACAAGCCACGTCTTTTTCCGATTCTTGCGGAAAAGTGCATGACTTGTCACGACGAGGAAGGGGTTTGGCGGAGGAGTGACCTGGACGTCCTGACGGTCGAAGCCATCCTTCGCGGCGGGAAGAAGGTCCTTCGTTGATCGCCGGCAAGGGTGGAGAGAGTCTGATCAGTACGGGTGGCCTCACACGCCGCCAAGCCGATCATGCCACCCAAGGAAAAGCCGCTTACGCCTCGGGAACTGTCGATCACTCAAGACATGGATCGACCAGGGGCCAAGCCGGGCGAGGAACCTGACTCCAGCAGCGGGTGAAAAAGAAGTCCTGCTCAATTCCCTCCCCCGGCGTGCATCCGGTGTACGCTCGACATGGATGGGGCAGGCTCTACCTTGATTGCCGGCCGCGCGAGCCAGGTATTCGTTTACGACCTGCCGAGCGGTTCCCTTCGCGCGCAACTCACGGGACACCAGGACCTCGTGCAGTCCGTTCGACTCAGCCCCGATGGCCAATGGATCGCCGCCGGCGGTTACCAGGTGGTGAAACTGTGGCAGGTTCCCCAAGCAGAAAAGGGAACAACGGCTGCTTGCCGGCCACTCCTCCCCCGTGCCTCGACGTCGTCGTCAATGCCGTCAGTGGACTGTTGGCAACGGCATCGGAAGATCAAACCGTTCGCGTCTGGAATCTCGCCACCGGCACCACGCTTAGGGAAATGGCGGGACACCCGGCACCGATTCACGGCCTGGCCCTCACTGCCGACTGCTCTCTCTTGGCGACCGCCTGTGCCGACAAGTATGCGCGCGTGTTCCAGACCGCTTCCGGCCGACTCCTGGGCACGCTGGGGGGGCACGGCGACAAGGTGCTTTCCGTGGCGTTCAGTGCCGATCGCCATTGGTTGGCCAGCGGCGGCGCGGACCCGGCGATTCGGCTGTGGGACATTGACAAACTTCGAGCGGCAGCGGCGGAGGGCAAAGGGATCGAGCCGGAACGAGTGCTAACGGGCCATGCCAAGCCGGTGGCAAAGATCGTCTTTGCCGGCGACAAGGTCGTGTCCGCATCCGAAGACGGCGTGATCATGGTCTGGAATCTCGCGGACGGTGCCAAGATTCGTGATCTGGCCCACGGAGCCGCGGTCGCCGGGCTCGCCGTCACCGCGGATGGTCAAACGCTCGTTTCCGGGGGCGCGGACCAAACCGTCAAGATCTGGTCGCTTGCCGACGGCGCGCTCAAAGGGACTTTGACGGGGCACGCACAGCCCGTTTTGTCCCTCGCGGTCAGCCCGGACGGCACCGCGGTTGCGGCGGGGGCCGCGGACAATAGCATCCGGGTCTGGGACCTGAAGACGTCTCAACTCCTCTACTCGATCGCCGGTCACTCGGGGCCGATTTACGGTCTCTCGTTCGGCGGGGACGCGAAAATGCTCATCTCCGCATCTGGGGATAAATCGGTCAAAGTATGGGAAACGACGGCCGGGTGGGGGGATTCCCAGGATCTCGCTCCCTTTACCGAAAGGGTGCTCGCGTTGGATTTCAGTCCCGATAGCAGCCTGCTCGCGACCGGAGGAGGTGTTCCCGCGGCTTCCGGGGAATTGATGGTCTGGGACCTCGGAAAACGGCAGCCCCTGCAGACGATCCAGAACGCCCACAGCGACACGGTGTTCGGCGTCGCGTTCAGTCCGGATGGCAAATTGCTCGCCTCCGCTTCCGGCGACAAGTTTCTCAAGGTTCATGAAGTGGGGACCGGGAAGTTCCTCAAATCCTTCGAGGGACACACGCACCATCTCTTGGGGGTGGGGTGGAAGAAGGATGGCAAGCAGATCGCCACCGCCGGGGCCGATAACTCGGTGAAGACCTGGAACTACGAGTCGGGAGAACAGATTCGGACCATCGGCGGGTTCGGCAAGCAGGTGACCGGGTTGGAATGGGTGGGCGTGTCCGCTCTGCTCGCCACCAGTTGCGGGGATCGCCAAGCCCGGTTCGTCAACACCGACAATGGCCAGATCGCTCGCGGTTTCGGCGGCGCCACGGAGTATCTTTATTGCGTGGCCGTCAGTGCGGACGGCAAGCGGATCGCTTCCGGCGCCCAGGACGGCAAGATCTTCGTTTGGAATGGAGACGACGGTAAGCTCCTTCTGACGCTCGACGTGCCACAGTCTGTTCAGACGGCGGAAAAGTAGCCCACGAGACGCCGAAGAAGCTCGGGACGAGGTCACCTTCCGATTACTCCGCCGAGGAATTGTTGATCAACGACGATCGGTATCAAAAAAAGAAACACGTTGGCGGACCTCTTGTTGGAACGCGTCCGCTTCCGCCATCTTTTTTGCCAATCTCGCCGTAACTGCAGTATTCAAGGATGTTTTTTGGGTTAAGATGTGGAGAATTGACGGAGAGAGGCCGTTGCCAGGTCGGTCGGCAAACGTTCAACCCGCGACCGTCTCTCCCCGAACGAAACGCCGGGCTTCCTCGTGAAGTACTTACAGAGCGGCGTAAGTCGCTTTGAAGTTGGCTAACGATTCAATTGCCCCGCCGATTTTGCTTGCACGGAACCACACCAACGTTACTGCTGCGTGGATAATAGACGATCCGAAGGAGACGAAAGAGCATGAATGAAACGACAAATGGCGGGATGACTCGCCGAGAGGCCCTGGGAACGTCCGGTCGAATACTGGCGGCGTCCGCGTTGGCGAGCCTGGCGGTTCCCCAGGTGCACGCCGGAGAAGACAACACCATTCAGGTGGCACTTGTGGGATGCGGCGGGCGCGGCACCGGGGCGGTCGTCAATGCTCTCTCGACGAAAAGTGGACCGATCAAGCTGGTCGCCATGGCGGACGTTTTCAAGGACAAGCTCTACGGCAGCTACGAGCATCTCAAGAAGGAACATCCGGACCAGGTCGACGTTCCGCCGGAGAGGCAGTTCGTCGATTTCGACGGCTACAAGAAAGCGATCGATTGCCTCCGTCCCGGCGACGTGGTGATCTTCGCAACCCCCCCCGCCTTCCGCTGGGTCCATTTCAACTACGCCATCGAAAAGGGCGTGAACGTCTTCATGGAGAAGCCGACGACCGTCGACGGCCCGACCACCAAGAAGATGTTCGAACTCGCCGACAAGTCGGTCGAGAAGAATCTCAAAGTTGGC